>MPMZ01000030.1 GCA_002238765.1 Nitrospira sp. bin75
CACCACGTTGCCGGCCGACTTGGACATCTTCTTGCCCTGCCCGTCCACCACGAACCCGTGGGTCAGGACGGCCCGATAGGGCGCCTGATTGTCCGTGGTCACGGATGACAGGAGCGCGCTGTGGAACCACCCCCGGTGCTGATCCGACCCTTCCAGATACAGGCTCGCCGGCCACCAGTCTTCGCCCTGCTGTTTCACGACCGCGGCATGACTCACCCCCGACTCGAACCAGACGTCCAGGATGTCCTGTTCTTTGCTGAATTCGGTGGCCCCGCATGCCGCACAGGTCGTGCCCTCGGGCAGCAATTCCTGCGCCGGTCGTTCGAACCACACGTCCGCGCCATGCTCGCTCACCAGGCCGGCAATCCGCTCGATGACCTGCGCGTTGGTCAACGGGGTCTGGCATTGCGCGCACGTGAAGCCGGGAATCGGCGTTCCCCAAATCCGTTGACGGGACAAACACCAGTCCGGCCGATTCTGGATCATGCCGTAGATGCGCTCGCGGCCCCGCTCCGGGATCCATTGCACGCGGTCGATTTCTTCGAGCGCCCGTTCGCGCAACCGGCCTTCGTTCATGGACACGAACCATTGCTGCGTGGCGCGGAAGATCACCGGCTTCTTACAGCGCCAGCAATGGGGATACGAATGGACCAATTTGCCGTGGCCGACCAGCACGCCGAGTTGCTGGAGCCTTTCCACAATTGCCGGGTCGGCTTTGAACACGTGCTGCCCGGCAAATTCTCGAACCTCATCGGTAAAACGTCCGTAATCATCCACCGGCACCTTGACCTGCAGGGGTTCCGTGAGCACCTGTCCGGCGTTGTATTTCATCGCCAGCAGATAGTCGTCCATCCCATGACCCGGGGCGATGTGCACGCAGCCGGTTCCCTGTTCCAGCGTCACGAAGTCGCCAAGCAGAACCGGCGACAGCCCGTTGCTGATGGGTCGTTGGCAACAAAGGCCTTCGAATCCGGCCTGGCCTTTCTTGCGATCGAGAATCGCAGGGGCTTTCAACTCACATGCTTTGGACACCTCTTCGACCAGTTTTTCCGCCATGACCAGGACTTCGTCGCCGGCGCGGACGAACGCATAGTCGATTTCAGGATGCATCGCGATAGCCTGATTCGCCGGAAGGGTCCAGGGCGTCGTGGTCCAAATGACGATAGAAACCTTCTCGACTCCTTCGAGGCCGCCAAGGCCCAGCCGTTCCTTGGAGGCCGCATCAAACGGAAATTTCACATAGATGGAGGGAGAGGGATGATCCATGTATTCCACCTCGGCCTCGGCCAAGGCGGTCTGATCCTGGGTGCACCACAGCACGGGTTTCAGCCCTTTGTACACCCCGCCCCGCTCCACGAATTTGCCGAACTCTCGAATGATGGTCGCCTCATAGGCCTTGTCCATGGTGAGGTAGGGCCGTTCCCAATCACCCAGGACTCCCAACCGTTGAAATTCGTCCCGTTGGATGTTCCAGAATTTGTCCGCATACTCGCGACATTGCCGGCGCAGTTCCGTGGCGCTCATGTCTTTTTTCTTGTCGCCGAGTTGCTTCGTGACCTGGTGTTCGATGGGCAACCCGTGGCAATCCCAGCCCGGCACGTAGGGCGATCGCATGCCTTCCATGGTGCGGGACTTCACGATGATGTCCTTGAGTATTTTGTTGAGCGCGTGGCCGATGTGAATGTGGCCGTTGGCGTACGGCGGACCGTCATGCAGGACATACAGCGGCTTGTCCGCCCGTGACGCCTGAATGCGTTGATAGAGCCCCTGCTTTGCCCAGCGGGCGACGAACTCCAGCTCGCGGTTCGGCAGGTTCCCCTTCATGGGGAACGCCGTCTTGGGCAAGTTGAGCGTTGATTTATAGTCCATCGTTTCCTACTGTCATTCCTGACGCTTGTCCTCGCAGGCTTTAACGGGGGTCCAGTCGGGGACAGGCTTTTCCCTTCCCCTCCTTTGTAAGGAGGGGTGAGGGGAGGTAGAACCTAGGCAGGGGTGGGCAGGCCGCGTGTGGTGGTCGGTGCCGGTGCCCCTTGGGCATGCGACTCTACCCTACCTATCCTCCCCTTACAAAGGGGAGGAACCGAGAAGAAGACCCGCACAGGGCTGACAACCCTATCTTTCATTCTGTCAGAGAATTAATGAATATTTACAATCCCGCCCGTTAGCTGACCGCCATCATTCGATCGAGCGCGACCCGGGCCAGGACCTTTTCGTCGACCGGCACGGAAATCTGATTCACCACACAGCCTTGCGCGAGATTCTCCATGCTCCAACACAGGTGAGCGGCATCGATCCGGAACATGGTCGCGCACCGGCACACGGTGGGAGACAGAAAGAACACCTGCTTGTCGGTTTCTTCGTGTTTCAGCCGGTTGACCAGATTCAACTCCGTCCCCACGACCCACAAGGTCCCCGGCTCCGCCTGTTTGACCGTACGAATAATAGTCTCTGTGGACCCCACCGCATCGGCCTGATTGACCACGTCTTCATGACATTCCGGATGCACGATGACCCGAATGCCCGGGTAGGTCTTGCGAAAGTACTCCACGTGCGCGGGTTGAAACATCTGATGGACGCTGCAATGGCCCTTCCACAGAATGAGGCGGGCTTTTCGGATGGCCTCTTTCGTGTTCCCCCCGTAGGGCAGGTACGGGTCCCAGACGATCATCTGTTCCCGCGGCATCCCCATGGTATTGGCCACGTTGCGCCCCAGATGCTCATCCGGGAAGAACAGGATCTTTTCTCTCCGGGCCCAACACCAATCCATGACGGCCTTGGCATTGGAAGACGTACAGGTAATGCCTCCATGCTCCCCGCAAAAGGCTTTCAGGACCGCGGCGGAGTTCACGTACACCGCGGGCATGACGTCTTCTTCCACGGACAGGACGCGCCCCAGTTCTTCCCAACACTGGTCCACCTGCTCGATGGCCGCCATATCCGCCATGGAACACCCCGCGGCCAAATCCGGCAAAATGACGGTCTGGTTCGACCGGCTCAGAATATCCGCGGTTTCCGCCATGAAGTGGACCCCGCAAAAGACCACGTAGGGGTGCTGCGAGCGTTCGGCCGCCAACTTGGACAGCAACAGGGAATCCCCCCTCAGATCGGCGTGCACAATGACATCGTCCCGCTGGTAGTTATGCCCCAGGATCAGCACCTGCTCACCAAGTGCCTTCTTGGCGGCCCTGGTCCGCTCAAAGAGTTCCTCGGCCGGGACCGACTCGTAATCGGTGATGGGGAACGCCTTGGTTTCAAGGGAATTCACATCCGCACCTCTTCCGCCGATGATTCAATTCTTGGCAAGGGTTTACTCCCTTCGCTTGTGAGTACGAGCATGTACCAAGTCTAAATTTTTGATTGTAGCAGATCTTAAACATCCTGCAAGCGTGCCGGAAGGACGGTTTCCACCTAATCTCCAGCGACAATTGTCAAACAATTAGGCCCCGTGTCGGGTTACGCTCCGCTACCCCGACTACCCTCAGGAGGAATATCGGTTTTTTCAACCCTCATGCGTCGCCCACACGTTCTAAGGCTTTCCGGGCAGTCACGACCGGAATGCCTTCCACCTCTCCGAGCGCGAGCACGTGTTTCTTTTCACCGGAGACAATCAAGTCGGCCCTCCCGGTAATTGCCGCGGCCAAAATCTGGTTGTCTTTGGGATCGGGAGACAGATCTACAGCCAGCGGGGCCTCAAGAATAAGGGCGCGCGTGTCGATGTTTTCGACAATGGCTGCTACTTCAGCGGCGTCAAGAAACTTTTGCAGACGGGGGCGGGCGAGAACCTCGGCGATCTCGGCTATTTGCGCAGTGGACGTGACAAGCTCAATCTCACCACGCAACCATGCCCGATACAGCCTGTCCGGCGGGGTGCCCTTGGTGATAAGCGCGCCAATGAAGATGTTGGTATCAAGAACGACCCGCACGCGCGGCGTCCACTTCCTCAGCGATCAAGTCGAAGATTTTCTGCTGGTCATGTCGGGCATGACGGTTCTTGATCTCGTGAACGGTAAGGTCCAACACGTGGCGGCGCACGGCTTCATCGACGAACCGGGAGAGATCGCCCTTCTTGCCGCCGGTGCGCGCAAGAAAGGTACGAATCGCCTGATCCGTCTTTTCAGGAATCGAGAGGTTCCATCTAGTCATGGGAAATCCCTGCGCATAGACACATAAACGTTTATGCACACATCATTACCGCATATTGGCTCGTGCCGTCAATTCCTTGTATTTGCACGAGAACGCATCGCATTGCTATGGGTGCTATGTTATTGCTATGTTTTTGCTATATTGTTGCTATATTGTTGCTATATTGTTGCTATATTGTTGCTATATTGTTGCTATGCGTGCTATGACTTTGCTATGATTTGATGCTCAATTGCTATCTTTTGCTATGACTTGCTATGGTTAGCGATGATTTTGCTATGTCATGTAGAACCACCCCCTCAGCAGGGGTAGAGACCACGTCGACTGATTGGGAGGAGAAGCGATGTCTGACGAGACGCAGAACGATGCCGGTATGGATGCGTATCGCAAGGTCTTGAAAGACCTGGAAAGAAGAAAAAGCGTCATCGACGCGGCCATTGCCGGGATGCTGGCGTTAATGGGAGAAAGTGAAACGGCGTTGCAGGCTTGTCTGCCGGCTGCCCTTTCCACTAGGCAAGAGCCCGGTCATGTCGAGTCCGATTCATTTGCCCATCTGACGTTAACCGAAGCCGCCCAACGCTATCTGGCGATGGCGAACCAGCCCCAATCCACTGCCGAAATTGCGGCAGCCCTTCAACAAAGAGGGTACCCCACCGAATCCCGTAATTTCAGAAATACCGTCAGGTCGGTCCTGGACCGGCACGCCAAAACCGTGGGGGACATCGTGAAAGTTCAAAAGAACTGGGGGTTGGCCGAGTGGTACCGGGACGGAGGCGAGGCAGGAGATTGATTGACAAGCAAAAGGGCAAGGCGTACGATAATTTGTTTAGAAAATAGCTAGGGGAGCCAGTTGGCTGAGAGTCTTTGTGACGAAGACAACCCTCAGGACCTGATCTGGGTAATTCCAGCGTAGGGAAGCGGACATATGCTGCCTTGTATGTGAGCCGCTCCCGGAAGTTGGAGAGCGGCTTTTTTATTGTCAGAGGTTCATTAGGAAAGGATTTCCGTATGGATAAGACTGAACTCCCTCAACCCTCTTCCGGGAACGGGAACAAGGGGCAGGCACCTCCTTCGGCCTTGACCACGACTCCACTGCCCGCCTCCAAGAAAGTGTACGTCAAAGGGGAGCAGGACGGCGTGGCCGTGCCCATGCGTGAAATTGTTCTTTCCTCCCCCAAGAAGGACAACGGCGCGTCCGCTGCATCTTCAATCGTCGTGTACGACACGTCCGGGCCTTATACCGATCCCTCGACGAGCATCGACATTCAACGCGGCCTTCCCCCGTTACGGCGTGATTGGATTCTGGCACGGCAGGACGTGGAAGCCTTACCCGACGTATCGTCAGAGTACGGACGACTGCGGGCCAATGATCCGACGCTCGACTCCCTGCGCTTTGGCCATATCCGCAAACCGCTCAGGGCAAAACCGGGGAAGAACGTCTCCCAATTGCATTATGCCCGTCGAGGCCTCGTCACCCCCGAAATGGAATATATTGCGATCCGGGAAACACAATGGCGGCAGGAAGCGCAAACCCCCACGAACGGCACGCTCCGCGGCGTGGACCAACATCCCGGCCAAGCCTGGGGGGCGACGCTTCCCCACACCATCACTCCGGAATTCGTTCGTGAGGAGGTGGCCCGCGGCCGCGCGATCATCCCGGCCAATATCAATCATCCGGAAATCGAGCCCATGATTATCGGCCGGAATTTTCTGGTGAAGATCAACGCCAACATCGGCAATTCCGCCGTCGTGTCGTCGATCGACGAGGAAGTCGAAAAAATGATCTGGGCCATCCGGTGGGGGTCCGATACGGTCATGGACCTGTCGACCGGCAAGAACATTCATGAGACCCGGGAATGGATCATTCGCAATTCCCCCGTCCCCATCGGGACCGTCCCCATTTACCAGGCGCTGGAAAAAGTCGGCGGGAAAGCCGAAGACCTGACGTGGGAACTCTATCGCGACACGCTGATCGAGCAGGCTGAACAGGGGGTTGATTATTTCACCATCCACGCCGGCGTCAAGTTGTCGTACGTCCCCCTGACCGCGAACCGCATGACCGGCATTGTGTCACGGGGCGGGTCCATTCACGCCAAATGGTGTCTCGCGCATCGCCGGGAAAATTTTGCGTATACCCACTTCGAGGAAATTTGCGAGATCATGAAGGCGTATGACGTCTCCTTCAGCCTGGGCGACGGGTTGCGTCCCGGCTCGATTGCCGATGCCAACGACAAGGCGCAGTTTGCCGAGCTCGAGACGTTGGGAGAATTGACCAAGCTGGCCTGGGCGCACGACGTCCAAGTCATGATCGAAGGGCCGGGCCACGTGCCCATGCACATGATCCACGAAAACATGGAACGGCAATTGGAGGCGTGCCACGAGGCCCCGTTCTACACCCTGGGCCCTCTCACCACCGACGTGGCACCCGGGTATGACCACATTACGTCGGGAATCGGAGCGGCCATGATCGGCTGGTATGGGTGCGCCATGCTGTGCTACGTCACGCCCAAAGAACACCTCGGTCTGCCAACGAAAGAAGACGTCAAAGACGGAGTCATTACGTACAAAATCGCCGCGCATGCCGCGGACTTGGCCAAAGGACACCCGGGGGCCCAACGCCGTGACAACGCGTTATCACAAGCCCGGTTCGAGTTCCGGTGGGAGGATCAATTCAATCTCTCGCTGGATCCCGACACGGCTCGCGAATATCACGACGCCACGCTTCCCGACCAGGCCGCGAAGGGCGCCCATTTCTGCTCGATGTGCGGCCCCCAGTTCTGTTCGATGAAAATCACGCAGGACGTCCGCGATTATGCCGATCAGCTCCAAATGGCTGAACAGCAAGCCCTGGAAGCCGGGCTTCAGGAAAAAGCCGACGAGTTTCGAAAAACCGGCGGGGAACTGTATGTGCAACCCGAAAAGCCGTAACCAACGGAAGCATGGGCCTTGCTCCCTCACCCTGACTCTGTCCCTCACCCTGACCCTCTCCCAGAGGGAGAGGGCATTATAGAGGGCAACATAGGAATGTCTGCCATGGATAACCTCCAGCCGGCGCCGCTTCGTGAACGGGACGTAACCCGCCACATCGCGCGCGAATTCTATAAAGAGTTCGATCAACTCATTGAAAGTGACGTGATTATCGTGGGAGGCGGGCCTTCCGGTCTGGTCTGCGCCCATGACCTGGCGACACAAGGATTTCGCACCCTGTTGATCGAACAGAGTCTCGCACTCGGCGGAGGGTTCTGGTCCGGCGGGTACCTCATGAATAAAGCCACCCTGTGCGAACCCGCCCACTCCATCCTCGAGAACATGGGCGTCCCCTGTAAACCCGTGAAGGACTGCGCGGGCATGCGGATCGTGGACCCTCCACACGCGACCGCCCGCCTCATTGCCTCGGCGTATGAAGCCGGGGCGAAGGTGCTGAACCTGACCAGGGTGGTGGACTTGATCCTTCACGGCGAAGGCGTGCTCGAAGGCGTCGTGGTCAATAACACGACCGCGGAGATGGCAGGCCACGACATGATCCACGTCGATCCGATCGCCCTCGAGTCGCGCGTCGTGGTCGATGCCACCGGACATGACGCGGTCGTGGTCGGATTACTCAACCAGCGCGGGCTCTATGCCACGGTCCCGGGGAACGGCGCCATGTGGGTTGCACGTTCAGAGGCCATGGTTGTAGATAATACGCGTGAGGTCTTCCCGAACTGTTTCGTGACGGGATTGGCCGTGGCTGCAGTGGATGGCTCTCCCCGTATGGGCCCGGCGTTCGGGTCGATGCTGTTATCCGGGAGACGCGCCGCCGACCTCGTTCGTCACAAGTTGAAGGGTGAGTAGGGGTAGTATGGGTGAGGGGGCCTGTTCCCCCCACCGCAGCAGCCGGCGACTGTCGGCTTGGCTGCTTGTGACTCCCCCTCAAGGGGAGAGTGATAGACAATGAACCAGCAGGATTTTATTCAACAGGGTGAAGGGCGGGAAGAGGACAAGCTGACCGCCTGGAATTTATTCCAGCAGGCCTACGATTGCCAGATGAACGGCAAGCTGGATGACGCCGTCAAACTCTACCAGAATTCCATTGACCACTTTCCGACGGCCGAAGCGTATACCTTCCTCGGATGGACCTACAGCTTTATGGGTCAATTGGACGAAGCCATTCAAGAATGTCATCGGGCCATCAGGACGGACCCGGATTTCGGGAATCCATATAATGACATCGGGGCCTATCTCATCGAACTGAACCGGTTGGATGAAGCGATCCCGTGGCTCGAACGCGCCACCATAGCCAAACGGTACGAAAGTCCGGCCTTCCCGCACATGAACCTGGGACGCGTCTATGAACGAAAAGGCGACTGGACGCGCGCCATCGAATCGTACAAAACCGCCGTGACGCTCAATGCCAATTATGCGCCGGCGAAGCGCGCGATGATGCGGCTCGTGAGTCTAATGAATTAGGACACCCCTGGGGGTTGATCACAAGAAAGGTGGGACTCGTGGAACACGAAAAAGTCGTTCTCGTTGGTGTGACCGATATTTTTTTCTATACGAAGATTCGGGATGCCTTTAAGCCCGCCGGCTATGGGCTCAAGCGGGTCAAGTCTCCGGATGAGATCCTCGAAAAGGCCAAGGCCCATGCCCCGACGGCTATTGTGCTGAATATGAACGACCCCGGGCTCGATGCCGCCACCATGCTGAAAACCGCAAAAAGCGAGACGGTATCGAACCATATCCCGGTCCTGGCGTTTGCCAATCACGAAGAAGTCGACACGTGGCGTCAGGCCAAGGAACTCGGTATCGACAAAATCGTCTCACGCAATGAATTTTCCGCCAGGACCCTGGCCCTCCTCCAGGAAGTGACACAACCCCCGGCATGAAACAGTCTTCCCTTCATACCACCCATCAGCAACTGGGAGCCCACTTCGGTCCCGCCGGGGAATGGGAGATGCCGATCCATTATGGCGACCCCATTGCCGAACATCACGCCGTCAGAACGGGAGTGGGAATCGCCGATGTCTCTCACCGCGGCCTACTGCACGTCACGGGAGAGGACCGCGTCACCTGGCTGCAAAGTATTATCAGTAACGACCTTCTGCCGCTCCAATCCGGCGACTGGTTGTATTCGAGTTTCATGTCGCACAAAGGCAAGATTTTGAGCTACTTCCGGGTCTATCGGCTTGAGGAATCTCTGGTCGTGGAGGACGTGGGCGAATCAGGCGCCGTCACCTACGACACCTTTCGCAAGTTTCTGCTCTACGGCACCAAAGCCAAGATGAAGAACGGCGAAGACACCTGGGGCATTATTCTGGTCAGCGGCCCCAAGGCCCCACTCCTTATCCGGCACGCGTTGGATGTCGACATCAGCGGTTTGAAACAGGGGGGCTTCCTGACCCACGACCTGAATGGGCAGCCGGCCCTGATCGCCACCACCCAGGAAACCGGTGAACGGGACGTTGAACTGCTGATGCCGAATGAGGCCATGGACCAGGCTTGGAGCCGGTTGTGGGAGGCCGGGGAAGCCGTTGGCCTCCGAGCGTTCGGTACGGCAGCACGGGAATCCCTGCGAATCGAAGCGGGCATCCCAAAACTGGGACCGGATTTGAATGAACGCATCGTCCCGCCCGAAGCCAACCTCGAAGGAAAGGCCTTCAGCCTGAGTAAAGGGTGCTATCCCGGCCAGGAAGTCGTCGCGCGCATGGACACGTACGGGACAGTCAAACGGCGGCTGGTGGGCCTGGTGATCGATTCCCCGGAGGCACCGATTCCTTCACCCGATGCCAAAGTCTTCAGCGAAGATCGAGAGGTTGGGTGGGTCAGCAGCGCGATTCACTCGCCGACCCTGAACAAGACCCTGGCCTTGGCGTTTCCGTTGCGGGACTTTACCGCCCCGGGCACCGCCCTCGACGTGGACGTCAACGGACAACGCCTTCCCTGCGTCGTACAGACCCTTCCGTTTTATCACGCGTAGGGGCAGACCTGCGTGTCTGCCCATGTTCGTCGTATCAGTTTCGCCAGTCTCTATTCTCAATAGATCCCCCACTAAAAACTAGGGACAAGCTTGAGGAAGAGTCACGGCAGCCAAACCTTCAGGCACCGGCTGCCGTGGTGGGGGTTGCCGCTTCCAACCAAGCGAAGTACTAAAAGTAGCAAACCTCATACACGGGCTTGCAACCTGCACGGCAAGACATGAAAATGGGGTACTTTGAGAGTATTTTCATGCCATGAGAACAGGAAGTGGCAGAGGTCAAGGTCGAGGGGCACTCGAAGAAGATGAGACTTTCACTATAAGTTAAAGCTTGGAGGGACATACAATGACGGAACAAATAACCGTGTCGGTCGATTCTGATGTGGCTAACCGCTACCGTTCGGCTTCGAACCAAGAGCATCGCAAACTGGATTTGCTTATCAATTTGCGCTTGCGTGATGTCACAGAGTCCGAGAAATCGCTTCGGGACACCATGCTGGAGATCAGCCGGAACGCGCAACAGCGCGGCCTGACCCCGGAAATCTTGCGGTCTCTCCTTGATGAAGAATGACCCACTTCGTCTTCGATACGAACGTTCTTGTCAGTGCGTTACTCTTTAACGATTCCGGGCCGGGGCGGGCGTTCTTTCGGGCTTTACATTATGGAACGATTTTGATTTTCCAGCCATTGGTAAAAGAGGCAGGGGCTGCCCATGTTCGTCGTGTTGGTTTCAGCATTCCCGGCTTGATCTAACTCCACGGGTAAGTTATCGTTCTCAACGAGAGGATCCTATTCTTCTGCGTCGTAGATTGGTGGGTGAAGATGAAAGCCAAGATTGATTGTATAGATGTGACGTATGACGTGAAATTTGCCACCCCGGCATTTGATCTCCCGAGCAACAATACAAGCGTGCTCAAGGCTTTCTACGAGACGATTCATCCTCGGTTTAGGATCAACACGCGTGACATGCACGTAGCAGAAGGCAACTTGCTTGCGGATGCGCGCGTTCACGTTACCTTGTTCAACGGTAATGGCGTTATCAATATCTCCGTGGACAAAATGGCTCTTTTTTTCAATGACTTGGAAACGAAAAAAGATTTAAAAATCTGTAAAGACTGTATCTCGCTGTGCGAGGAGGCGCTACAAAAGTCGTTACCGAACGTGCCAGTCCGCACGGTTGTCATTGAACCCAGGTTATTTCTGGAACTGAACGACGAACAAGAAGATGCCGGCAACTATCTGTCACGACTGCAAGCGTCCAACATCCATCTCGACCTGAGTCAATTCGGCAGCGCCGTTGAGCATACTGAAGTGAATCTGGAAGTCGAGAATTTCGAGGAGGGATGGCGTGCTTTCTTGCACGCATTCCGTGACCGGACAAAGCCGTCGTCCCTGATTCTTTCTTGTCAGGCTATCTACCGCGCGGACGGAACGGTGCGCGGCATCGAAAACCGTGCGAAGCACTTGGAACGATTGTTAAAGGCGTTTCTCGACAGCATCGGCATGGAAACAGAATGTTTGACAGAATGAAACGGGAAAAAACTCTTGCTTGAAACTCTCAAACCGAGACAAAGCCAGCTTGAAGATCAGAGACTACGACCGTCGGTTGATACCAAGCATGGGTCGTTCATGGAACGTAGTGGGCTTGCATCTGAAAAAAAAGGTTCGTCCCGCATAGATCAATCTGACTTCTATTTCAAACAACGGGAATTTCCTTCTGAAGTGGGGCAATCCGGTAACGGCGGGGCACAAAAGGCTACCGCTCGTACTGAAGCAGGGTCGGCAGAAGCAACAACCTACCGCGGCAGAATCACCGGTCCGGTCCAGTTCGTCAACAAACTTCTCGCCACGTGGCATTTACCACCGGAATCAGCCTGTGTCCTGCTTGGATTCGAGCCATCTCGGTTGACTTACGTGAATGATGTACTTCAAGGGTATGAAACCCTTACCGGACGGGATGCAAAAGATCGAATCGCCCATCTCTTTCAAATTCGAAGGTTGTTGTCCGCGCTCTTTCGAGACGAGGCTGTGGAAAACGAGTGGCTGAGAGAACCTCACGACACCTTGAATGGCAAGGTGCCGATGGATCTACTACGGGAAGGTTCAATGGAGAATCTACTCCTGGTGAGAGAGTACGTTGAGCTAGTGACGGGAAGGTAAGCTTGCTTGTATCGATCGCTACTAAATCGCTGCAGACAAACGTGTTCAGATTAGCGACTCCGCTACAAGACGCAGACTTTCTTCGTACACAAGGATTTGATGACGAGAACGTCGATGAGATGTTCGATTTGTTGGCATCTCGCGGCATTTCTGACAATCCTGAAGAACTGTGCGACGAACCGTTCAGACCTAAGCCGCAACTTCAGAACGCTGAACATCGCACTCGTTTCTCGGATGGCTCTTTTCCCATCTTTTACAGTTCCCTGGAGCCCGAGACGGCTGAAGCTGAACGTAAATATTGGTTTCAGAAATTTGCGGGCCAACCCACTAACCCTCGTACCGCCTACTATTCCCGCTTCTCATGCCGCTTTGACGGATCGACAAAGGATTTGAGGCCGCTACATAAAGACTGGCCTAGCCTCACTCATGACAGCGACTACGGCTTCTGCAACAGGTTGGGGAACGAGGCTGTGGCATCTGGTCTCGATGGGCTACTCACGCCATCCGCGCGAAGACTTAATGGAACAAACCTTCCGGTGTTCAAACGACACGCCGTCAGCAATCCCGTGGTCCACGCCCTTGTGGCAATGACGCTGGACCCTTCGAGCGGAGAGGTTGCCCTCCACGAAAAAGGCGTAGAAGACTCCTGAAGCAAAATAGCGGAGTCTACGCTCTCAAAAGAATAATCGTTGAAAAGCCCTTATTCCGGATGGCGGGCTGACGAAAGCTTTTCGGCGACGGCCATGATGCTGGCGCGCTGCTCGTCATTCAATCCCAACAAAATATGCGCTTCATCCCCATGCTGGAGCCGCAAACTCAAAAAGGAAATTTCTTCGCGTTTTTCCTCATCTTTATAAATGCCGTCAATGGCCTGGAATTTGTTCAGATCGGCAGCGGAAAAAATATCATAACGAAAATATTGATCGCCGATGACCATGTCATAGACCACGTTCCCCTCCGTCACGGCGATGGCATTGAAGTGGCCTTGGTCTTCATACCCTTCCGGCAAATATTGGTTAATGTGCAAGAGGGGGACGGTCCGGTTTCCCAGGACCGACGTCATTTTGTTCTCCAAGGCTTCATAATCGATCTGCAAAGCGCGTTCGTCCGGTCCGGTCGCCGCCAGGGCCGCCGCTTTCACTTGTTCAAAGACTTCTTTCGCTGTTGCCACAAGTCACTCTCCTTTCTCAAACCGTTCAAAATGGCTTTTTCACCCGAATCAAACCGGCTACGATAGCCAGACCGTCAACAAGAATGCAAGTAGGGCACAACAAACGTTGCTCCGCGCATCGGCACACCGTTGCACGGCCGCGTGGCGGTTAGGCATACTGGAGCATAGGAGCAGATCAACGTGTCTGCCCAACTCACGAAGGAGTCAACCGCATGATTGCTCAATCTTGTATGATCGAAGGCTGTACGAACCAAGGCTATGCCCCGTCCGGAACGGGCACCGTGTGCAAAGACCATTTTGCCGACTTTGTGACCTGGCGGCGCAAAAAGGGCGGCAAAGGGATGTTCCGCAAATATACCGGCATGACGATGGTGGAACGGGATGTGATCGTCGAAGAATGGCAGGCTACTCTCGCCACCCCGCACTAAATCGTGGATCAGGACAAACACGCCGGTTCGCCCCTACAGGAAATCATCCTGCCGATAGCCGGGGAACAACGATCGTTGTTCTCTTCTCTATTCCATTAACAGGGAGCCGTGATGATGGATGATCTTCCAGCTTTCATCCATGCGTTCAAACAGATTGGTCGCGACCACTCGGCTGTTTTGGGTGGAATCCGCGTGCCGGCTCGTAATATTTTCCGTACAAATCACCCAGGCCACGTCACCGGCGACCTGGACCTGCAATTCCGTGAGGGAAAACCCCATGGAAAACACGTTATTGAAAATTACGACCCAGGAATCTCGAACCATCGGCCAGCCGATCTTCATACTCCAGCCCGGATGGATGCACGTCACGTATTCCTGGTGCGCCCACACCTTGTCCATTTCCCCGATGTCCAGACTCTCAAAGGCCCGATAAAACGACTCGTTGGCTAACGTCACTTCCTCGATTCGCTCTTTCAGCATTCGGCGCTACCTTTCTTCACCATTCGACACGTTCCGTTTTTCCCCTCACCCCAGCCCTCTCCCGCACGGGGCGAGGGAGTGGATAGCATGTCTCCTCTCCCTTGATGGGAGAGGATGAAGGTGAGGGTGAGGGAAGGGTCACCCCGTGCCGTCCCGACAGTCATCATCCCATTCGAGCGACGTTTGAGCAAGCATCGGCCATGGAAGCGCTCAGGTCTGTGAGGAGCGGTTGACCAACCAGACGCCGCCCAACACGAATCCGATGCCAAGCACTTTGATCAGATCCAGGGATTCACCCAGAACGACGAAAGATAAGACGAGCGCGGACACGGGAATCAAATTGGTAAACACCCCGGCACGGGAAGGTCCGATACCGGATACCCCATAGAGCCAGGCTTGCTGGCCGAGTGCGGTGGCAAAGACGATGACGTACACCAACGCCGCCCAACCGGAGGGGGGAATACTCCCGATACCCGCCTCCAACACCAGGGGGTCCAGCCACAGCAACGGCACTTGAAGGACGATGGAGATGAAGAGCGTCGTCCAATTCACCGTCAACGGCGACAGCCCCTCCATCATCCACCGGCTCCCGATGGTATACAGGGCCCAGCTGACCAAAGCCAGCACCACCAGCCCGCCGCCCAGCACAGGATTCGCGCCGCCATCGGCCGTGACATTGCCACCCGACACCAACGCCACTCCCATGAACGACACCGCGCACCCGACCCAAACTTGACGAAACGGGATATCCCGCAACATCAATGAGGAAAGAAAGGCCGTAATGGCCGGGCTGGCCCCGATAATCACGCCGGCTGCTCCGGCCCCGATGTGCTGAAGCCCATACAAGATCAGCAGGTGATTGCCGAGCACGGCGAGCCCCAGGGCCGTGAGCACCCCGAGATCCCGTACGGTCAAACGCGTCTTGGACTGTTCCTGCCACCACCACAACGGCACAAGAATACCCAACGCGCCAAGTCCGCGAAACACCGACACTTCCACGGCGGAGAAGGCGCCCAACGCCACTTTCTGTGCCACCACCGACCCGCCCCACACGACCGAGGCGGTGATTAATGCGGCATAAGCCGCTGATTGTGTGGGCTTATTCAATACTCGCCTCGCGAAGGCGTTTCTCTGTACAATATTTCTCGGTCCGCTCCGGTCGCTCAGACACGGAGAAACATGTTCCTGTCGTCTTCCTACGAATCAGGCATGAGTCACGATCGTTCCCTGACCTCATCGTTCTCCCCATCTTCTTTCTTTGGGAACTGTCTCGAGGGCGAGCCTCTTCTACCGGCGGGTCATATCCACGTGTGGCGCGTGATTGTAGACATATCCTTGGACCGTCTTCAAGTGTATCAAGAAACCCTGAGTCCGGACGAACAAGAACGCGAGCAACGTTTTAAAAGCCCCCAACACCGCCAACGCTTTGCGGCCGCGCGGGGCATCCTGCGACAGATCCTCGCTCGTTACCTGCGGATTGCTCCCCGGGACATCCGTTTTCAATCAGGTCCCTTTGGGAAACCGCTTTTGCAAGCCCCGGTGGATCAACCTCTTCACTTCAACGTGTCTCATTCCCAACAGTTGGCGGTGTATGCCGTGTCCCGCGATTTGGAAGTCGGCATCGATCTTGAGGGAGAACGGGATTCCCTAGACTATGCGGAACTGGCCGAACGCATTTGCAGCGCTGATGAACTCACGGCTTTCCGGAAGCTCCCTCCCGCAGACCAACGGGCGGCATTCTTCCGTTGTTGGACCCGCAAAGAGGCTTTTGTCAAAGCCATTGGAAAAGGATTTTCCTTTCCTCTAAAAAATGTGACGGTGTCGTTTACCGATGACGCACCGCCGCGAATCCTCAGCATTCAGGAACAGTCCCCTCATACTTGGTCCCTTTTCGATCTCCCCCTGGGGCCAGATTTCCGGGGCGCATTGGCGGTCGCGGGGAAGCCCTCCTGTATCCAGGGTTGGGACTATCAACTTGAAGAGTGACGGACCGCCGGAGAAGCTTCGTCCCGGGCGCGTGTCGTTTTCAGATCCGCGACAGGAGTGCAACCACGGCTACAGCCCGTGAGGACAACAGTCCAAATGGCTTAGGGCCATAGGCCTTCTGTCCCGTTGACTCGCTACTCACGGGGGGCCTAGAATATGTACTCTACATTGCTGAGGGATCAAAGACTCTTGCTGGTTCGATAAAGGAGGAATTTATGGCGTTATTGATAACCGAAGAATGTATTAATTGCGGAGCATGTTTACCGGAATGCCCGAATGAGGCCATCTTCGAAACCCGGAGTGCCGCGGAAGAAAAAGGGTATGCGGTGGGTGAAGGACAAGGCGAGGGGGATACGGTGTACGTGATTACCCACGAACGCTGCACTGAGTGCGTCGGGCATTTTGATGAACCGCAATGCGCCGCCGTCTGTCCGGTCGATGACTGTTGCATTTCCGACCCGGAAATCCCCGAAACCACCGATGTCTTGCTCGAAAAAGCGAGAACCTTGAACCCTGATAAAGAAATTGACCCTGAGAAAGTCTGGAGCGGCGTACGAAATTAAGTTGACAACGCCCCGTCTCCATACGAAGACGGGGCGTTGAGTTTTCCCCCTCGCGCAAAATCTTCCGGCCTCCTTGCCGTTACACTTTCTCGAAATCCGCAATTCGCACGGAAACAAATTTTGAAACGCCGGGCTCTTCCATAGTCACCCCGAACAGGGAATCGGCGACTTCCATCGTGCGTTTATTGTGCGTGATCACGAGAAACTGCGACAGCGGGGTGAGTTGAGGCAGGAATCGAGCAAACCGGACCACGTTCGGTTCATCCAATGGGGCATCGACCTCGTCCAAAATACAAAACGGCGACGGCTTCGTCAGAAAACTGGCAAACAGCAAGGCCAACACGGTCAAGGTTTTTTCCCCGCCGGATAACATCGTCAGATTTCTGAGACGTTTCCCGGGAGGCTGCGCAATAATATCGACGCCGGGATCCAGCCCCAGCTTTTCCTCTTCGTCTTCCGTGTCCGGCTGCACCAAGACCAACTCCGCCTGTCCTCCGGCAAAAAAGGCCGAAAAGACTTCTCCGAACTTTTCCTGAATAGCTTCAAAGGTCTGCTGAAACATTCGATTCGTCGTTCGATTGAGGCGTTCGATGATTTCTTGAAGCGAGCGTATCGATTCCGACAAATCCTCTTCCTGTTCGTGGAGAAACCGATAGCGCTCTTCCAATTCCCGATGCTCGTCAATTGCGGCCAAATTCAACGCCCCCATGCGATCCATCCTGGTCCGGATGATCTGCAACCGTTCCTTCCAGGTCTCCGGCCCTTCACCCTCAGCCCCTTGCGAAACGTCCGTCTGCGGCAAGCCTGCTCCACTTGTCTCCACGGGCTCCCCGTAGGTGCCGGTCAGGGCTTCCTCGATGGTTTGCATTCGCGTCCGGATTTCGGCGAGATGGACGTCCGAGTCCCGCCGCGTGTCCCTGGTCGAAGCGCACTGTTTTCGACTTTCATTGAGACCCTGTTCATATTCCCGAGTCCGTGCAAGGCCGCTCGTATGTCGCTCTTCGACCTCACGAAGCTCACCTTGCAGGCTCGTCTTCCTGGCATCCAATTCCTGAAACACCGCATCCGCTCGCCGGCGTTCCTGCTGGCTCTGTCCGGCTTGCACTTGAAGGGACTCGCTCTGCTCGGCAAGACTCTGCAGCCGTGCCCGCCGGCTCCGGTCTTCCTCCTGTAACCGGTCCAAATCCGCCCGGGCCCGTTCATGACGTTCCCGATACGTGGTCAGGGTCAACCGCGTCTCCGTCAACCGGTCATAGAGCACCCGTATCGCTTCGTCCAGCCCCTGAAGTTGCGTGGTCAACTCCGCCAGCCGTTGTTCTTCTTCGCCGTGTTGCTTCCCGATCTCTTCGAGCCGCGTTTGAGCCAGGCGTTCATTCTCTCGAATCCGAGTGAGTTCCTCCTGACACGAATCGAGTTCCGTTTGATTCGCATTCAACCGTTGCTCCATCTCCTGTAGGCGGCTCGCAAGAACGGAGCGTTCCTGCTCCACCACGAGTTGCTTCATTTCGGACTCTTTCAGGGAAGCGTCAAGGGTGTGGAGTTGCTGCTTGTTCGTCTCGAACTGTTCCTGCACCGTCCGGCGTTGACCGTCAAAACCGGCAATGCGCTGGCTCATCGAGGACAGGCCCTGCTCCAACGAATGCACTTCACGCCGTCGTTGTAGCAGCCCGCTTGCCTCACCGGTGGAACCGCCGGTCACGATGCCCCGGGGATCGATGACTTCTCCGGTTCGCGTCACCAGCAGCAAGAACCCAAGATCGGATTGAGAGACGTGTTGGATCGCCGACAGACCATGTTCGAGGGTATCCACCAGCACCACTCGACTCAACAGACACTGCAACACACCCTGAAGATCTTCGGGGACGGAAATCAGGTCGACCGCCCTGCCCAACACGCCTGGCACTTTTTCCAAAGCAGGCCACGACGAAAAGGACGGCCCGGCTGAGGAAACAAGAGGCTGCGCAGTCACAAAGGTCCCACGACCCCACCCATGTTCCGTGACAAACTCCAGCGCTTGCAGAACGTCATCAACCCCGTGCACGACCCAGGCGCGAATATGCTCGCCTAAGGCCGCCTCGATCGCGACTTCATATTCTTGCGGAACCGTCAACCGTTCAGCGAACACTTCCTTGACACCCTGACACACCCGTCGTAAGGAGGGATCGTTTCCTTCCTGGTCTTGCCGATACCCCAACTCTTCCTGAAGCACGGCTTCCAAGGCCCGCAGCCGCGATTCGGCGGCCGCACGGTTGGTTTGTTCCTCAATTCGTTGTTCATCGACCTCTCGAAGCCGTCCTTCGAGTTCCAACGTCGCGACCGACAGGGTTTCGTGCTTTTCACGATCGACGGCCAAGTGTTGGGTGACTTGCTGTAAGAGCACGTTTTGCCCGGCCAGGGTCGACTCGGCGCGTTCGCGTTCCTGCCGGCAATGGGTTTGATCGTCCTGAATGTCCTGGAGGCGACTCGCCAGTTCCCCTTGCTTGGCATCGAAATTGGACAATTGAGCTTCGGTTTGCGAACGCTCGACGGCAAGGTCGAACAGGCGTTGCCGGCTTTGCTCGGTCCGGGTTTGCAGCGACATCCGGCGCTCACCTTGTTGCTGCTCTTCCATCTCCAATTCCTTCAACTGTCCGGTCACCTCCACCATGTCTCCTTCAGAGCGCTGAACCTGCTCCTTAATGCTCTCGATGCTCGTCGCGGCTTGCTCGATGACCGTGACGAGGCGAGTCTGTTCTTCCAACGCCTGCGTTCGTTGCTGGTCAAACAAGTCGGCGCGATTCCGCTCGACTTCCATGGTCGTGAGCGCCTGCCCGATGCCCTGTTCCAATTGTCGAAGCTCGTCCTGCATGTGTCCGACGAATTCCCCGTCACGGAGAAGCGCCGATTTGGCTTCCTCATACGACGCCATCAGGCGGGCTTCCTCGGCCAAGAGTTCAGCTTCGCGCGACTCCAACCGGGCGAGTTCGGATTCAACATGCGTCCGCTGATGATGCAGGTCTTCAAAATCGTGTTTCAGGAGCAGGATTTCGATGGCGCGCGCTTCTTCCTTGAGCTTCCGATAGTGCTCGGCCTGTTGCGCCTGGCGTTTTAAGGTCCGCAACTGTTTTTCTACTTCGGCAATAATGTCTCGGACGCGAGTCAGGTTCTGGTTCGTGGTTTTGAGTTTGTTCAGCGCTTCCGTCTTTTGTTTTTTGAAGCGACCGATTCCCGCGGCTTCCTCGATGAACGTCCGGCGATCCTGAGGAGACCCGGAGAGGATTTGATCGATATTGCCCTGTTCGATCACCGTATGTCCCTTGGTGCCGGCTCTCGCTTCCAAAAACAGGCCGCGTATATCTTTCAGCCGGCAAGGGATTTTATTGATGGAATATTCGCTTTCCCCGTCACGGTACAACCGGCGTGTGACCATCAATTCCTTGTTTCCAGGCAACGCCTCCATCACACCGGCCAGGGACTCGAGTTCCTGATTCGTCACGTCGCTGACGACCAGCGAAACTTCCGCCATACTCAATGGCTTACGGGATTCCGTCCCATTGAAAATGACGTCTTCCATGCGTTCGCTTCGCAACGCTTTGGTGCTTTGCTCACCCAAAACCCATAAAATGGCATCGACGACGTTGCTTTTCCCTACTCCGTTAGGCCCCACCACCGCAGTAATGCCTTGGGGAAAGTCGAGTCGAGCTTCGGGAAAGGATTTGAATCCGGAAACGAGGAGGGATTTCAACTTCATGAGAAACTCTCAGAGAGGTGGGTGATGGGGCAAACGGACTCGTGCCTCAACTGTACCACAGAAGACAAAAAAATCAAGGATTTTACACTAAATAATGTGGTGGTGATGAAATTTCTGTGTATATATTGTGTGTTTACGTGTATATGCTGTGGGCTACCTGTAGATACGGAAACCGGACTAGCCCGCATTCCTCACCAGGCTCCGTCGCGAGGGCATCGAGACGCCGTTGTGCTTGGGCGCACGGACTACGAGACGCTGAAGGGGCATAGTTGAACACTATGTCGAAGGGGCTTGCGGGAGTACGCCCCGGCACAGCGAGTGGACCGGCGCCTGCAGCAGGAGGTTGGTGAGAAATGCGGGCTAGACGAGGGCTCTTTCGTTTCGCTTTTGTCCGGGCATCATCAATTCTTTGGGAAGCAGAAATTCGATGTCTTCCTCAACGACTGTGAGCTCTTCGACCTCCTCGGCCCCGACTCCTTTGAGGTACGCGACCACTTCACTGACGAGAATCTCCGGTGCAGAGGCTCCGGCCGTGACCCCAATGGCTTCCACGCCCTTGAGCCATTCAAGCTTGACGTCCTGGTAGGAATCAATGAGATAGGCAGGGACCTCGAATCGTTCGGCCAATTCACGAAGCCTGTTGGAGTTTGAACTGTTGGGAGACCCGATAACCAAGATCAATTCGACGAATTTGGCCAGCTCTTTGACGGCATTTTGCCGATTCTGCGTGGCATAACAAATATCTTCCTGATGCGGGCCTTTGATGCCGGGGAAACGCCGGTTGAGCGCTTCGACGATTTCACTGCATTCATCCACGCTCAACGTCGTTTGCGTCACGTAGGACAGGTGTTCTTGATTTTCGACCTCGAGCGTTTCCACGTCTTTGACCGAAGACACCAGATGAAATTTATCCGGAACCTGTCCCAGGGTTCCGACCACCTCGGGATGGTCGGCATGACCGATGAGAATGAGCTCGTAATTATTGTTGTAATCGCGATTGACTTCATTGTGAACTTTAATCACCAGGGGGCAGGTCGCATCGATGACTTTCAGATTGCGCCGCCGCGCCTCTTCCCATACCTGTTGGGCCACTCCATGGGCGCTGAAAATCACCAGCGCGCCGTCCGGGACTTCATCCAGTTCCTCTACGAACACCGCTCCCCGTTTGCGAAGAGAGTTGACGACGTGCCGGCTGTGCACGATTTCATGTCGCACGTAAATCGGAGCGCCGTAGCGCTTCAGCGACATTTCCACGATCTCGATGGCCCGGTCGACGCCGGCGCAAAACCCACGTGGATTAGCCAAATAAATCTTTTTCACGACGACCCCCTAAGGTCTGTGGAAACTGTGGAAAAACCGGCTGGTGGATGATGCTCGTGCCCCACATGGCATACCCGTGAAAACCCATTTCACATTATGACAGAAATTGAAGATTCGTCAACTCAGGAATGGCCCTGCCCGTCAAAGCTCCTTACCAGCGAATCAAGGCGGTTCCCCACGTCAATCCTCCGCCAAACGCTCCAAGAAGAATGAGATCGCCTTCCCGAAATTTTCCCTGCCGGTACGCCCAATCCACGGCCATCGGCAAAGAGGCCGACGACGTGTTGCCGACCTGATCCACGATAGAGACCAATTGGTCCTGGCGCACGCCCAACCGTTTCGCAATGGTGTGCAGCATACGGCCATTAGCCTGGTGCGTAATCACTTGCTTCACCTCGGACAAGTTCGTGTGGGTCTCATGCAGGATCGTCCTGACCGCTTCAGTCAACCGTTTGACGGCCACGCGATAGACCGCCCCACCCTGCAATCGAATACTGTGTTGATGACCTCGAATCGTTTCCCGGCTCATGGGGTGCCTCGATCCGCCCGCAGGAATCGTGATCAGATCATGGCAGGCTCCCTCCGAATAGAGTTGAATAGCCATGATCCCCGCAGCCGTATGACGACTCGACGATTCTTCCCGGGTCACCACCGCCGCCCCGGCGCCGTCGCCAAAGAGTAGGCCGCTCGCCGGCTGGGACACGTGGAGAAAGCGGGATTTGACCTCGGCCGCCACCACCAGACAGTTTCGAAACTGCCCTGACCGGATAAAGGCATCGGCCATGGATAAGCCGTAAAGAAATCCACTGCACGATGCCGCAAGATCAAAGGCCGCAACGCGGCGCGTGCCCAGCCGTTCCTGGAGCGCACAGGCCGTGGAGGGAAACGGGGTATCCGGAGAAGTGGTCGATACCAGGATGGCGTCCATCGCTTCACTCGACAGGCCCGAGGACTCCAGGGCTTGTCGAGCCGCGCGCTCGGCCAGGTGCGAACAGGTTTCGTCGGCTTCACTCCAATACCGGGCCCGTATTCCGGTGACCCGAAAGACGTCCTGATCGTGAAGGGCAAATGTCGTCGACACCTCCTCATTGGTCACTCGCCGTGCCGGAACGTACGAACCGGTCCCGCAGATTCGACTGGTATAGGAATGAGGCATTGCCTGTGTCCCGTTCGGGGAACCCCCGGTTTTCAGGTTTGCGCACGGGGAACGTGCGCCCGTCGTACTCAAGCCGTCAATCTTGTCTTGACGGTCGGAACTCTGCTATGTTGAATGGTTGCTTTCAGGTTAGATTGAACTTTCCAAGGATTTCACTGCAGATGCCGCACGTGTTTCGCCATCCGGTCACGCTGTTCATCCTGTCCGTGACGAGTTGCCTGACCCTGGGCTGTTCAATGTTCTCGGACAACAAGACGCCCGCCCCTTCCACGGATGCCGGGAGAACCGATGCCCAGATTTTTGTCGGGGACACCATCGAAATGAACTATGACCCCAACGTCATCATGAAACGAGCGGAATCGTTTCATGAAAAAGAAGGATACGCGGAAGCGATCGTCGAATATCAACATTTTTTGGATCTGCATCGCAATCACATCCTGGCCCCATACGCGCAATACCGGTTGGCCCTCAGTCATTTTAAAATGATTCAAACGATTGACCGGGATATGACTCCCGTCAAAAAGGCTCAGGAAGAATTTTGGGAACTCATTCACGGCTTCCCTGCGAGCCAATACGAAGCGGAGGCACGGGTCAAAATCAAGGAATGCCAAGGCCTCCTCGCTAAAAACCATTTCTTCGTGGGAAAGTTCTATTATCACAGAGAACAGTATTTGGCCGCGGCAAAACGGTTCGAGAAAATTATCATCGGCTATCCCTCGACGGAAGAGGCGATCGAGTCCAAATTGGAATTGGCAAAAACCTATCAGCAGTTAGGGGCACTGGACTGGGCACGCGATTGGGCGGTGGAATTGGTTCAACAACATCCCCGACATCAATTGCGGGGGGATGGGCTCAAGCTGCTGGCGGCGATTGAGGAAGAAAAGCCCAACGTGATGATGGCGTCCCGATCTCGTGGGTCCTTGCAACCTCGTGGCTCTGTAGCCCAAAACGGGTCGAGACCCGCTTTCTTCCCCAGAACGACCGCAAGCAATGGAGCCCCCAGGCGGGCATCGCAGGCCGCTTCAACGGTGACCGATTGCCAATTGGGTTCCTGGTGCGGAAAAACAGGCACGGCCCTCTCCAATGCCTTCGCGCCAACTCCCCGTAATACGCCTTCCGTGACGTGTCGTCCCGGCACCTGGTGCCAATAACTGATTTATTGCACTATCGGGCGCAGGGCGGCGTTGTGTCCTCGCTCAACCCTCGCCTATCTCTGTGATAAGCCTCGGGTTTCGTTGCGGGACGCCTTGCCCTGCATCCCGCTATCACAATAAATCAAAGGTTCTTAAAGGGTTGCCCCCCTTCCGCGCGGACTACTGTCCGATGTACCAGCCAATCCCGTTGCGTTCGAGAAAACTGGTCAGGCGTGCCAGGGAATCGACGTAAATCATCGCGCCGATCAGGACCAGACAGGCGCCACTGGCCAGAGAAACACCGTGGAGGTACCGCCGGGCCTTTTGAAAATAGGAGAGAAATCGATCGACGCTGAAGGCGGTTAAGAGAAACGGCAGCCCCAACCCCAAGGAATAGGAGGCCAGGAGCAGAATCCCCGACTGCATTGATTCCGTGGTGCTGGCATAGGCCAGGATCGCACCCAGAATAGGCCCGACGCAGGGTGTCCACGCGGCGGCGAATGCCGTTCCGATCAAAAACGACCCGACGTACCCCACGGGCCGGCTGCCGAACGAGAAGAGGCGGCGCTCGGTCATCATCGCGTTCCATTTGATCAAACCCAACAGGTAGAGCCCGAAGACCACAATCAACACGGCGCCGATTTTTCGAATGAGATCCTGGTACTCATACAGCACTTGCCCCACGAAACTGGCTGAGGCGCCGAACGCAATGAACACGGTAGAAAATCCCGTCACGAACAAGAGTGAATTCAGGATAACGGCCTTGCGAAAACGCTGCCGTTCCGACGCATCCACCAACTGCTCCAGGGAGAGCCCCGTAATGTAGGAGACGTAGGAAGGAACCAACGGCAACACGCAAGGCGAGATGAAGGAGAGGAAGCCCGCACTGAAGGCCGCAAACAGGGAGACCTGACTGATGGCGTCGATCATCGCGTTACGACTCCCGGAGAAGGCCGTGAATCAGTTCACGAGCCTCCGGACTGTTCCAGTCACGCGCCCCGAACACCCGATGGCTCAACGTGCCGTTTCGATCGATGAGAAAGCTCATGGGCAGCGTCCGGACACCGTAATTCCCGCTCACCCGGTAATCCGAATCATGCAAGATCGGAAAGGTCAATCCCTGGGATGCGACAAACGGTCGAGTCACGATACTCCCTTGCGGGTCGGAAGAGATCGCCAGGATGGCGAAGTCTTCGTCCTTGAGATCCTGATACACCTGTTCCATGCTCGGCATTTCGACGCGGCATGGGCCACACCACGTCGCCCAGAAATTCAGGAGCACCACCTTGCCCTGATAGTCCGGAAGCGCCTGCCGGTTCCCCTGCAAGTCAATGAGTCGAAACTCAGGAGCCGGGGACCCCATGGCCGGCGGGGCCCGGCGAACGGCAATGGCGTTCCCCGAGGATTCTTCCTGATCCGAATACCCTGAATCACAGGCTACCGCTGACAGAACAATCAACGCCCCCAGGCAGCGAACCAGTTTCCAGGGAATCGCTTCCCTATCGTACACAGTGTTGATCCAAGCAGCCACCGTTCCTCGACTATTATACACTGCTTTTACTTCCACGGGCGCGTCTGCCCGACCGGATTTCATCTTATTCAGGAATTCCCGAGACCGTCAACCGGCTGCATGGCTCCCCTGCCTGTCGAGTCGGAATTGTAAAGGTTCAGAAGGGAGGGCGGACACCCTTCGACTTCGCTCAGGGCAGGCTCCGGTCCGCCCCTACGGAACCCCTGTCATCATCGTGTAGGGACACCCCCCCGTGGTTGTCCGTCAAACCGTTTCACCCTCTCCCCGTGCGGGAGAGGGTGAAACGTCAGGGGGGAGCGGAGGTCTGACGTCCCCCTGAGAAGGGGGATTGAGCCTGTCCTGAGCGTAGCCGAAGGGAGCGCAGTCGAAGGGAATGACTGAACACATACAGGAATGACGATTCATCGCACACCCCGATCATCGCTCACCATGGCGAGGACCGCTCCGCGTTGACGTGGTCGGGCAGGTTGTAGGTGAGACCCGCCGGGTCGTACAACGACGCTTTGAAGATCGTCTCCATCGTGCTTTCATTTTTCTTGAACAAACCCGGCAGCCATCGCTTGAGCCGGGTATCGAGCCGATACAGGAACAGGGTGCGGCGCGCTTTCAGCATCGTGTGCGGCGGGAACCGCAACTGATCGGCGAGTTCACTCCCGACCAGCGCGCGCGAAATGGGGTAGATGAGGTCCATGACGAGGGCTTTGCGTTCGGCGGGTTTCGAGATGCCCGCGACCAGGGGCGCGGAATTGATCAAGGCGTTCGTCATGACCACCGACTCGTCGGTGGGGTCCGGCTCGCAGAGAAAGCCGATCCTGAACATATGCCGGCCCTCCGCTTCCGTCGTGTAGAGGATGGTCTCGGGAATCCCCATGAGATAGCCGGTGTATCGCCAAATCGCGCAATAGCCCGCCCGCTCGTCGGGGCTGTAGCGGCCGCCCAGCGCCGTCGAGTGCACCAGGGTCCGCGCGGAGAAGACCGCAATGGCGTAGCCTAGGTTGGCCGCGCTGATGGGGGTGCCCCAGGCGTCCACGTCCCACTCCCCGGAACTCGCCAGCAGGCGCCTTATCTGAGCGTGAACGAACCGGATCCTGACCGACAGCTTCCACCCGTCGTTCTCGCGTCGCAAGCCCTCAGGGTAGAAGATCTCCACCTGGTGGCGATTGTTCTGCCGAAGCCGCCTGACGCCTTTGTCCATCACGCGGCCGGTCAGAAAGAACGACTTGCTAATTTGGGTTGCAAAGCCCTCGATCAGGGTGCCGGCCACGAAGGTGGCGAAGATCGAGACGGCGTTGTTCATGAAGGCGCGCACGCCGGGGCGAAAGGCCTCGTCGTCGAACCAGGGGGGAGCATCGTTGATGCTCTCGAAGAAGTCCCGCAGCACCTTCGGCGCGTGACACAACGTCTCGGGGCGTTGATCAATTCCGGCGGCGATGAACCGATGCAGATCCTCTTGCGGCAAATCCGCCAACTCCTCCAGGACCGGATCGAGGTCGGGATCGCCGATCGTAGTGTGCCGGATGTAGTTGTCGGCGGTTTCCCGGTCGACGTCGACGGCGCACGCGTAGCCGTCGACATATTCTGACGGGATGTTCAGCATATCGGCCACCACTCTGAATGCGATTTGGCAGGCTCCTCGTCCATGGGCTATTCCTTCAAGGATCACGCCATTGTCAAGTATATGACAATACTGACTTTTTAATCAATATCTATTTTGATCGGCGGGAGCGGCGACCGGGCCCGGTCATTGCCTGGGCATGATGATATACGTCATATGTGGACACGTGCGTAACCGTCCAGTATAGTGTTCTGTTCAGACGACCCGGGCATACGACGGTTGTCCGACAGTGTTAACCGGCCACGTCCTTTCCCTGATTTTCCCTTAACCGGCATCAACGGCGTATTCCCTATCCATGATTGCTTGTCACGGTATCGGCAAATCCTACGGGCATTTCCAGGTGTTGCACGACGTGAACCTGACCGTCGCGGAAGGGGAATGTTTTGCCCTGTTCGGGCCCAACGGCGCGGGCAAGACCACGTTGCTGAAGATCCTGGCCACGCTGGAACGACCCAGTGCGGGGCACTGTGAAATGCTCGGCATGCACGGACTCAAGGATAAAGACGCCATTCGGGCCAACCTCATGTTTTTGGCCCACGGCACGCATTTATACGAGGAATTGAACGCCAAGGAAAATGTGGCGTTTGCCCTGGCCCTGCGGGGACACCGCCCCACGGACCGCGACGTGAAGCTGGCATTGGACCGCGTGGCCATCGGCGCCTTTGCCGACATGAAAGTGCGGTACTACTCGGCCGGCATGAAGAAACGGTTGGCGCTGGCCAAAGCCATGTTGGCGAAACCCAAGATCCTCTTGTTGGACGAGCCTTTTACCGCGCTGGATGCGGCCGGGACCGAAATCCTGCGAGGATACGTTCGGGAACGACTGTCGGAACACGGCACGGTGTTCCTTTCCACGCACGATCACGACAAGACGCGTCCCATTGCCAGCCGGGCCGGTATCCTGCGGCACGGGGCGTTACAGGAAGTTGCCATCGAGGCGCTGAAATCAGATGACCTCTTTTAACGTCATCCGCTGGATCGTGTGGAAGGATTTCGTCACCGAGCTGCGAAGCCGTGAGACGATCTCTTCCATGGTGTTTTTTGCGCTCATCGTCATCCTGATTTTCAGCTTCAGCTTTTCCATGGACCAGCAAGCCGCGCGGGAAGTCATCGCGGGAATCATGTGGGTCGCCTTTGCCTTTACCGGGATTATCGGATTGGGCAAGTCGTTTTCCACCGAACTGCAGAATGATTGCCTGGAGGCTTTGCAGATGGTGCCGGAAGCCAAGGGGGCGATCTACCTCGGCAAGGTCGCGGCGAATTTCGCGTTTATGTTCGTGGTGGAAATCCTTTTATTTCCGATGTTTGTGATCCTTTTCAATTTGGAAGTCGTTGAAGAGATTTCACTCCTTCTGTTAATATTTTTCTTGGCAACCGTGGGACTGTCCGCCATAGGGACGCTGTTTTCGGCCCTGACGGTACAAATTCGGGCACGTGAAGTGATGCTCCCGATTCTCCTCCTTCCCCTGGTGGTCCCCGTCATGATCGCTGCGGTCGAAGCCACAAAGGGAGCCCTCAACGGAGATCCGCTGGCCCTGTACGAACAATGGCTGAAACTCCTGGCGGTGTACGACGTGGTCTTTACGGTCGTGTCGTTTTGGATGTTTGAATTTGTGATGGATTCATAAGGCACGATGACCATTCATCGGGTTATCCGAAAAGTTCAACGGTTTCAAGGCTGGTTCGGGGGCGGAGCCGCCCTGTGCCTCGGTGTCGGGCTCTACCTGGGACTCATCGGGTCTCCCCCGGATTACTACCAGGGTGAAGTGGTGCGGATCATGTACATTCACGTGCCCCTCGCCCATACGGCCCTTCTTGCCTATATTGTGCTAACCATAGGGAGCCTCTGGTACCTGTGGAAACGGGACCCGATCGTGGACAACATGTGCCAGGCCGTGGCCGCCCTCAGCGCCGTCTTTACCGCACTCGCGCTCGGCACCGGAATGATTTGGGGCAAACCCACGTGGGACACCTGGTGGACGTGGGACGCCCGCCTGACCTCCTTTACGGTGCTCTTGTTGATCTTGATCGGCTATTTGATGCTGCGCACCTTTGTGGACGATCCCGAAAAGGAAGCTCGCTATGGCGCCATCCTGGCCATTGTCGGGTTCGTCGATCTGCCGATCATTCATTTTTCAGTGGAATGGTGGCGAACCCTGCACCAACCGCAATCCATTTCCATGCGCGGGGTGAGCATTTCTTCGGGCCTCCTGGTGCCCCTGATGTTCATGAGCATCGGCATGTCCTTGTTGTTCTCGTATATGTTGATGGTCCGCACGCAGTTGCTCTATCTCGACCGCTTGCTTCACGCGAAACAAGGTCGCCTGTTGAGCCAGTTTCACCTGTCGAAATCCGATTCATGACGAATTTGTACCTCCGATGGGGCGGCGTGCTCATTGTCGCGATCGTGTTCATCGTGCTCACCTATAACTACTATCGGGATCACTTGGCCAGTCTTGTCCCCCAGCAGGTCAAGCAGGAGGCGCCCACGGGCGACGTCCGGGTCTTGGGCATGGTGCAAGGCGGCACACTCGAAACTCGCGCAGCCGGAGAAGCCACGTTCACCCTGCTTGGGAAAAGCGCCACGCTTCCCGTTCACTATCAAGGCCCGCCACCCGATAACCTCCGGGAATTGAAAATCCTGGTCCTAGTCGGGACGTGGAACGCGGCCACGCAGGTCTTCGAGGCCCGTGATATCGGGATCGTCCCGAACTATGGATTTATTGCCGGCGCCTATCTTCTGGGCCTCTTGCCGTTGGCGCTGTTTCTGTTTGCCATGGCCCGGCGAGTCCACTTCTTGTATGACGAAATCAAAGCCTCCAAACTGTACGAGGAAGAATGACGAACACCCGGAAAGCATGAGGTCGAGTTTCCTCTCTCTTGATGGGAGAGGATTAAGGTGAGGGTGGAAAATATAAAGGGGAAATGATGCCTGGAAAGAAAAAAGTCGGCATGATAATCAGCATCCTGTTGGTGGGCGGAGCCTTGGCCTACCTCGCCCTGGGGAACTTCGGGGAGAACGTGGTATACTTTTTTACCCCCTCGGAAGTGAAGGCTTTTTCCACGGACTACTATCAAAAGAAGGTGCGCGTGGGTGGCATGGTCGTCGAAGGGAGTATGGAAACGTATCCCGATCGACTGGGACTCACCTTCCAACTGACCGATGGGGAAGCCACGATTCCCGTCACCTTCGAAGGCATCCCCCCGGACCTGTTCAAGGAAGGCCAGGGCGCCGTGGTCGAAGGGTATTGGACCGGTGAACATCGATTCGAATCCAACCTGATCATGGCCAAACATTCCGAAGACTACATGCCCATAGAATTGAAACGCGCGGGCGTGGAACTGCCCCGCAAGGATTTCATGAAATCGTTGGTGGAATAACGCTCAAACCAAGCATCCGTCAGCGAATCAATATAGGATGCGCTGTTATGCTCGTTCGTTACTTCTGGAAAAATTCTGATTTATATGGGTTATGCCATGGTGATGCCCTATGGGTGGAAGCGACGGCAAGTGAGGCTGAATCTGATATTTTTTCTCGTTTGTCGGAAGAGGATATCTCCGAATCAAGGAAACTAGCAGAAAAAACAGGACATCTAGCGGCAAGGTTCAGCAGGCCTGATCTGACATTTTGCTTTGTCGTCTCAAAAGACCTTTCTTTTATCCGTCCTTTTCACGTGCATTACCCTTTCCATCAGCTATGGAATGCCTACTCTCCTTTTCGGAAAATGCCGGATATTAATGTGAAAACCCTTGATGAATTGTCTGAAATTCATATACCGCAAGAATATTAATGCCAACCATCTATAAATACCTGGGAATAAGAATTTTTTTCTATAGTGATGACCACCAGCCCATTCATGTTCACGGTGTTCATCAAAATAGAGGCTCAAAGGCAGAAATCACTACGAAAGATGGTAAAATAGTCGAAATTCATATCAAATCAATGACAGGCTTAAAACCATTGGAAGACAACGAGCTAAAGAATTTCAAAAAATTTGTGGAAACCTATGCTGAAAAAATCGTTCAAAAATGGGTTGATCATTTTGTCTACAATAAAAGACTGACTTGTGAAACGATAACCAGGAGACTCTGATGAGTGCAGAAGAGAAAATCATTGCCATCGAAAAAGTTGAATATGCCGGTGATTATACATTGGTGTTAACGTTTAATGATGGGAAAAAGCAGGTCGTTGACTTTTATCCGTTCTTGTCGAAATCACATCATCCTGATACCCGGAAATATTTGGATCACAAAAAGTTTGCCAAGTTCAATCTCGATCATGGTTTTTTGGAATGGAATGACTGGGAACTCTGCTTTCCTATGGACAAACTTTATTACAATACCATCAGGCCCAAGTTTTCGGAATGAGACGATTAAGAAAAGGCCATTCTAAGAAAATCGCACGATCAGACTCCAGCATGCGATTGTCGCTTCTCCTCCCATGATCATTGAAATCGGACATTTTTCCACTGTTATCGCGTTGGTGCTCGCGGTGTTCGGTATCGTGTCGTCCGGTCTGGCGCTCCGCACGCGCGATGCGGACTGGGTCCGCGCCGGCCGCATGGCCCTGACCCTCATTTTTATTCTTCTAGCCGTGGGCATGGCGGCGTTGATCTATTCGTTTCTGGCTCGTGACTTTTCCGTGCACTACGTGGCCACCAATTCGAATTCGCAACTCCCCCTGTTTTACACCATCGCCGCGGTCTGGGGCGGTCATGAAGGCTCTTTGCTGTTGTGGGTGTTCATTCTGTCCACGTTCAGCACGATTGCCGTGTGGCTCCATTGGCGGACCCAGCCCGCCATCATGCCGTACCTCATCGGCATGGAATGCCTGGTCATCCTGGGGTTCCTGCTCCTGATTCTCTTTCTCTCGAGCCCCTTCGACCGGCTGATCCCCGCCCCGCCGGACGGCAAAGACTTGAACCCCTTGCTCCAGGACCCGGCCATGGTCATGCACCCGCCGATGTTGTACATGGGCTACGTGGGATTTTCGATCCCCTTTTCCTTTGCCATGGCGGCGTTGCTTTCCGGCCGGCTGGGCGAGGAATGGATCAAGGTCACCCAACGGTGGACGATTTTCGCGTGGATATGCCTGACCGCGGGTATTCTCCTGGGAGGATACTGGGCCTATTATGAATTGGGCTGGGGCGGTTACTGGGGATGGGACCCGGTGGAGAATGCCTCGTTTATGCCGTGGCTGGTCGGGACCGCATTCCTGCATTCCGTGATGGTTCAGGAAAAGCGGAAGATGTTCAAGGTCTGGAACCTGTTCCTCATTATCGTCACGTTTTCGCTTTCGTTGATCGGCACGTTCCTGGTACGAAGCGGGGTCCTCACGTCGGTCCATACGTTTGCCACCGACCCGGAACGGGGGCTCTACATCCTGATTTTCGTGACCATGATCATCGGCATCGCCTTTGGCGCCCTGATGCTGAGAGCCAACAAATTGAAGAGTCAGATCGAAATGGATTCCATGGTTTCACGGGAATCGGTGTTTCTCTTCAATAACTTGTTCTTCCTGGTGGCGGCGGCCACCGTCTTTCTCGGCACCCTGTACCCGCTCATGATCGAAACCTGGCAAGGCGCGAAGGTTACCGTGGGCCCCCCGTATTACAATGCGGTATTTATGCCGATCGCTCTCGGGCTCCTGTTTTTGATGGGGGTCGGTCCCTACATTCCGTGGCGCAAGGCGTCCCGCGCCAGTTTAAAGAAAAACTTTCTGGTCCCCGTCGGCGTTGGGGTCATCTCCACCGTCGTGTTGTTCGCCCTGGGCATTCACAGTCTCTTTGCGTTGGCCGGCGCGTTCGTCGTGGGCTTTTCTGGCACCGCCATCTTGATCGACGTCGGCAAAATTTCCTCGCTGTACGCCCGCAGGGAGTCCATCAACCTGCTGAAGGGTTTTCTATCGGCATTTACCGCCAACCAACGCCGCTACTCGGGCCTTGTGACCCACGTCGGCGTGCTGATCCTGGTGATCGGCATTATTGCATCGACCGTGTATCAAACCGAAAAAGTCGTGTCGCTTCGCGTCGGGGATGAGTTCGTCATCGATGATTATCGGGTGAAACTCGAACGGATTCATGACGTACGGGGGAAAAACTGGAGCGCGCAGGAAGGCGTGTTTGAAGTGTATGAAGGCGACACGCTCCTCACTAAATTACGGCCGCAGAAGCGCGTGTACGATGCGTCGCAGACCCCGACGACCGAATCCGCCATTTACGCGAAAAACATGGGGCATATTTTTCTCACCATGCCGGACGTGTCCGCCGATGGCGTGGCAGTCGCCCGAGGCGTGATCAATCCCCTGATCCTGTGGGTGTGGGGCGGCGGCGGCATCATGGGGCTCGGGGTCCTGCTCAACATTTTCCGGCCACGAAAACGGGAAGAATAGGGGAAGCCGCGGTTTGATTTTCTCATGACTCGTACCACGCAGATCACCATTCTCGTCGTGCTCTTCGCCCTGCTCGCGCTGTTTTACCAGGGGCTGTGGGGCGATCCCCGGCATATACCGCCGGTCCTGGTGGGCACCCACGCCCCCGTGTTCGAAGGTCCTGACGTCGAATCCGGCGAGCCGATGTCCTCGGAACACTACAAAGGCAAGGTCATCGTCGTAAACTTCTGGGCATCCTGGTGTCAGGAATGCAAGGTCGAGCACGAAAATCTGCTGAGACTGTACGACGAATTCAAGGATCAGCCCGAATTCGTGATGGTGGGGATCAACTACCAGGACGAGATTCCCAAGGCTCGTGCGTATTTACAACGCTACGGGTCGAGTTTTCCGCACATGCAAGACGTCAAAGGCGCGTTAGCCATCGATTTCGGCGTCTACGGAGTGCCGGAAACGTTTGTTATCGACAAAGAAGGAGTCATTCGCCATAAATGGATCGGCCCGATCGTGGACAATGTCTATACCAATCTGACACAAAACGTTCTGACTCCATTATTGCAAAAGGCGGACACGCAGGTCCGTCCCTACGACTCCACGATCTGAATGTTTCGACTTTTCCCCATTCTGATCGTTCTGTGTTTCGTCTCCCCCATCGCGGGCATGGCCAAGGTCGTGGATGAAACGGAAATCGATCAGAAGGTGCGTGAGATTGCCAAAACGCTTCGATGTACCGTGTGCCAGACAGAAAACATTTGGGAATCGGGCGCGCCCCTGGCCCAGCAGATGCGGGCAGCCGTTCGAGAACGTGTGATGCAAGGCCAATCCACCGAGGAAATCCGGGCGTACTTTCACAGCCGCTACGGCGATTACATCATGATGGAACCACCAAAACAGGGAATCAATTGGCTAATCTGGTTGGCGCCGTTCCTGTTGCTGTTCGGCGGCGGAGCCCTGCTTTGGAGAGAAATCAAAGGATGGGTGATGAAGACCCCCGCGCCTCAGACGCCCCCCACACTCGATGAAACCTCCCGGCGCCGGATCGAGCGGGAATTACACGAAAATCAATAGTAATAAGATTTCACTGCTCATCCGAACTACATCAACAAAAATATAAAGTTCAGAAGTTATTTCTTGCCAATCATTCGTTAAAATAAACTCTCGTGTTACTACGGCAACGCGCTTATATCCCCGAATTGTTGTTCAATTTGATCAACTGTCAAATCTTCATCAAGTTTAATATCAATGCTATGCATAAATTTCGTGCAAGAAGGGAACCATAAACGCTCAACTCGATGATACCGACCATCTAATTGTTTTCTATATACAGGA
>MPMZ01000031.1 GCA_002238765.1 Nitrospira sp. bin75
GCGGACACACCGTCACGGTGTCCAGCTTCTCAAGGAAACTCACCTCGGTTCAGCGCCGAACTATTCTTGCTGAACCGTGTGAACAATGCGGGGCGGCCGTTCCACTTCCGCGCATCATTCGCCAAGTCTGCGACTCATGCCTCGGAAGCCTTGAAACCCTCGGCCACAAGCTCTTTTGTCGCCGGTGCGGCCTTCCCTATGAATACAAAGCCGGCACTGACGAAAGATAAGAGAATTTCCGCAGAAAACCAGGCATGCTTTCCACCGCCAGAGGCTCGCCGGTCGTGCTGCTAGCCCTCTCCCTCGAGTGAAGGGCCAGGCGCTCACACTTAAAAGGAGTCACGACCATGTCTCTCTCCTCGGATCTTGAACGAAGCATCCTCGCTGAATTGAAGACGCTTCTCTGCAATCGCAAACTGCGAATGAAAGACCTCTATGAATGGTCCTCCGGTCCGGTCACACCCCGCGCCGGCGAAATCGCCGTCGACGTAAAGCTCTACAATACGGTCTGGCACTGCTGCGTCCCTGAAAGCGCAGAGAAAAGACCATCCGGTTAATCGGCCGGCCGGTGCCGGACACCCACTCTCGTCGGCCACTCTCTTTTCTCGGCTTTGCCACGGCTCCTTCGGTACCGACTTCCCGCTCTTTCCCTTTTGCCCGGGGTCACACCCCGTCGTCTTCTCTCCTCGCCCCCGCCCCTCATACCTTGAGACCCTCCTGCCAGCCTTCCGCGCTTCACACCTTCCTCACCCTTCCGGCTCCTTCCGTGTCTCCTGATCTCGATTCCCTGGCCGTAGCTCGGGCCGCTTCGCTCCGCGTCGGACGCGCCTTGCCTCACAAAGGACATGCCTTCTCTCTGTTCACGCATTTGTCCTTGCAGCGCCGCTTACCGACCAGCGCCCCGCCCAGCCGGTCGTCTCCTTCTGCATTCATGACGCAGACCTCCTGCCTTCGTGAGAGGTCAGTTCATTCATAAACTTACGAAGGAGACTTCATCATGGAATCCATCATCGACACTTTCACCGGCATTCAACCCCCTCCGGTCATACCAACACCCGATGGGCTTGAAATCGATCAAGCCGATATCGTCGCCTACAAAGACATGGGTTTCGGCTACCGCGTCACGCTGGCAAACGGCACTCGGCGCTTCGTCTCTTACGACGACATGTAGCTGCCCTCCGGCCGGCCTGGGGGTTCCCGGGCCGGCCGTCTTCGTCATCCGGTTGCGGGATCGCGGTCGGAACCGAAGAATCGAGCCGGTCCAGGTTCGAACCTGGGCCGGCTCTTTGAGTGATCTTGTCACGGCCGCCCTTTCTCTCATCCACCCCTTTTCCGGAAGCTCCCATCAGAAAGTCCCATCAGAAGTTACGATCGGAAACTGTCCGTCCGAAGCCATCACCAACACCCACTGCCCATCACGTCGCGGCCCTCACCTTATTCTCTCTCCGCTCATCATGATTGCCCTCCCCACATGCTCGCCCCGCCTGGCCTAATGGCTAGGCGGAGGTCCGGAGCGCGGGAGCGAAGCGCCGGCGCTCCTCTCGCCTCACGTTCGCCCCCAAAAATCCTCGGCCGCCACACCTCATGCTTCGGTCTTCCGGCGCGCGTCTTGCCCCTCCATCTTCCCTTCTGTCTGCCGGCAGCCGAAAAGGTTACGGGCTTCACAACTCATGTTGTCGGATTGCGTCGATCGTCGCCTCTTCCCGAAGGGCCTGGAGGCGCTTAGGCTCACCTCCTCTTGGCTCATTGACGTGCGGCTTAGGCGATCTGCTCTCATCGCCGCGTCCTGGAGGGTTTGGGCTCCGCCCTCGATCCGGACAAGCGCTACGCGCTAGGTCCTCTCGACCATCCACCAGATCCCCGCGTGTCTCCTTGTCGTTTCTCTCACGACCCCTCCCTATCAGGGTTCCCTATAGGGTCGATTCATTCACTAAATCAAGGAGACGAACATGAAGCAGACTCACAAAGCCACACTCAACACCCAAACCGCACGGCAGCCCGTCACGCACCAGATCCACAGTTACGACGTCACGATCACACTCTCTTCCGACAACAAAAACCAAGAACCCATAACCGTTAAAACCGTCCGCCTCGCAGACTTGCCAGCCTTGCTGCAAGCCTTGGCAAAAATCGAGGAGCAACACGCCGCGATCGCTTAAAGAAGCGATCGCACCGCCGCGACGGCCAGGGTGCCGTCGCTGGCGGCCGGCGAACCTTTCTCTAACTTTCACTTCTCTGGAGGACACTATGAGAATCACTCGAAAGAAATTCTTCAAAACCACGGCCGCGAAGATCGCCAATCCGTATCTCGGCTGGCGCTGCATCTTCTTTGGACTCCTCCGAGTCTCAGAAGATTGTTACCGCACCGGCCCGCCGATCCGCTAAGGCCTTCCCTCCGGGCCTGGATCTCGCTTCTCGGGATCCAGGCCCTTTTTTTACTCATCCCACTGCATTTCAAAACCGGCTTCCTGACTCTCTCCCTCCGACAGAAGATCCGAGTCTCAACAACCTCTCGCAGATCGGCTCCCGTGGCAGCCCAAGCGCCCTCTCCCATCCTTTCTACTCCCTGCGCTGGCTCCGAATACGGCTTTTTGTCCTGTTGCTCCGTGGTCCTCCCAGGCCTGGGCTACGCCCCCTCCCGCGCCGGCAGAGGCCGTGCCTTACTCTGCGTTTCAGTCACTTTGGCCTTGCCGATCGGCGCTTGGTCGACCGGCCCTCCGGCCGCCGGCCGTCTCCTTGTCCGTGTCTGTCCCGACCTCCTGCATTCGTGAGAGGTCGATTCATCTACTAACAACCAAGGAAACTTCATCATGACGAACAACAAAGCCATCAAAATCAACGCCACCGCCAAAGTCACCGGAAGCAAAAAAGGCGCCAAGAGAGAAGCTGCCAAGAAGGCCCGTCGCCTCTTCACCCGAGTGCCCCGCTGATCGTCGAAGGGAGAGAAATACAGAAGGCGTCGCGGTCTCTGACCGCGACGCCTTTTTCTTTATCCCCTCAATCTCCAAAGCACACTTCAAGAACACTACAAAACCCAATTTTTCTGTTTACCCAGGGCTTCCACCTTTTTCCTGGAATCGCGGCCTAGCGGACCGGGTGTCGCGGGATCCGGAAACCGGATCGGCGTCTCTGGTCTTTCCTGGTTCACATTTCTCACCCGCTGGCCGGACCGGTTGCTTCCTTGCCTGACTCGACTCCCCCGGGCCCAGGACTCTTTCTTCCTCATTCTTCTTACTCTGGCTTCTGTGCTTCGTCTCGGCGACGGGGCAATAGGGGCTTGTTCCGTTGTCGGCCTTCCGGCCGGCTTGAGCTTCGCTCTCGGCCGCACGCTCTCGGTTCGGGCTCCTTGACGCCCGGTCCTTCCGTCCATTCGCGCCTCCAGGCATCGGGCTACCGAGCCGTGCATATGTTGGCCGACCAGCCGGACCGGGGCCGACCGTCCCCTTGTTGTTCACTCGACTGGCCCTCTCCGCTTGGTGTAGGGCCAGTTCATTCACGAACACAAACAAGGAGACTCAACTATGGATCAGCCCCAAAATAACACCCCTCAAAAACCCGTGATCGAGCACAAAGACGGCGCCATTAAGGCCGCGGTCTGGCCGAACGAGGGAGCCAATGGGCCGTATCACACGGTCTCGATTTTCCGCATTTACAAAGCTCAGGACGGCAAATGGAAGCAAACCAAGTCGTTCCGGGCCAAAGACATGCCGGTTGTGGCGCGAGTCGCCACCGAAATCAACCAGCAAATCGCCGCGTTGGCTTAGAAAGCCTCCGCACCGCCGCGCGACGGGCGCTTGGCCCGTCGTTAGCGGCCGCGATTCCTTTCAAATCTTTCTGGATGGAGGAAAACCCAATGCCAGACGACACACAACCCCATCGCCTCGAATTTGGATCCATCACCCTTCACCAACCACCCGAAGGTGATGAGATCCCGCCCGAATCCGTCAAAGTCTTCATGCCGGCTTCGGACGGCGGCAGGCACTGCATCGGCTTCCTGTTCGCCGATTCCAGCATGGATAGCTGCTGGGGCGCGTCTGACGGCGTCCGCGAGGCACTCGCGGCAGGACAGTTCACCACGTTTCCTGACCTGACCTCCCTGAAACAACACCTGCGCGCCCTTTACGCCACGCGCCATGCCACGGATCGCCGACTCAAAGACAGCATCAATACCGTCTATCAGCGGGCGCACGAGCTCGAATCGCTGGCACGGCAAGCGGACAACATCCACGTCCGCGATTCCATGTTCACTTTCAAGCTCCACCTCGACTCATGCCGCGCCATTTTGGAACTCGGTGGCCACGAACACGAAATCCCTCGATAGCCGCCCACCTCTTGCTCACTTTCCAAACCAAAGGACGTTCACTCATGCCTCAATTCGAACTCCCGGAAAAAACCATATCTGGAAAACCCCTCACGATCGCCGGCCTGTCCGACCAGGCGCAACGACTCCTCCGCCAGGGCTGGACCAAGGGAACCATCGCGCGCGATTCACGCGGAGACGCCCTCGACTGCGACGATCCTAACGCCGTCTCCTGGTGCCTCATCGGCAGCATCAATCGCGCCTACTACGACCTCACCGGCCGACGCCCAAACTACACCGGCCCCTACCGCGAATTTTGGGAACGCATCGAAGCCGGCCTCTTGCATCGCTATGGCCACAAGGACCTCATTGAAGCCAATGACGCCCAAACCACCGTCTCCCCTCTGCTCGCTCTGCTCCGCGACGCTCGCTTTCCGCAACCTCCCATATACTGATCTCTAAAGGAGAACCATGACCACCATCACCCTTGAAATCCAAAAAGAACCCCGCGATGCCGTGCGCTTCCATCGCCACTACAATCCGGACTCGCACCAATGGGAGCTCGTCCGCATTACCGAATACCACGTCGGCTCCTTCGACGATGAAAAAACGACCCAGCAACTCGCCAATTTTTGGGGCCAGGTCTACTTTGAGCGGACTTACTACAATGCAACCCGAGTCTACCTCGAGGGCGCTTACGTCGCCGATATCGTCCTCGTTCATTCCAGAACCGAGGCCTCAAAATGGTTCATTGATCGCCGCGTTCAGAACGCCGTCGAAATGGCTTTCGAGACGAGCGGCTTTCTCTCCTCTCACGCGGCTGAAAAACTAATCCTCGATGCCTGGCAAGCGAAATGCCAGCGCGAAGGCAAGACCTTCCCCTAAATACTGATCGCGCCCTGGGCCCTCTCCCCAGAGTGAAGGGCCAGGCGCTCACTCACTGACACAAGGAGGCTTCACGATGGTTCGACTGCAAATACAGGAAACCGCTACCGGCTGGCACGTGCACGTCCACCCTTCTGATAAATTCAATCTCGACCAGGACTACACCCTCGCCTCCAAGCGCGAAGCGCTGCAAAAGGCCAAGGACGTGCTCGAACAATGGATCTTGGAGGTGGAGGACTGCTGACCGGCCGGGGCCGGCCGTCTTGACAATTTGCTCCAAACGTCACATGCTTATGAAAGGAGAATTCTTATGAGCGATACCGTCATCTTCGACACCAATCTGCACATCAAGCGCATCACAAAAACCGGCGTCTCTCACGAAACCGCCGAAGCCTTCGTCGAAACCGTCGCGCACGTCCTCGAACACAATCTCGCCACGAAGACCGACATTGAAGCCTTGCGTCTCGCGACGAAGACCGACATCGAACTCCTGCGAAAAGAGACTCAAATAGCCATCACAAAGCTTGAAAACAAGCTTATTAGGTGGATCGTCGGTATGACCCTCGGCATGACGCTCACCACGATACTCGCTTTTATAGGAATAGCCGCCGTCTTCATCAAATAGCGGGGAGAGGAACCCATTGCCCGAAACCAATCTTGGGACGAAGACCGACATCGCGGCCGTCGTGCTTGAACTGAAAAACGACCTCACTAAAGAGATTCAAGCCGCCCAATTCAGAATCATCGCCTTCTTGGGCGGCTTTGCCACCTTCCTCTTCACGCTCGACAAGTTCTGCTGATCGCTTCCCCTGGGCCGACGTCCTCCAAGACGACGTCGGCCGACTCACACATGCCGCGCTACCACCAACGAAGAGGACGCTTCACGCACTACTACGGCCGACGCTGGGATCTCGGCCTCTGTGGGCAGCGCTCCAAAAGCATCGGCGAATCAAAATACGTCACTTGCCCGAAGTGCATTGCGCTGATGAAAGCGCGCGGTATTCCGCTCGAACCCGACAGACACGCAATCACCGGCGAGCTCATACCTCACCCGGGCGTAGCACCCTCATCTTGAGAATGAGAAAATCCGCTCGGCCGAAGGCATTTTACCTTTTTTTTGAGCGTTTTCTGACACCCGCTATTCATGCGGGGTTTGCGATTTTACTTTCCGGCCGCGTCCGGACGACGTGGCCGCGATCAAGCTCCTCGAGAACCGGTACCACTTTTCTCATTCTCAATTAGATTTCCCCTCCTTTTCAGGCCCCATGGGGTCCTCCTGGCAGGAAGCGCCACGTCGCTCCGGGTCAATTGATCCGCACCTGGGCTTTGCTCAAGCACTCAGGGGTCCTCTGATCGTGCTCTTGGCCCTCCGGTTTTCTCCGGACCGGCCACGCTGGAAGACGACGCCGGCTGCCGGCGTCGGGGTCCCCTGCCTGTCCTGTCTCTTGCGTCAGGGACACCTCATACCCGGTGCCTTCGTGAGGCGACTCTACTACCGCGCCCTGGGCTTGCTTCTTGGTCTCTGGCCTCGGGGTCTTTCTGTCCTGCTGCGCCGGGGTCCTCCCGGGCCTGGCCGCTGTCCTCTCCCGCGCCGGCAGAGGCCGTGCCTTACTCTCCGTTTCAGGCACTTTGGCCTTGCCGATCGGCGCTTGGTCGACCGGCCCTCCGGCCGCCGGCCGTCTCCTGGTCCGTGTCTGCCTGCCCTCCTGTCTTTGCGAGAGGTCAGTTCATTCACTAACAACCAAGGAGACTTCATCATGGACAAGACCCTGCAAAACACTCAACCCGAAGCAAAATTCAAATCCGGCGCCGTCGTCGCCTCGGTCTGGAAGAACGACGGCCAAAACGGCCCGTACCGGACCGTCACCCTGACTCGTTCCTACAAGGACAAGGATGACAAATGGCAGCGGACCACCACGATGCGTCCGAAAGACATGGACGACGTGATCATCGTGGCCGGCCAGGTCACGGAGAAACTGGCGGAGTTGGAGCCGGCCGCGCCGGAAACCGGCACGGACGCCGTCCACGAGACGCCTCCTCCGAAGCCGAAGAAGGCCTCTCGGCCGCGCAAAGCCAAGCAGGCTGCGTGATCCGGAGCTTCTGCGACGGCCGCAAGGCCGTCGCGGGAGCGCGCTTTTTTCTTTCATTCGCTCCAGGAGAAACCCCCAAATGGAAATCATCGCCCTCAACGACGAAAACCGGCTCGGCACCGGTACCCGCATTTACCTGGTACTGAAACGCGGCCGAAAATGGGTCCGCCTCCTCTCCCTCGGCTGTCTCCGGAAAATCACCGTCGCCAGGGCACGCGCTGAATACGCACGGCCGGTCGAGGCCAATCCTAAGAACCTCACTCAATTATTGGACCGGCTCGTGGGATACTACCGACATCGCCTCTCGGACAGTGACCTCGCGCAGATCCAACACCTCAAGACGGCGATTCGCAACAAAGCGGCCGCGTAATCCTCATCAGCCTTCTTGTCGCTCACTCCCCTGGCCCTTTTCCCGGGTGAAGGGCCAGGTCGCTCAAACGAGACAAGGAGGCTCGTTCAAGGAGAATGTCATGCTCTACACACTGACTAGGATCGAAATAACGGGAGAAGAAGAGACCGTCCAAGCCGAGGCTTCGACGTTAGCCGACGCGCTCGCACAATTCGCCGACTACTTTGCCGGCGATTACCGGCCGAGCGCGGATACCACCATTTCCATCGGAACAGGATCACCCCCAATCCCGTTCTTTCAATAACCCCTGAAAAGGAGGAAATATGGGAAAGTTTGTCGTAACTCACAAAAACCGAGCCAGTGGCGTCCTCGAACAAGTGACCGTCGACGTGGACACGGAAACCTACGGGAAAAACCACTTCCACGCCGTCCTCGCTTCCGCCCCTGGTATCGGCAACTGCCCCATCAGCGACGGCGACAGCATTCACGTCGAAGAGATCACCGAAGAAGACGAGTAAGTTGACGGTAGGGCACCTCAGGGTGCCCCGCCGTGAACTTATTCCTCACTAGCACCCGATCCCCCTGGCCTCTGGCCAGCACATTCCTGTTCGGTTTTTCCTTCGTGGCCACCACTTCCCGTTCCACCGTCGCCGCCCGCAAATTCCCATACTCTCTTCCGGCCGTCCTGCACAGGCCGTGCCCTCCTCTGCGTTTCAGGCACTTTGGCCTTGCCCACGTCGCGGGCCGGCCGGACGTGCGGCTCCAGTCTCCTTGTCGTTCATTCCATGGACCTCCTGCTTTCGTGAGAGGTCGATTCATTCACACACTTCAAGGAGACAAGACGATGGAACAAACCACTCAAACCTCAATATTCTTAGTCCGGATCGGCTCACAAACACTGAGCATCGTTCCCGCCGTCCCTAACCCTGTCACTTGCACCAATCCGCGCTGCAAATACACCTACAGCGCCCAGTCCCAGGTCGCATCCGGCCTTTGCCCGATCTGCCGGCCGTAATCATTCGGAAAGGAATTTTCCTCTTGACCGATTCTCCTTTACACGACAATCACTTCCATCCGGCCGACGCGGGCGGATAATACCCTTATTGCTACCCTTATTTAGGCGTTACTACCCTTATTCTTGCAGAAACGCCAGCGTGCCCTCGGCCCCTGCATGCCAGCATGGTCCTTCTGACCACTGCTTCGCGCTGGCCTAGGGCCACGTCGATTCGGCACCCTGCTCCTCCCGGCATCGGCGCGACCCAAACTGCCGTGTTCATTTCACGACCTCTTGATGATATGAGAGGTCGATTCATTCACCCTGACAAGGAGCTTTCATCATGGACAACCCCACCGCGACGCCAGAGACGCGAAGGCTGGCTGCCAAGCTCGCGCGTCACTACGTCTTCCTCCAGGAACTCGTCAATGACCTCGAGTCCGGAGCCATTCACATTCAAGACTTCGATCAAGAATCTCTCGATCGCTTGCGCGCAGCGCTTGAGAAAGGAAGGGTTTCACCATGAATCAGGTACTCCAATCCACTCACACTCCCAATGCCGGCGTCGACATCGAGGGCGCTTTCATTCTCTACTGCCCTAAGCCATTCAAGCGACCCCGCAATCGCAACCCGCACATCAAAGGCTGCTGGTATTGCGGACGCTCGGTCGACATCCACCGAGACCCACATTTCTATACTGACAGGACACGCCTCACTTGCGAGGCGTGTTACTGACATCGCCACCGCGCGGCTGGTCCTCTTCCAGGGTGAGGACCAGGCCGCTTACTCACTGCAAACAGAAAGGGTCACATGCCCACCAATAACACCATCTACAAATGCGAAACCTGCGGGAAAGAAGAGATATGGGAATGGGGCGGCGAATACATTGAACACCTGAGCCACATGGGAAAAGGAAATTGCGGCTGGATGTATCCCGTCCCAAGCAACACTCCGACGACATCCACCCACTGAAAATATGAAAGGATTTCCGCATGCCTTGGAAAATCGTCAGTCCTCACGACACCAAACTCATTCAGCAAATCGCAAAACGGGCCAGCGAGCTCACAAACACCAAATACCCGTTCGCTCACCCCGAGGATCTCGTCTTCGCCCTTCGGCTCGGCCACCTTTCGATGCCCCTCGATCTCGAAGCCCTCTTTGCGGCCGAGGACGACCAATTCGCGGGCGACGTCTTCGGTATTCACCTCAATCTCCGTCTCCGGCCGGGTCCCATCTTCAACAATAACTTCACTCCCCGCTTTGCCCGCGTCCAAACTTGAATCATTGTGAGCCTGGTCCTCTTTCGTGGTGGAGGACCAGGTCACTCACTCAACCGCAAAGGAGGCCTTGCATGACACCCACCGCGACACTCGATCTCGAAGAGCCACTTGAAGACGCTAATACCGTGGCCCGCAATACCGGGATGATTCCCCGCGCCACAATTGACGCCATCGTCGCGCTTCGCAATGCTGCGCTCGACCGGTGCCGCTTCGCTCATCAGAAAATCGCCGAAGCGGAGGACGCGATCGCGGCCGCGCAAAAGGCCATCATGGAGTCTGCTCCCGAACAGGTTAGCACCTACACCTTCGGCAGCCGTGCGCGTAATGAATTTCTAGCCTCGCTTGAACCCCCGCACGTCGACAACTTCATGAAAGACGCCCGCGAAATGATTGACACCCATGTCTGGTCCTACATCATCCATCTCACCGACATGCACTCCCTCATGGATCGCCAGGAAAAGGACAGCATGCGAAAGAGTCTCCAATCCGAACCGCCAGAAGTCACCGTCGACAACGTCCACGCCACGCTCTCCCGTTTCCTCGCCGATGCCGACACCATCTGGAAACGCGGGCTCGCCAATACCTTTGCCGGCCTCGACCGGCGCTTCCGCTCACACAATGGCTGGCGCTTCGGCAGCCGTATCATCCTCGATCGTGTCTTCGACGAATACGGCTGCTGGAGCTACCGCAACACGAAAGAAGATTTCATCATCGACGCGGAACGCGCCTTTTTCATTCTCTCCGGCCAAACGCCTCCTCCTAATTGGTACGGCCTCGTCGACAAGATCCGCCGAGAGCGCCAATACGGCCAAGGGCCGCGGCAATCCACCGTCACCTCCATGTTTTTCAAAATCAACATCTACAAAAACGGCAACTGCCATCTCTGGTTCACTCGGGATGACCTCGTAAAGAAAGCCAATCGCATCCTCGCTGAATACTACGGCGAGGTCCTCAGCGACGGTGACGCGCACGAACCCGAGGACACCTTTGCTTCGAAAACCAGCCTCGCCCGCAACTTCGGCCACTACCCGACACCCGAATCCGTTGCAAGGCGTGTCGTCGAAGCCGCCTCCATCCGAAGCCCTCGGGACGGTGAATCCCCATCACTTATCCTTGAGCCCAGCGCCGGGGGCGGCAATATCGCGTTGCTTGCCGCCCAACACGCTCGCGTCGACTGTATTGAAATTCAACCCCATCTCGCCGACGCCCTACGGGCCTCCGGCTGTTACCGCAATGTCTGGACAGCCGATTTCCTCGACAGAACGCCGAACCCCAGCTACGACTACGTGTTGATGAATCCCCCCTTCGACCGGGACCGCGACGTCGACCACGTCACTCATGCGCTTGAGTTCCTCAAGCCTGACGGTCTCCTCATCGCCGTGATGTCGGCCGGCACGGAATTCCGGGAAACGGCCAAATGCCGTGCCTTCCGTGATCGCATGGCGAAAATGAAGGCCCAATGGAAAGACCTGCCCATCGGCGCGTTCTCCTCCGTCGGAACCAACGTCAACACCCTCCTCCTAAAAGTCTATAAAGACGGCCGGGCACAGTCCCGTTGGTGGTAGACCTTTCAACCTCTTCCCTGCTTCGTCGTGAGCCTGGTCCTCTTCCAGTTGGAGGACCAGGTCACTCACATAACCTTTCACAAGGAGACTCCACATGATGCCGCACACCTTAACCATCGACGTTCAGCAATCTCATGTGGAGCTCGTCTGGCGACTCGATCCCCGTTACGGCATGACCCCCTTTCATCCGGCTTTACTCGATCGCTTTGGTAAATCCACGGTCGTCACCGTGGACGCGGAACACGTTCACATCGAGCAGCCGGACGGCCAAAAAGCCACCTATGACCTCACTCCCGAAGCCCACGATTACCTCACCACGTTTCAGGAGGCCGTCCTGGACGGCACGGACGCACACATCCCCAAAGCCTTCGCGCCCGTCGCCTTTACCTTAGAGATCCACCAGGACAACCCCACCATTGATCCTCGATGGGAACAGCATCCGACCAAGGGCTCCTATTACAAACTCATCCGGCCTTCCGGAGGCGGCTGGGCCGTCATCCGCGTCGACACAACCCGCATTCGCACCTTTCCTGAAACCCAAGGCCGCGCCGCCGCTGAATACCGGGACCGGCTCAACGACCGAGCTCACGAATACGACCTCAATCACCGGGACCTCTAAACCCTTGTCCCGCTGAAACCCATGGAGACCTCAATGGAATATCTCACGACACAGTTCATGACCGAAGAAGAACACGGCCACATCCTCTCGCGTTGGACGAAAGAAGTCACTGACAAGGTCCACGCAATCGCCGATGATATCGTCGCTCACTACGACGGCGACTTTGAAGCTGCCCGCGACGGCGAAGATGAAGCCGCCTACACCTTTGTCAGCGACGATGCCTGCCACCAGGACATCAATTTTGTCTTCAAAACCATTCGCACCATGAGCGACGAAGAAGAATCCCACGCCTGGGGGCTCCTCTTTAATGAAGACCTCGGCTCGACGCGCTATTTCACGGGTCTCATGTGCAACTTTGTTGAACTCTATCTACAGGAGCGCGTCAAACTCCGCCTCGCGGAGCTCGAAGCCATCGCCGCGTCCTAGACCCATCAATCCCTCAACCTTCCACCCTGACTACGGAGGCCCCATGAACGTACTCTGCAACATTTACGAAGTTACCAATCGCCGTCACCTCCTCAGTGGCGCGGATGAAGATTACACCTGGCATCTCTTCCGTAATAAACAGGGAACCATCGCGGGGGGCACGTTTCACCGCAGCTACGCCAAAGCCGTTTTCATCCGCGTTCCCCGCTACTCCAATCTCGACGAGATCGCCCCCCTTGTTCACAAAGCAATCGGCCGTGAAGAACCCTATGCCGTCTGCGAACTCGGCACAGATGCCTCGATCGTCAATATCCAACCCCTCCTGCACCAAAACAACATCCCCTACTGTGCCTCCTTCAATCTCTATGAACAGCCACAAGACGAAGCGAAACGGCGCACCGTAGCCCCACTCATGGTGAAGTAGGCCACTCCTCACTTCATTCAGAGCGCCGTTCGACGGCCGTTTTCTCGTTCACTCGGCACTCCTTCTCGCCAAGGCGCTCGCCCCTTCTCCCTGAAAAAGCCCTTCCTAGTGAGGACTTTGTTCACGACAAAGGGGTTGTCTTTTTCAAACACAAAAGGAGCGCCATCATGAACAATGCTTGCTTCCAGCACACCAATCAAACGGCCTTTGTCCTTTCTCCGGATCAGCATTCCGCCTTCGTCCGGCTGCTCGACACTCACGTCCGGCCGTCTCTCGCGAAAGACGTTTCCTCTTACGCGCCAGGGCGAACGCGCTGCTGGCTCCGCTGGGAAGGCCCACTCTCTCAATCCCAGGACTATCGCCCGGGACTCGTCGTTCCCCCCTTATGGAGGGCCATCACTTCGTGCTGGCAGACGGCCGCGCTCGCCGGTGTTCCGGATCTCGCGCTTGCCATCCATGGTCCCATCGGCATCCAGCCACACCGAGACGCTTCCTATGCGGCATCCGTCGCTCTCTCCATCAATCTCGGACCTATGGAATGGGGCTGGTCTCCAGATCGCCAATCGAATGACGATCAGGATCTCGTCTGGCTTCCCATGACAGGCGGTGAGGTCACCGTCTTCGACTGCAAGCATCGGCATGCAGCCCGTCAGGTCGCCGCGGATCGTTGGGGAATCATCGCTTGGCAAACCAAGCCCCATCCACTTCCAGACCCGGGGCCATAACGGCCCCATCACGGAGGCCCTCGATGCTCAATAAACTTCTCAAGATCACCTCTCGCCGAAGCGTCTCGGCCATCTATGGCGAGCGCCTCAAGAAAGACTCCAAGCGCGCCGCCAATCGCGTCGCGCGACGACTCTATCAACCCACTACAGTCACTCATCCTTCCAGGTCCGGAGCGCGGGCGCTCTAGCGCCGGCGCTCCTTTCTCTCTTCCGTCCCTCTCTTTCTCCGGCATACGCTGTCTCCTTGCCAGTTCATTTCACGACCTCTTTCCCTTACGGAAGGTCGATTCATTCACACACCACAAGGAGACTTGATTAAAACATTGATTGCCGGAGTGATGAAATTGGCAGACATGCTACCTTGAGGAGGTAGTGTCTTCGGGCGTGCAGGTTCGAATCCTGTCTCCGGCACCAATACGACATACATCTTATGCGGAGAGGTGGCTGAGTGGCTAAAGGCAACGGTCCCGAAAACCGTCGTCGGAGAGGCAACTCCCGGCCGTGGGTTCAAATCCCACCCTCTCCGCCATATACACAGTCTCACGTAGTCTGCCGTGGTCCACGACGTCCCCGCCTGTTCCATCATAACACCTTGATGTTTTTGATATTTTAGTGCATGATGTCTGTCAATCCCAACACGGACACGGGGATGGCGTCACCCCAACGCCCTGGCCTATTCTTGGGAACAAACTTGGGAACACCTGGCAGCTTGGAGGCACCATGAAGGGGCTCACGGACACCAAAATCAAAACCCTCACCACGCCCGGACGATATGGTGATCGCATCCCCACCCTGTATCTGCTCGTCAAGTCCGCCACGAGAAAAACGTGGGTGCAACGCTTGACGATCCACAAAACCCAACACGATTTAGGCTTGGGGCCGTGGCCCCTGGTCACCATCGAAGACGCGCGCCGGAAAGCCATGGACAATCGCCGCAAGCGGTTCCAGGGCGAGACGCTCATTCACGGGAAACGACAAGTGCTCGGCATCACGTTCCACGAAGCGGCGGACACGGTGATCGCCTTACACGAGCCCACGTGGAAGAATGGTGGAAAATCCGCGCAACTCTGGCGAGCCACCTTGCGCACCTATGCGTTCCCGTTTCTCGGACAGAAGCCGGTCGCCGCGATCACGCCGGCGGACGTGATGACGATGCTCGATCCCATTTGGACGACCAAACCGGAAACCGCGAAGCGGGTCAAGCACCGGGTGGGCCGGGTGATGAAATGGGCCAAAGCGCAGGGACTTCGGTCCGACGACCCGACGGACGGCCTCAGAGCGGCCCTCCCCAACACGGTGACGCTCAAAAAGCGGTTCAAAAGCATTCCCCATGAGGAGGTCGCCGAGGCCCTCAGCACGGTGCAGGCCTCGGGCGCCCATCGCGCCACCCGATGGTGCTTCGAGTTTCAAGTCCTCACGGCCACGCGCTCCCAGGAAGTGCGGCTGGCGACCTGGGAGGAAGTCGACCTAAGAAAACGGACGTGGATCATTCCGGCCGCCCGCACCAAAACGGGCAAGGAGCATCGGGTGCCCTTGTCCGCCCGTGCCCTGGCGCTCCTGCACGATGCCAAGAAGTCCGGTGGCGACAGCCCCCTCCTCTTTCCCTCCACCCGGGGCAAGGCCCTGTCCGACGCGACGATTTCCAAGCTGGTCCGAGAGAACGGGATCAATGGCGTGCCACATGCCATTGCCCGGGCATGTTTCCGGTCGTGGTGTGCGGACGCGAACGTGTCACGAGAAGTGGCCGAAGCCTGTCTTGCCCATGTTGTCAAAGGCGTGGAGGCGTCCTATCAACGCTCCGATCTGTTCGAGCGGCGGCGATCGGTGATGCAGAAGTGGTCCGAGTACGTCACAGGTACCACAAGTGCCGACGTGATCCCGTTGCACGGTTAATTGACACGGACCTGCACCGCTTCCTTCCCAGTTTAGAAACGCCGGGCTTCCCGCCCCCGGGCGTAGGCCAACAACGTCGAGCTCGACTTCTGCGACCCAGCACACCCACGGATAACGCCTACATCGAGGCGTTCAATGCACGGCTACGGGCCGAGTGCTTGAATGCCTCCTGGTTCTTATCGCTGCACGACGCCAGAGACCGGATCGAAAGTTGGAGGCACGACGACAATACCGCTCGGCCGCACTCGGCGCTCGGCAATTTGACGCCAAGGGCCTTTGCGCGCCAAGCTCACGAGGCCCCAAAAATCGCATAGAAGCTGAATCAACTTCGGGGGCAGATCCACGGCGCCGGCCGTCACCCTCGACGCGGATCTCAATTGGACGATCAATTCACAATGACAGTTCGAGAATCCATCGATAAATTCATTGCCTTCTTTAGGCAGCAGAGGCTGGATATAGGTCAAATTGAAGCGCTTCCCATTTACAGAAAAATTCTTTACTTAGTTGAGATTGATGCGCTTAGCCGTGCAGCTTTCCCTAGCGAAAAGGGCCATAAAGACCGAGTGCTTAAATTTCTAAATGAGTACTCTAACTGGAGTATAAGAGACAGGGTCAGCGCAATTCATCTGCAACATTCTCTCAAAACAAATGGGGAACTCTCAGGTCCACTTTTCGACCTCGTCACTGCCCAAGTCCAGGAATTCAAGATCCGCAAATCAAAAATATACCCAAACGACGATCTCACTATTGAAGAGGTACAGTGCTCCGCATGTTCAGAGGTCCCAAGTATTGTGAAGGAGGCTCGGTATGACGAGCTTTTTTATACCTACCGCAATACTTTGATTCATGAATTCAGAGAACCTGGTAAATACCAACTTCCATTTGAAGAGTATCCGAATCCCTTTTGGGATAGAGTGCTGATCCTCAATGCTCGAGAAATGCCATGGGAATTAGTTTTTCCGGAAAAATTTCTGGAGAAATTGTGTGAAGGTTGCATAAATGGACTTGAGAGGTGCCTTATAGAACAAAATAGAGATCCTCTTCTCGCCTACAAATTTGAAACACCATGGCCGCGTAGATAAAAGAATCTTGGTTGCTCCATGAGTCAACTATAAATAAAGGCGATTTCGGGAAACACCTTCCAAGCCCGTACGATGCCAAAGAGTGGCCCGAGTACCACTACAATCGCAAGACCGGCAAGATCACGCCGGTGGGCACCCACTTCAAGCCTGATGCCACCGAGAACTTACGCGATTGTTTTCTCTTCATTCACGAGCCCCACAGCAACACAGGGGATGCTCCTTAAAAAAAGAGGGAGTTATCCATTAACGCGACAAGAGGAACGGCATGGAGCAACGAAAGAAAACGTTCGGCAGAATCGTCGAACTCCCATGCCTAAACCCACCTAGAGGAGGTGTGCCGGGGCAGAACTGCCGATCGCGGATACCAACAAGACGGCGCGCGCGACAACGCAACGTCCGTCAACGTACAGGGATAAATCCCCTTCATAGGACCGAAAAATGACCGATAAGCAAGTAGCCAAAGATCAGATTTTGGTGCTGCAATCTCCCGTGCTTTTCCGAAATTGGTTAATCCAATAGCCTAAATTCCAGGCCACAAATAAGATCACGGAGAGTGTTCCCCTTCTTCTCAAGATAAGCCTTTAGATCAGACCAAGTAAGATTTTCATCTGGAACTGTAATGCACAATTGTGGCTCCCCGTAATCGTCCAAGCCGCCCAGGCCATTTCGATCTAATGTGTCGGCGAGCTTCGTGATTCTGTAGTTGGAGAGTTGCCCTTTGCCAATACTCAACGTCTTCAAGTCGTCGGGATGAACACTTACGCCGTATTGTCCCTCCCGAGATCCCCCCAACACTATCGCTTTTTCGACGATTGCTCGAACAAGTTCGCGATCACCTTTTGAGAGGTTCCGTAGCTGGCCTGCATAGGCTCTCACGGTGCTTGGTGAATGTTCGTCAATGGTATGACTATAATTCTGATCGTTCAGGAACTTTATATATCCAGCTAGAGTACGCGGAGCTTCTAAATCCGCCAGCTCCGCTTCATCGGTTACTTCCTCCACATATTGTTGTTGCAACCTATCACCGATGGCAGCAAAGCGCTTCTCCCGGTCCTTCTTCCAATTGGAAAGAAGACGAACTGAGTAGTTCGCTGGTTCCGCATCAACGAGTGTGTGACAAGTACTGCACAAAAGAATGAGATTCTCGGCCGCTCGACGCTGATCTGCGGTCAGTTTTTTGTCGAAACGGGGACCGCCGGGTTGTGCAGCCTTAATGTGGCATACCTCAGCCACTAGTGTACCGTTTGCGTTGATTAGCACGGTAAGGCATTTGGGATTCGCGCACTGATTTCCAGAGAGCAGATACAGGTTTCGAAGCGTCTGCGGAGAAGGTGGCTTGCGCTTAGCTTTAACCATCGTAATCTGAACGCCCTTTGCGCGGTGGAGTTTCTTGAACCCACGTCACAAGAGGGATTCGGCGAATGTAAGCTAGCACTTCTCATTTCTCCAGGCAAGATGTCGGAATTTATACGTAATACTGGCCAAGTTTGTGTACTCAGCAAGCTTCCGCTCTTTTTTGGTCAATCGCCTTACGGCACTCATCCAACGTGATAATCTGGAAAATGACGGTTACTCTATTGGAACCGGCCCTGTAGGATTCATATGCCAGTATAGCTTCAATATCATCTTGGTCGCTATCTGGCGTTCTACAACCGGCGCCGACCGCATTCCTCACTTGGCGGGCAAACGCCCGATCAAGCATATTTCACCCAGCCAACTCCAAGCTCGGCGTCGGCATAACCAGAGCGGAGAGCCACTTATCAACAGCTCACAAACTGTTCAAGGAAATCGAGCCACCTCTGGTTGATGGTCGCTAAAGAGAGATATTGCTCAATAGACTTTATTGACAGCATAATTTAGGTGCGATTTTGCTTGCCCTTTCAGTTTAACGAGAGGAGATGCTTAGTGGACATTAACGACTTTGAGCAAGCAGAAGCAGGATGTGAAATAGCGAAGCACATAGGCAAAGCAATGAAGATTCATGAAGAGCACGGCGTTCTATCTGGTGATGAAGAATCTGGCTTAGGGAGGCTCCACGCACGACTTGAGAACATTTGCTTGCAAAATAATGAAAAAATGGCAGCTATGCCCTTCCCAGGCTTTGCGAAATTGCTTGACCAGCGAGAGGAACGCGATAGGCACAGATGGTTTATTAATGAGAGGAAGGCTGGTGAGCCCGAACCGCCAACTCTCTTTCGTTTCGTGAAGGGAAATGAAGCCGTGGAGAATCACTTGACAGGGAAACTTTGGTTCCAGTCACTCCCATCGCTTCGCAATATCGAGGGTGAAGGGCAAGACGTCTCAGAAGGCATCGGTTCTTACGCATTGCCAGATGGAAGAAGATGCCGAGACGTTAACGACGAGAACCCGACCGCCTTTATTCTGAGCTTTGGTGAACAAGCGGAATCAGTGAAGAAGTTTGGAGAATATTGTTTGGAAGTACGGAACCCACTGGAACTGAAGAGACGAGTGGAAGATCGCCTGTGTCCTGGAAGTCAAGTAGAATGGCGAAAAATCCAATACGACAAGGAAATGGATAAAGACAACAAGGTCATGCAACTTGAGACCAACCCTGGTCCTACTGAAAGCTGGGATCTCATGTACTACTCGAAGCCTAAGGCATTTGCTCAAGAAAAAGAATGGCGGTTGTTGATTTTCCTCCCAATGCGGTTGCTCAACGACACCCTGAAGTTGCACGTTGGAGACTTGCCAGATGTCTTCCGTCTGGTTGATCTTCGATGTCAAGAGAAGCGCAAAGATGGTGACTGAGCCACTGCCTTGACAATCCCCCAAAGGGTGCCGCAGCATCCCGCTGGTTCGATTGCATTTCCCCTGGTCCTGGAAACCGTGCCACTTCCGGACTCCGCTTCACGCCCTCGCCGTGGATCTAAATTGAAGGGAAGGTCAGATGGGCTATGCCGAAAATCATCCCAACAAGGTAAAAGCCAACTTTAGCCAATTCTTTTGTATTATAAGCAGACGACTCGACAAGAGGTAGCCTGAATGACGCAAGTAGAAAAGGTGTAGCGAAGAAGGGCTGTTGGATTCAAGCGAGAGGTAGGACCAAAACCAAAGCACGCCGCATCTATCCGTGCGATAGCAAGGCGAAGAGCACGGATGAAGCGGCACTAACACCTGATGTAGACAGGGAGGATCAAGAATGTGCAGAGCTTGGGTTGTTCGCCCGTATCCACATGGCATCTATAGGATGCAGGAATTCCTTGACGAAAACATGATAGCGATTGGGTGGCCAGGGATCGGTGACTTGTCGTTCGTAAGAACACGTGATGACATTGAACAAGCACTGGGAACGGAATACCAGTCTTCGCCCAAACAGTTAGGTCAGGCCAAAGGGAACCTCTTCCGGTTTGTAAGAGAGATAGAGCTTGATGACTATGTAGTAGTTCCTGATGGGGGTGATGTGTACTTCGGAAGTGTAACCTCTGATTACAAGTACGTAGCAGAGAACGATGAACAAGGCTTTCCACACCAGAGAAGTGCAATCTGGTTCCATGAAAAGAGTCCCTTTCCTAGGCAACACCTCACGGGACTAAACTGGAACACACTCAAAGGGAAACTGAGCGTATTCGAGATCCGCCCCGTTGAAGACGTTCGTGATACTGTAGAGAACAAATCCCACTTGTTCATATCTCCGGGCAATGATAGGCCAAATACCGAGCTGAAGAAAGTCTATTTGTCCTCTCTGCAGAGGGGAAGCCTTCGCGGCGTAAATTCCAACACATTTGAGTATGCAGTCTGTGAATTGCTCTCTAAGTATTATCCGGGTCTCCGCCGGTTATCTACCACCAACAGCAGTGAGGGGGACACCGACCTGATGACTGAATTGCCAGGCAATGTCATAGTCAGGGTGCAAGTCAAACACTTCTATCCTAAGGAAGGAGACTTGAGGCCCCAGGACGTAGAGCAACTCGCTGCTTCGATGGACCTAGGCGACCACGGAATTATCGTAACTTCGGGTACAATTGGACCGGAAGCGAAAAATCGTGCATCACGCTACGAGAATATCAATATCGACTTCATAGATGGAGACCAATTCGTTGACCTTCTGTTTGAGAACATCAACGAGATAGATGACAATTCGCTGCATGTCTTTGGGCTCACCCGAACACTCAGAATGATCTGATGCCCTTGCAACGCAGTTGTCGTAGGAAACGCCACCCGGATGAGGGGGGACGATGAGATTCAGGATTTAATTCAGGAGGAACCTAACTAAGCAAAAAGTATAGGATAGCCAACTGGCTACGCGCCGTACTCGGTTAAGTGCCCCCATGCCCGAGACGCTTCGCGCACCTCGTCCCTGCACGTTGCCGTTGGGTGGGCCTACACGAAGACCGAAGGGGAGACCCCGAAGCGCTTTGACAAAGCGCGGATCTGTCTGACATTCAGGTCCCGTTTGCCGTTCAGAATCTCCGAAACAACCCCTTGGGACCCGACCTCTGGTAAGTCCGACTGGGTCAGATTGTGCTCCGCCATGAAGAACCGCAGCACATCCGCTCCCCCGCATTCAGGCATCGCGTGGTGTTGTTCTTCCCAGGCGTGAAGCACGGTGCCAAGCGTATCCAGCAGAGAATAGAGCGGATGCCGCTCATCGGTGCCCACCTCATCAAGGAGGGTATTGAGGTGCTCCACTGCCACATCATAGTCCTGTTCGTTTCGAATCTTGAACAAGTCGCTCACGTGGGTCCAGGATCGCTGAATCTGTGGGCTTATGGCATTCATGTCATCCATCCTCCGCGGTCATAGGCTTGGTGCGTCAGGACGTGGCGAATGTACACTTTTCCCCGATTGAAGTGCAGGGATGCAATCAGGCGGTACTTGTTCCCGGCAATATTGAACACGACATACTCTCCGACTTTATCAGCCGTAGGAAACGTACGGCGTAGTGCCGTCAAACTGCGAAACCGAGTCTGCCGCATAATCTTGAACCAGCGGTTCAGAGGCTCCTTACTGTCGGGATGCTGCACCCAAAACGCCTGAAGAGCTTTGCGCGAAATGATGTGCACTTGATCAGCATATCTCAAAGCGCGATATACCGCAAGGGGACTTATACGGGATGCTCGCCAAGCGAATTAGGCTTTGGACTTCGGCGGTTTCCGCCCGGCCTTGAAAATGGCTTGAGCTACTTGTTCAGGTGCGGCATCTATTTTGATTGCTCGGATAATCGGACGGGCTCGGGGGCGTTTGGGTTTGAGAGACTTTGAGGGTTTCATATGACAAATATCAGATAATCATGAGATACACACTGTACGAAAGTTGCCGCAGATAATTGCCGCAACGAATTGAGAAAGAAAAAGACCGCCGAAATAAAACAATCCAAAGGCCATTGGGGCTTATAAAGTGCCTGACCAGTAGTGCCTAATCTAAGCAGGAGGTTTCGCATAGAGTGACCTATTGCCGAAGGCTGCTGACATTTCCCGAAAGAATTCCTCGTAGCCCATAACCAGGGTTTCTGGGTTGTCATTGACGTGCATTGAGATACGAATCTGTTTCTGATCAAGGTCGGGGTCGAGATAAAACCTAGGCGCAGTGAATGTCGCAGTGAAAGTATACGTTTGACCTTCTATGAGTGAAGGCTGGAGTGAATGCTGTTGAAGCAGCTGTTCGTCATGTTTATTTGCTACCTCATCCAACAGCGTCTTCACCGGCCCTGCTATAGACACATCAACCCCTATAACAAAGTCGCCCAGCGTGTAGAGATTTTGAAGCAAAAATATGATTTCCTTGATGTTCGACGTAGCCGATAGCTTCTCCGTCAATCCTCGCAACTTGGCTATTAAATCGTTGACGGTTATGCCATAGACCGCTTTCCAGACCTGAGAGAAGTATTCTACGAAGTTTATCTTAAGTCCTATTTGATGCGTTTTAGACATGAACTTCTTGTCTGAGAAGAGGTCTACCACAAACTGATCTCTTATCAGTACGTATCTATTATGAAGAAGCAAGTCGGCGAATTTACTCAACCCAATGCTGTCTACTATCCTGCCATCGTAGTCATAAACGTTTATCTTATACTGCTTCAGTTTTTGCGGGAATATTTCAGATAGTATTCGAATGTTCACAGAGATGATCAGCAGTATTTCCTCAATTAAATTCTCCTGATCATCTAAGATGGTTTCCGTTACTTCAGACTCAGGTAGCACTTCGCCGCCCTGAACGCGAGGAGTAATGCCTTTGGCATCTAACGTGGCCTTGGTTTTCGATTGAAAGCTTTTCAACCTCGCGTCTTGAGATACGATCTTCTCTAGTATTCGCTTCACAGTACCGTACACAATTTCTTCTTTGCCGGGCCTTCGTTTAGAAATGACAAAAGGCTTCCCCCATGGGTGATTCTTCACACTTCCTTTGACGATACGTACTGCGCCATACACGTACGGCTTGTGCTGATCGTTGTATATGATTTGTAATTTGTGTCCGATCATTGAATTTCCAGGACGAGATTTCTTCATGGACTTGGATGAGGCTTAATGCTTCCGTCTCCACTCCCACGGGGGAGTAAACTCCCTGACCAGACTCCACGTTTTATGGCCGTTGCTTTTTCTTCCTCAGAGACATATCGGGTTGAACATTTTTGATCGGCTGGCGCATGCCCGTATTGGACCAGCCAGCCGTTCAGATTAAGATCATCGAGATAGCACGTCGCCATGAGTCGGGTATAGCGGTCGCGGGTGTCCCCCACACACGTCAGGGGAGTGATCCCGATTTTGTCAATGAGGGCGTTGGTGGCGACCTGTCCGCAGGGATATGATTGCTGCTTTGCGTCGAGGCATCGTTGCGTGGTTTCCGGAGCATCAATGCCTTTGAGTCGAATCCGTTCGCCTGACATAATGACGGTATCCGCATCAAGAATGACAGGGTTGCCGGTCAGAGTGGCCGCTTCAACCGCGCCACTCCAAACCAGAAGCACGACAAGGCAGGAACCGACGGTCCCGCATAACAACCACACGTGAAGGAAAGCAATCATGATGAAGATGCTGAAAGTCTCGGCTTTGGTGTTCGCGTTTCTCTTGGGAGCGGTTTCTTGTACCACCCAAGAAGAGACCAAAACCGCTGCCGAAATCAAGCAAATTCTAATCAAAGAGTCAATTGCACAGTATCCGGGCAGTTGTCCGTGTCCCTACAATGTTGATCGAGCAGGACGACGGTGCGGCAAACGGAGCGCGTACAGCAGACCTGACGGGGCGTCTCCGCTTTGCTATGCCAGTGACCTATCGGATGACATGGTGAAGGGGTATTGAGAAAGAACAGAACGATCTTGTGCCGCTCTCGACTCTTCCCCAATTGGGATCCATGTTGAGGGTGAGGAAGTGTGACAATGGAGAATTGTCAAACCGATACTTACTGGAGGACGACTCAGTCAGGCTAGGGAGGAAGCCCACTTTCGCATAACCACCATTGCGTCTATAATATCTCCAATCCCTCCGTTCAACCTAGAAGCAAACTGTATGGAAGGTCACGAAGACTAATCTGAAATGTGTGCCAGCCAATTGTAGGTACGCAGTTTGCGTCGGGCGCGGTGAAATGCAAACAAAGAGAGGAAAAGAGAAATGAGCGGAAATATGTGGGGCTTACATATGGCGAATATACAGGCCGCTGCCCCCGTCGATGGGAATTTTGTAGGTATCGGTTGGGATGAAATGGGGGATCTATCGACCCTGACACAGACCCGAGAGGCATTCAAAATGCGTTATGCTGAGGTCTACCCATCAGAAAAGCCAATCCCACTTCGGATTAAGGCCGGTGTCCTATATCGATTTGCACTCGAAATCGATGTTGGAGACATTATTGTTTACCCTTCGAAGCCTGATCGACTCATTCATATTGGCATTGTGGAAGGTGGCTACACGTACAGGCCGGAAGCCCTTGAGGGGTATCCACACAGGCGTGCGGTAAAGTGGGTTAAGAGTCTTCCTCGCACGAATTTCTCGCAATCGGCCCTTTATGAGATTGGGGCGGCCGTCTCGCTCTTTCAAATTACGTCGCATGCGGACGAATTCCGCGCAGCAATGGAGGGGACAGCAATAGTTCCAGAGGACGTCGACGAGGAAACTGTAGAAGAAGTATCTTCTCATATGGAAGAAACGACGGAAGACTTCATAACCAAGCGTCTCAAGACGAAATTAAATCCTTATGAATTTGAAAAATTCATTGCACACCTGCTGACCTGCATGGGTTACCATGCGAGGGTGACTCAGCAATCTTCGGACGGTGGCATTGACGTCATAGCCCATAAAGATGAACTGGGTTTTGAACCGCCGCTCATCAAAGTGCAATGCAAGCAAACCCTGGAGCAGATTGGACGACCAAAAGTGCAAGAGCTTCACGGGGCGGTAGAGCGAGGAGAACACGGCCTCTTTGTGACACTGGGTGCTTTTAGTCACGATGCGCGACTCTTTGAGAGATCAAAGCCAAATCTAAGACTCATCGATGGCAATGCTTTGATTGAGTTAATGTATACCCACTACGAGAAATTTGACCCGCGATACAAGATGCTGCTTCCGTTAAAGCATACGTATATGCCAGTTTCAGGGCTTGCGCTTGATGACTAAATTTCAAGTTCCGTCGTAACCCCTTCGAATCTTCCATGATGTGCATTAGGTTTCAGGGACTTGCCCGAATGGCAGTTCCTTCGCAACTAATGGTTCTGTGAATGCGTGATCACGATATTGGGAAGTTTTGGGAGGATATTCACACTGCCAACTCGACCCCCTCCTTGACGTTGCACGTGCTCCGTACTATTCCGCAACGAGTTCGCCGACTTGTTCTTTCCAGCTATCTTCAAACATCATCCTGAAAACAGCCGGGGGTTCGCAGACTCTCATTTCGCCTCTGTCAATGGCCTTGTTGTACGCCGCTTCAAGGGTTTCAAGGAGTTTCTGCTTGTAGCTCGTATCCTCATTGCCCTTCAGGTGAACGCCTTTTGTTTCCAGAATAAGAAGTGTCCCGTCACCCTGTCGGCAGGCGACGAAATCGGGATAGACGTTCTGCCGTCTCCACCCCTGGAGATGATACTGTTGCTTCGCGGCGATCCTGTGCCACCAGGAAATGGAATCGCTTTTGTCCAGATACAGCGCGAAATCCTTTTCGAGCACGTTGAAGTTGCTTTCATACACGGGCTCAAAAAGACTCTGCTGTATCGGCTGCCCATGTTCGCCCTGAAGAGATCTTTCCCTTCTGGACACGAAAACCTCGAAGGACTTCTCGAGTGCATAATCCAACTCCTCGTCGGTCTCGAGGCGAAACCTGATGGCATCGTTCTTGATTTTGCTGCGGAAAACCGACTCGGCTCTCCTGTCCAGGTCTTCCCTGATGTTCCGACGCAAAACCTCTGAGAGATAAATCCGCTTATTCAACAGTTGTGAATCGTTGTATCTCTTGTGCTTTTTGAGAAAATTTGCTGCCAGGCGCGCGGCCTGCCAGGGATTCGGCACCACGTCCGTCAGCCGCCGGACGAAATAATCGAGGCGCAACCGTTCCCCGTTATCAAAAACTTCGTTGGAAACTCTTCTGTCACCCTGAACGTCAACCGTAGCGATAATCTCCCGAATCGTGTCCTTGTCATCCAGATTGACTGCCTTGCCCGCGTCGATTCCGTTCCAATCGATCGCCCCCAGGATGTCGCGGTCGTAATCTATCGGGCGCCACCCGTAACCTACCTTATGCAGAACCTGCGGGAGAAAGATCTGAAGTTTTTTGTACTTGGGGCGTCGCTTGACGGTTTGTGGTTGTGGCGCGTCTCCTTCGCCAACGCCGCGAATGGCATCGCCGAGCCCCGTCAGCCCCTCGTTTTCCAGTCCGGTCTTAACTCCTTCGACGGCTTTTCCCACGTCCGTGTTGTAACAGTAAATATAACATTGGTTCAGGGCATCGCTTTTCTCGATTCTGCGCGCGTACGGCTGTCGCATGATGCGTCCGGTCATCTGGGTCATGGCCGTGGTCGCCGTGGTGTTATCCAATAAAGCCAGCACGTAGGCGAACGAGCAATCCCAGCCTTCCTTGAGGGCATCCTTGGTGATAATCCAGTGGACGGGACTTTCCTCGCCAAGCAGATTTTCGCCCGCGAGTTCCTTCTGTTCCGATGATTGCACCCTGATCCGGTTTTCCGGCACGGCAAGATGTTGTATCAGGTACTCCCGCACGTCCTCCGAATGGATGGTTCCTCTACCCCGTTGTTCTCCACCCGTCCGTTGTACCCTGACCAGGGCAATGGGACGGATATAGCGGTTTTCCCGTGTTTGAAGGTTCCGGGCCTCCGTTTCCAGTTCCTGCAATTTTTTCTGTGTTTCGGCAAGTGTGTGTTTCCAGTCGGAGTTGCCGAAGCTGTGAATTTCTATCGGCAGCTTGATCATCTCCTCGGCTTGCAACTCGGTGCCCGAGATGTTGACCAAGATGTTGCTGATACCGATTTTGGGCGTGGCGGACAGTTCCAGCACAAAGCGGGGATTGAGTCGATTGACGGACTTGACGAACTCGCGGTTGTTCGTGTCATTCGGTCCGTACGCCTTGTGCGCCTCATCCAGAATGACGGTCGGGCGAATCAGTTTCAGCACGTTGATCAGGCTGTGCTTCACCGAGCCGGCGGTGTTGTTTTTTTCAAGGTCGGGGTGCCGTTCTGAAAGTGCGTGGTTGGCGGTTGAATCGTCCTGTTCGGGGAAAAACGAGGTGTAACCACCGCTGTCCCGGAATATCTTGAGAAAATCCTTCCCTCTTTGCCTGTTGGCGGACGGTAACATCAGCATCATGATGCAGAGCCGGTTTTCGACGTCCTGCTTGGTGAAGCGGTTGTCCTTCTGCAACAATTTGACCTTGCCACCCGAAATCCTTTCAAGCATCTGCCTGTACGGATGCTCGCGGGTCCTGAAGGCCTTGAGCGTCTGCTCGTAAATCGCCCTGGTGGGTACGATCCACAACACGAAGCCCGTGTCCTGCTTGATGCGCTCAAGCGCGGCAACGCCCAAAAGCGTCTTCCCACCGCCGGTCGGCACCTTCAGGCAGACGTGCGGAATAGGCTCGCCGGACGTGCCGGTTCGAGATATGTAATCGGGGATGTTAAGAGTTCCGTTGTCTGAAATGCCGGGGAGGACGTTCTGCTCTTTCAGGCTCTGCCAGGCTGCCCGAGGATAGTTTTTCAATTCTTCGGGAACAGGTCTTTTCTTTTTCGCATAAAACTCTTCACCGTCCGCCGCGTCTTTATGAGCCTCTTTGAGCGCCACAAGGCAACGCTCCAACTGTTCAAGGGCGTTTTGCTGGTAGTTTTTGAGTTGCATGGTTAGGGGTATGGCTTTCCGTATGGAATGTTGGATTGTTCGGCCTTAATCCCGCGTTCTTTCAACCAGGGTATCAATTCAGGCACACCACGCGCCTGGGGACCGAGGATGACTTCGCTGAAACGGAAATTCTCATGAGTTTCCAGGTAAAAGCGCGGCGGGGTTTGTGCCTTGTCAACCTTGATGTTATTCGAATCTTGCGTCATCTTTGTCTTGTCATAATAACGAACTTGGCCCACGCGAACCTCACCTTCCTCCTTGTAGTGGTGTGACTTGAAGAGAAAGCGGATGGCGTCAAGCAGGTCGCGAACGAGTTGTTTCAGTTTGTCTTTTATGCAGTCATCTTTTTCAGATATATAACTTTTGATTTGTTCCAGTGATTCTGCCACTTCGTTCAGTTCTTCTGAGAGTTCTTGATAGTTTTCTTTGTCCCTGTAAACGATTTCATAAAGGTCTGGTTTTGGAGGTCGTCTTTCGCCTGGGTTGCTGGTATCGCCTGCCGATGTAAGCAGTTTCAATTGTAATTGTTGCATGGCTCCTATTTGTAGACCACAGTTTTCTGCAAACACAGTTCCTTCATGTTTGAAGATCAGGCAGGCTCCGGCTGCTTCCTTCCCATCGTGTTTTCCATATAAGCGCCACCAAAGCAGTTCGTCTTTCCGCTTCGGGTCTTTTGCAGCCACCTTGACGAAACTGCCGATAAAAGCTGGGGATGGATTAGACTGAGCTTCATCTCCATAAAAAATGTCCCGCACGTCTATTCCGGATTTTTGCATGATTTTGAAGAACTCGCGCCCTTCTTCAGGGTCGTTCATATAGAAAGTATTGTAAAGCCGGAAGCATTCTCTGTCGGCAAGACTCTTGAGTGTATCAAGGCACGTATAATGAGCAACTTCTGCATTCTGTTGAGGAGCATAGAATAGTTTTTTCTGTACATTGGAGATTGCCTCTAGCAGCCTGAAATATAGTTCAAAGGCTCTGGCTCCCTCTTCTTGGGCACGGTCTTTATAGATATCAGCAATCTGTTCTGCGACATAAATTTCTGAAACTTCGGCTTTCAGAACCGGATCGCATTCTGCAGCCTTCTTAAAATCCTTAAAGGCAGCGAGAAAATTTTCTTGTTCGATATATGCGATCCCTTGACAAAGGTACGCATTTGCGTAATTGGGATCGAGTTCTAGGGCCCTGGTGAAATCCTCTATCGCTTTATCATGTTCGCCTTTCAGGCTGTATGCGAAACCGCAAAAAAGATGTATCTCCGCATTAGCTGGATCTCGCTCAAGTATTTTATTGAAATCCTCTAAGGCTTTGTCATGGTCGTTTTTGTTGATGTAGGCAATGCCGCGATTGTGATAAGCGAACATATTATTAGGTTCTAACTCTAAGCTCTTGGTGTAGTCTGCTATTGCTTTGTCATGGTCACCTTTCTTGTCGTATGCGATGCCGCGAGTAATGTATGCGTTAGCATGAAAGGAGTTTAGCTCTATTGCCATAGTGCAATCCGCTATTGCTAGATCATGGTTGCCTCTGTGGTTGTATGCAGAACCCCGCTTAACGTAAGCCGATGCTTTTTCACGAGGTTCTTGTTCCAGATCAATTATTCTTGTACACAAAGGAATCAGTTCGTCCCAACTCCCATCGCTGTCAAGTTTATCTGCTTGTTGTTTCAGATCTTCCAGGTTTTCGTTCATCGTTTCCCTGGTTTCGTAAGACAGGTCTCGTACGAGTAGCAGTAGCGGAACAGTCTCAGAGACTTACATGCGGCAAGCCGCAGAACGTGAAAAACTGTGCTTCCTTGAGTGCCTCAAGCCAGCGATCCAACTGCTCAAGGGCCTGTTGGTGGTAGGTTTTGAATTCCATTGAAAAGACCGGGCACGCGAGGACGAACAGTCCCTCGTCATGTCCTTTGCCGCCATCTCCTTGGATGCCGACTGCCATGCATAACGGCAAGGACGATGATCTGTTCATCCTCAATCCGATAGTAAACCCCAAATGGAAATCGACGAATCAAGGCACGGCGGGTCTTTCTGTGGACCACGGGATACATGGCTGGTCTTTCTGCGATTGTTTGGCACAGACTCAGCAGTTCATCGAGAAATTCATGCCCTAGGCCCTGGTGTTGCTCCTCATACCAGGTTGCGGCCTCCTCAATATCTATTTCCGCTTCATGGCGAATAGAAACCTTGAGGCTCATAACCGCTTTTTCAAAGCCGTCACTACGTCGGAGGCCTCACGGCCCTTAATATTGTCTGTTTCGTACGCATCCAAACGCCGATCGAGTTCAACTCTCTGTTCATCGGTCAGCGGCAAGGCGGCTTGATCGGCGGCGATGCTGTCCCATATGTCTTCTACCAGTTGCATTCTTTCGTCTATTGGGAGAGTGCGTAGATCATCTGCCATTTTTAGTTCCTCCTTAGCGGCCCGTATCATTGGACAATTTGTTGCCACTCGTGATCCGCTCTTACTGACCATAGCGAAATCATTTTAGGTGATTCGCACAAAAATTCTGTACAAAGAGTAACATCTGCTGAACTTGGGCAGAGTCATATTTATCAAAATGCCCATGCGCGGCGTCATTCCGAAGATTTGCCCAAGATGTAATTTGCTTTTGAACTAAAGCGTTATACACGCCTTTCTTGGCAAGTGCTGTGTTCAATGGATCAATAGTAAGAGGCTTTCCTTTGGAATTCAGAATGGATACCCCGTTTGCATCAGCGACTTTTCGCAAAGAGTCTTCAAGAACGGCTCCGAGCAATACCGCTGCAGCGTCTTTGTAAGTTTCCCGAAGAAGATGTTCTGCCATATCAAGAAAATCCGCAAAAACCTCTGCCTGAATTAAACTACGGAAGTTCGCAAGCATGCCGGACTTGATGTCGTGCTCTACCGCCTTGAAAATTCCAACAACACTAGCAACGTGATCGTAGCAGTTGCTATGCATGCTGTTGAAATATTCGACTTTGGTAGCGGCTTTAAAAGTCTGGAAACAATGACTGTCAGAACCGTATAACCGCGCAATTAACTGCCCGCCACGCGCGGTGATGGACGCAAGTTCCTGAACACGCTTATGGCCCAGACCACTATCAGAAATAGAGGCATCCGCTACTAATTTCTCTCCCGTGGAAACAAGTTCCTCAATTTCTTGTGTTATTAGTTTATCCATCGCGTACGTCTTCCTTCTCCTTCATTAGCCTGTCCTGTAAATCTCATATGGCAATCCGCAGAACGTGATGCCCATCCCAGTCAATTCCTTCTGTCCCATGAATTTGTGGGTGGCGAAGACGATGGCGGTTTTCTTCTTTTTCTTGGCCTGCTTGGCGATGCGTTCAGCGAGGTCACTGTTCAGCGCGGAGTCGGCGCTACGCAAGAAGGCAAGGTCCGGTTCGTATATGAGATAAAAGAGCCGGTCGTTGGTTTCGTAGAAGAAACCGTCTCTGTCTTTTACCTTACGAATTTTGTCCGGTGCCTGGCCTGTTGCGGTGTATACGAGGTGGCGGGCCAGGGTTTCGTAGTCCGGCAGGTTCTCTCCGGTGAGCATTTTCTCCGGGCTGATTTCATCGCCTAGCGTGCAATAGGTGAAGCTGCCGCTCAGCCCGTTTTTCAGGGTTTCGTCTTTTACGTTCGAAACACCTTTTATCGTGCGCCGAACACGCTCGGCGGTGATTTTGTTGGCATAGTCTTCGCATTCCACTATGATGAATTTGCGGTTGCCGCCGTCTTCTTTGTTCAAAGCGAGGACCGCATGGGCGGTCGTGCCGGAGCCGGCGAAGGAGTCGAGGATGATGGAATTTTTGTCGGTGGTGATTTGGAGAATGCGTTTAATGAGGCGTGTGGGTTTAGGCGTATCGAAAGGCGCATCGAAACCTATAATTGCGTTAATCTCTTTTTTTGCTTCTTGATTATGACCGCACTCTTGATTGCTCCACCATGTCCATGCCCTAACACCGGATGATTCATTGAGATAAGTTTTAGCCCTTGGCCTTGCTTTGCCGTCGTTGCCAAACCACATTCTCCCTTCGCTCACCAATTTTCGATATGCTGACTCAACATTTACCCAGCACCTGCCGGGTGGAGGTGCGTATTTTACGCCTCCGGGGGTGACGAGTTCGTATACCTGGTTAGGACGCCAACCTTGTGCAGTGTAGTCTGTTGATACCCACGGTCCTCGCGGATCATTGTCGGGATTTGTAAATTTGTTAGTTTGAGTCGTGCTCAAGGGTACTGGATTAAAATCCATAGCGTCTACATTCTTTGCTACCACTAATATATGATCGTGCGCCTGACTTAAATTGAGTCTGGCATCTGGCGACGTCCTTCGTTGCCATGCAATTGTTGCAACAAAATTCTCTCCCCCAAAAATCTCATCCATCACCATCCGCAAGCGGTGCTGTTCATTGTCGTCAATGGAAATAAAAATCACCCCGTCCTCAGCCAGCAGTTCGCGCAACAGTTGTAGCCTCGGCCACATCATGCAGAGCCATTTGTCGTGTCGCTCCAAGTCTTCGCCGTCCACAGGGCTCTTGTCTTTCAGCCACTCCTGCATCATGGGGCTGTTCACGTTGTCGTTGTAGATCCAGCCCTCGTTGCCGGTGTTGTAGGGCGGGTCAATGTAGATGCAGTTCACTCGTCCTGCATAGCGCGGCATCAGAGCCTTGAGCGCGTGCAGGTTGTCGCCGTGAATGATCAGATTGTCGTCGAGCGACGGTTTGCTGCCTTTCGGCGGAAGGGATCTTTTGGCATCCGGCTCGAGCGTCCGTGAAGGAACGGTCAGGTGGTGAGCGTAAACGAGTTGTTTGCCTTTGAAATCAAGGGTCGGCATGGCAATTCAACAATGTACAATCAAACCGCTGAATGGGCAATTATCGTTCCTGTCATCAGGCGGTTGGCTATCATATATTAACGCTCTGCCCGTTACAATCAAAGTCGGGCATTTCGCATTTGTAGCTGAGGCACCCCGGTCAAGCCGGGATATGTCTTATATGACAGAAGGGGGTAAGGGCCGCGTATGATTCTAACCAGAAAGACCGAACCACAAGCGAAAAGCTTGTTCCAGTTTGAACAGATCGGAGGAGGACACACGGCCCAGGCGTCTCGTCACGTAGGCTCGGTCGAGGGTAAATAGCCCTCGCTTGACCGCGCTGGGAAAGAGAAGCCCCGCCTCTTGCCATTCCTGTAAGACAGTAAGACAAACTCTCCAAGCTGAAGATTTTGAGTTTGGGAAGTGAGAGGAAGCAGCAGCAGATCAACGGAAGGATGTGGAACGCTGACGACGATCGCAGGGCACTTTTTTATGCCGGACAGGTCGGAGAAGGTCACGGTGGCGAGAACGACCTGTCCTCCGGCGCAGACGCGATTCCCAAGAATCGAGTCAGGCGGTCAGGGCAGCCCCAGCGGACCGGCCGCCGATGCGGTTCACGTGAATCGACAGAGTCGACGTGAACGAGCCCGGCACCCTCGGCCCGAGACGAGGTGACGGGCGACCGGAAGACCAACGGTTCTGTCCCCAGACAGAGCCGACGGGAGGCCGAGCCCCAGCGATGCCTCACGGGTTGGGCTGCTGCGCTGTCGCGGCCCACGGGAGTGAGCCGTGACCAACCCCTGGGAGAGAGGCGCGTCCAGCGACGTGAACCCAACGGGTTCCCCGGGGGTTGGTCACGGCTGGCGACCCCTCGCAACAGCCGGGACAGCGCAGCGAGGTGAATGGCCCAGGTCCGCCGCGTCCAGCGGGGGGCATGG
>MPMZ01000032.1 GCA_002238765.1 Nitrospira sp. bin75
CTTCAAAGCCGGGCTATGGTTTCGGCGTAGTCGTCTCGTCATGGGTCCTCCTCATTCACGGCAATCATGCCGCTCGTGAGCAGAAATGTCACTTATCCCCCTTGTTCAAATTTCCCGAGCCACCTCTTCCTTGTAGAGACCTGGCCGTCGTTCATCTTTTGCAATGGCTTGGTAAATGGCAAAGTACATTTCGCGGCCTTTGTTGGCCTCCCCGTTCTCGATTTTCCAACGGGCGTCCCCCATGGCTGCGAAGATTTTGTCTTTAGGATCATCGATTAGGATATTACGGTCGGCCAGATAAAGCATTTTGGGCCGGCGGTGCTCACCGGTTCTATTCCAGCGGCTACTCCAGAGTTTCCAGCAAATTTGAAATGCAACCACGGTCTTTCCAGTTCCCGTTGCCATGGTGAGCAAGACTCGTTGTTTGCCCTCAAAAATTGCTTGCACTGTGCGATTAATGGCAATTTCCTGGTAGTACCGTGGACTTTTTCCGGTGAGATGATTAGATGGGGTTAAGAGTTGTTTGGCGGTTTTCTCGTCGGATATGTTTTGGTGATTTCGGAAACGTTGCCATAGTTCATCGGGGGAAGGAAACGTTTCTATTTCGCGCTCTTCTCCGGTAGTGTAATCAAATTCGATAATGCCATGTCCGTTCGTGGCATAAGCAAATTTCAGCCCCAGGATTTCTGCGTATTCTTTTGCTTGGGCTAACGCATCTCCTGGTGACTGATGTGCAGCCTTAGCCTCTACCACTGCGATCGTGAAGTCGCGTGTGTAACGCAGCAGATAGTCTGCCCGTTTCTGAGGGCGACGACGGACCTTATTGCCCGATCCTATGATCCGGCCATCTGTAAAGGTTTTTTGCTCGGTAAATGAATGCGGATCGTTATCCCACCAGGCTTGTGTCAATTTGGGAAGGACGTACTTTCGACAAGTGTCGGCTTCGGTCATCATAGAGGCAACGCGCATTATGCCGTGATATGTTCGGTTTGTGAAGGTCGAAGTTGGCGAAGTTGTTGTAAAGTTCAGAAAGCAAGGACCCGTCAACTTTTCCGTAGCACGCAGGCGGGTGTGCTATGATGGCGGGTCCGGGTACGCCATGAACACGTTTCAACTGGAATCGGAATTTTCGCCCAAGGGCGATCAGCAGCAGGCGATCGACGCGCTGACCGAGGGGGTGCACGCCGGCAAGCAACATCAGGTGTTGCTCGGGGTCACGGGCTCGGGCAAGACGTTTACCATGGCGAACGTCATTGCCAAGATCCAGAAGCCGACCTTGGTCGTGGTGCACAACAAGACGTTGGCGGCCCAGTTGTACCAGGAGTTCAAGAGTTTTTTCCCGCAGAATGCCGTGGAGTATTTCGTCAGTTATTACGATTACTACCAGCCCGAAGCCTACATCCCCTCCACGGACACGTACATCGCCAAGGACGCCTCGATCAACGATACCATCGACCAGATGCGGCACGCGGCCACGTCGGCCCTGTTGGAGCGCGACGATATTCTGATCGTGGCCTCGGTTTCCTGCATCTACGGCTTGGGCTCACCGGAGGTCTATCACGGCATGTTGCTGTATCTCGAAGAGGGCATGACCATTCGACGAGAAGCCATTCTCGCCAAGCTGGTGGACATTCAATATTCCCGGAACGACGTTGAGTTGCAACGCGGCACGTTTCGGGCGCGCGGCGACGTGATCGAGATTTTTCCCGCGGCCTCGGATTCGAATACCGTCCGCGTGGAATTATTCGGCGACGTGGTGGAGTCGATTGCCGAAATCGATCCCCTGACCGGCCGGTCACTCGGTCGCTTGTCCAAGGTGCCCATCTATCCCAAGAGTCACTACGTGATCGCGCCCGATCGATACGACCGGGCCCTTCAGGGCATTGAAGAAGAACTCGATGAACGCCTGGTTTATTTTCGGCGGCATAATCAACTGCTCGAAGCGCAGCGCGTGGAGCAGCGGACCAGGTTTGATCTCGAGATGATTCGGGCGATGGGGTATTGCCACGGCATCGAGAATTACTCGCGGCATTTGAGCGGGCGGGCGCCGGGTGAGCCGCCCCCGACGCTGCTGGACTATTTCCCCAAGGACTATCTGTTGATTGTCGATGAGTCCCACGTGACGGTGCCGCAATTCGGCGGCATGTACGAAGGCGACCATTCACGCAAAAAGACCTTGGTGGAATACGGGTTTCGGTTGCCGTCGGCCATGGATAACCGTCCGCTGAAGTTTCAGGAATTCGAACGAGTCATGAATCGAGTCATGTACGTGTCGGCGACGCCCGGGCCGTATGAATTGAGGCATGCCGGCGAGAGCGTGGTGGAACAGATCATCCGGCCGACCGGCCTGATGGATCCCGTGCTCGAGGTCAAGCCGGCGAAGGGGCAGGTGGATGATTTATTGCAGGAAGTGAAGGCGAGCATCGCCAGGGGATTTCGAGTGCTGGTCACGACCTTGACGAAGCGGATGGCCGAGGACCTGACGGAGTATTACCACGACTTGGGGTTAAAGGTACGGTATCTGCATTCCGATATCCAGACGCTTGAACGGGCAGAGATCATTCGCGATCTTCGGAGAGGCGTCTTTGACGTGCTGGTCGGCATCAATCTGCTCCGTGAAGGGTTGGATCTTCCGGAAGTGGCGCTCGTCGGCGTGTTGGATGCCGACAAAGAAGGTTTTTTGCGCGGACATCGCGCGTTGATCCAAACCGCCGGGCGTGCGGCGCGCAACAGCGAGGGTAAAGTGATTCTCTATGGCGACACGATCACCGATTCCATGAAGGTCACCATTGAGGAAACCTCGCGGCGCCGGCAGATCCAGGCCGACTATAATCGTCGGAACGGGATTACGCCGGAAACCATCAAGAAACGCATTCATGATCTGGACTATCACGTTGCCGAGGCCGATTACGTTGACGTGAGCATTGCCGCGGAGGAGGAAGCCGTCTACACCACCGAAGCCGACGTGGAAAAGACGGTTGCTGCCTTGGAACAGGAGATGAAGGCGGCGGCCAAAATGCTGGAGTTTGAACGGGCGGCGAAGTTGCGTGACCGGATTCGGGCATTACGGCAGCAAGAACTGCTGTTTGGGGAATCGCTACTCTGAAGCCTCCGTTGCCGGCGGTGGCTTCAAAATACGGCCTAGATGTTTTTGTAGAGATAGATGCCGAGTAAGATACCGAGGATCGTGAGCAGGTTTATTTTGAAAAGGAAGCCGAGGGTCACCTTGATCAGGATCAGATTGACGGTCAGAGGCGGGTCTATGCCTGGGGACAGCACTTTCGCGAAAATGGTTTGAATCGGTTCGGAGGGCGAAAACACGGTGAGAACTTCACCTAACAATCCTCCCAGCAGACCTCCGATAAAAATAAACCCCAGTAATGTCCAGCCTGATTTTTTCACGGGCGTACTCGCTGAAGCCGAAAGTTGAGAAGGCGTATTTCAACGAAAATAAGGGAAACTACTAGGAAACCTACGACAATCTTCCCCGCAAGTCAAGAAAGCGCTTTTCTTGACAGGCTTTTGGCGTCTTGACTAGACTGGACTGCCTTTTCTTCATATTTTCCAATGGTTAGGAGCGGCATCGTGTTTTCAGCTCTCACCGACAAAATTGACGGTGTCCTCAAGAAACTTCGGGGTGCCGGTGTTCTCAAAGAACAGGACGTCGTCCAGGCCTTGAAAGAAGTACGCTTGGCTCTGCTTGAGGCCGACGTCAATTTTCGAGTCGTCAAGGACTTTATCGGACGCGTGCAGGAAAAAGCCACGGGCGGCCACGTTCTTGAAAGCCTGACCCCCGGGCAGCAAGTCGTCAAAATCGTGTGGGAAGAATTGCGCGCCTTGATGGGTCATGACCATTCCGGCCTGTCGCTTTCTTCTCAACCGCCGACCATCGTGATGATGGTCGGCCTGCAGGGGGCCGGGAAAACCACCACCTGCGGTAAAGTCGCCCGCGTGTTTACCGAACAGGGCAAGCGCGTGTTGCTCATTGCGGCGGATCCCCGGCGTCCGGCTGCCGCCGAACAATTGGCCGCCTTGGGAGCCGGTCTCGACGTTCCCGTTCATCGAGCCGACCGGGCGCTGTCGACCCGCCTGGAGGTGGTGCATTTCTGTTCGGAGGGCGTCCGTCGCGGTCGGGACCACGGCTATGACGTCGTGATCCTGGATACCGGAGGACGGCTGCACGTTGACGACGACTTGATGTTGGAGTTGGAACAGATCAAAGCCGCGGTGACGCCGCAGGAAGTCTTGTTGGTCGCCGATGCGATGACCGGGCAGGAAGCCGTCAACGTGGCGGAACAGTTCGATCAGCGCGTGGGGATGACCGGCGTGATCCTGACGAAGATCGAAGGCGACGCGCGCGGTGGAGCCCTGCTTTCGATGCGGGCGACGATCGGGAAGCCGGTGAAATATCTTGGCGTGGGTGAAAAATCCGATGCCCTTGAGCCTTTCCATCCCGATCGTATGGCCTCCCGGATTTTGGGGATGGGCGACGTGTTGTCGCTGATCGAAAAAGCGCAAGAGTCTTTTTCTCAAGACGAAGCGTTGGCGCTGCAGAAAAAGGTTTCGAGCAACAACCTGACCCTTGAAGATTTTCGGGATCAGATCAAACAGGTCAACAAGTTGGGGTCAATGGAGCAGATTTTGGGGATGTTGCCCGGAGCCGGCAAGTTGAAGTCGATGATGAATGAAGGCGTGAGCCAGGACGTGCCGGAAAAGGAAATGAAACGGGTCGTCGCCATGATTGATTCGATGACACCGGCCGAGCGTTCGGATCATGCGATCCTGAACGGCAGTCGCAAGAAACGCGTGGCCAAGGGGAGTGGAACCTCCGTTCAGGAAGTCAATCGGCTCATCAAGCAATTCCTGACGGCACGCAACATGTTGAAGTCACTGGCCGGGGGGAAACCCGGTACGCCGGGAAAGTCGGGGAAACTCAAGAAACGGAGAAAGCTGATTCGTGCGCTTCAATCCCCTTAGGCCCGGCTGTCTGATAGTGGACAGAACGACGGCACAGGGTGTATTTCTGGTCTTAAACCAAGTATAATGACCAACTTTTGGAAAAAACTTAATTCGCAGGAGGTTTAGACTCGTGGCAGTACATTTGCGCTTGACCAGAATGGGGCGACATAAACGACCTTTTTACCGGGTCGTTGCCGTGGATTCCAGGGCACGCCGGGATGGTAAGTACCTCGAGATTGTCGGCACGCATGATCCGTTACCGGATCCGGCCGTGACCAATCTGAAATCGGATCGTGTGCTGGATTGGCTGCAAAAAGGAGCCCAGCCGTCGGTCACCGTGCGCACGCTTCTTCGACGATCCGGAATTTGGAAGACGTTCGAAGAATCGAAAAAGAAGACGAGCGCGTAACGCCCGTTGCCCGGTGAAGGACCATATCCCAGTGTGGCGGTGGCGCCCCGATGAACGGGGTTTTTTCTCATCCATGGATCACGCTGCCGGAAATCACGACGGATGAGGGAGTCGATGGAGAACATGGTCACCGTCGGGAAACTGGTGAAACCCTTTGGGGTGAGAGGGCAGGCTCGTGTCCTTTCACTCACGGACGTTCCGAATCGATTCGAGACTCTCAAGGAAGTGACACTGGAGTTGCCCACGGGGGCAACCTTGGTGACCACGGTCACGGACGTCCATGCAGATAACCGGTCCTATCTTGTGCGATTTGGGGCCTTCTCGACGCCGGAGGAGGTGGGGGATTACCGCGGGGCATGGTTGAAAATTCCCCAAGCGGACGTGCCGCCCGCTCCCGAAGGGCACCATTATCAGTTTGAATTGATCGGGTTAACGGTGAAAGACGAGTCGGGCAACGTGTTCGGAACGTTGGAGGAAGTGGTGGCCGTCCCGCACCAACATCTGTTTGTGGTTCGCGGGACCCACAAGGAGTATCTGTTGCCCGCTTTGCGCAAATGGATCTCTTCGATCGACGTGGCTCAAGGCGTGATGATTGTCACGCCAAGTGCGGAATGGGTGGGTGATGATGCAGTGTGACGTGCTGACGTTGTTTCCTGACATGGTGGCGAACGTCGTCTCGCACTCCATCGTGAAGCGTGCGCAGGACAAAAGACTGGTTTCGATTCGGGTCCACAACATTCGTGACTTCAGTGATGATCCGCATCGCGTGGCTGATGATACGCCCTACGGCGGCGGGTCCGGCATGATCATGAAAGCCGAGCCTATTTTCCGGGCGATCGAGGTGCTGGGCGAACGGCGAAGTCAATTACGGATCATCGTCCCTTCGCCGCAAGGACGGCCCTTTACGCAACGGCTGGCCGAAGAGTTGAGTCGGGAATCACGGCGGCTGGTGTGGATCTGCGGTCATTATGAAGGCCTTGATGAGCGAGTGCTGATCCGGCTGGAGCCTGAAGAAATGTCTCTTGGGGATTACGTGCTGACGGGTGGAGAACTGCCGGCCTTGGTCATGATCGATGCCGCCGTCCGATTGGTCCCGGGGGTCGTGGGCGATCCTGCGTCGGTGGAACAGGATTCCTTTGCCGAACCCCTGTTGGATTTTCCCCATTATACGAAGCCGCAGACGGTTCGAGGCTACCCGGTTCCCGACGTGTTACTGTCGGGCAACCATGAGGCCATTCGACGATGGCGTCGAAAAGAAGCCTTGCGGAACACGTATTATAAGCGGCCGGACTTGTTGCAGCGGGAGTCGTTAACCCGGGAAGATCAACAATTACTGTCGGATATTTTCCAGGAATGTGAACAAACAGTGAGTGAAGGGGGAGGATAACCATCATGAATCGGCTTCAACGGCTAGAGCAGACGTTCCCGACGAATCCGGTCCCCGTATTTGAAATCGGGGACACCGTTCGCGTGCACGTGAAAGTGATCGAGGGTGAGAAAGAACGGGTTCAGGTATTTGAAGGCGTGGTGATCGCTCGAAAAGGCAGGAAAATCAGTGAGACGTTTACCGTTCGCAAAATCTCGTATGGGGTGGGGGTTGAGCGGGTGTTTCCCGTGAATTCGCCCAATGTTGCGAAAATCGACGTGATCCGAAAAGGGAAAGTGCGACGGGCAAAGTTGTACTACTTGCGTGACAAAAAAGGGAAACAAGCCAAAGTCGCCGAACGGGATTATTTTCGGACTGCACGCAAGACGAAGGCTTCCAAGAACGAACCTGCTGCGGTGGCAAGCGCAGAGGCTTCGGCAGAGGACCCCGGCGAATAATTCGATGTCTTGTGACGGTGACCACTGACACCATAGGGTTGGGAGCGTTTGGACCCACGTGTGATCTCGAAGAGGAGGCGCGGACCCGTGGGTATCGACGGGTCGCCGGATTGGACGAGGCCGGACGCGGGCCTCTGGCCGGTCCGGTTGTCGGGGCGGCGGTGATTGTGCCCCGCCGGTTTTCATTACGGAGTCTTGATGATTCCAAAAAGGTGAGTCCGACGGAACGGGAGGCGCTCTTCTCGGTTATTACCGAATCCGCCACGGCGTGGGGTATCGGCGTCGCCTCCGAAGCCGAAATTGATTCACTGAACGTGCTCCGTGCGACATGGTTGGCGTGGCAGCGGGCGATCAATCAGTTGCGTATCCCCCCGGATTTTTTGTTGGTCGATGGGCATCTGGGTGCTGATGTATTCATTCCTCATCGCTCCGTGATTCACGGCGACCGGCTTTCATCTTCCATTGCTGCGGCGTCAATTCTTGCCAAAGTTTTCCGTGACCGGATCATGTGTGAATACCACGAGCGCGATCCCCGGTATCGGTTCCATATTCATAAAGGATATCCCACGCCGGAGCATCTCCGTTTACTTCGTCAGTTCGGACCAAGTCCTGTCCATCGGCACAGTTTTGGTCCGGTGCGACGTTGTCTGCCGCAGGAGGAGGCGTGAGCCTTACCCGGCAACTCCTGGGCAAGGAAGCCGAAGCCGCTGCCGAACGGCTGCTTCGCCAAAAAGGATACCGGATTCTTGATCGTAACGTTCGAATTGGTCGTGGAGAATTGGATATCGTGGCCCGGGTTGGAGAGACGGTGATTTTTGTCGAAGTCAAAGCACGCCGAACGGATCGCTACGGAGGTGTGGCCCACGCAGTGACGGCACGAAAAGAGCGCCAACTCATTCAATTGGCTGCCCGGTATCTTGCGCGCCATCGTCTGGAACGTCAGCCCTGCCGGTTCGACGTGCTTCTCTATGATGCCGGGGATCCTGGTTCTCCCAGTCTTGAACACGTCGAAAATGCCTTTGAGGTGGCCGGCGATGATCGGCGTTGGTAAACACACGGAAGATCATCATGAGAGACCTGGAACAGGTCGCCAAGCTGAGCCGTTGTCCCCATGATTCAGTTGTTCCATGTTTCTAAATTCTACGATCGCTGCACGGCGCTGGATGATGTCTCGTTTCGGATCGACAAGGGCGAATGTGTCATCCTGACGGGACCGAGCGGCGCGGGCAAGACCACGCTGCTGAAGGTGATCTTTGGCGCCGAGATTCCGGATTCGGGTCAGATTCTGGTGCAGAACCGCAACGTCGCCAGGTTACGTGGAGGTGCGATTCCCTATCTGCGTCGCACCATGGGGATCGTGCTGCAAAACTTTCAGTTGCTTCCGAGAAAAACCGTCTATGAAAACGTGATCTTGCCGCTCGTCATCCAGGGCGTCACAAGGCGCCTGGCGCGGAAACAAGTGCTGGGCGTTCTGAAAGCCGTCGGCATGGACCATAAACAGACGATCCACACGGGTGTGCTCTCGGCCGGAGAGCAGCAACGAATTTGTATTGCACGGGCGATTGTGAACAGTCCCATTCTGTTGTTGGCCGACGAACCGACGGGCAATTTGGATGCGGAATTAACGGTTGAAATCGTGGAATTATTCAAAAGAATTCATGCTGAGGGGACGACGATTCTCCTGGCCACGCATAACCAACGGGTGGTTGAGCAGATGAACGGCCGGGTTGTCCATTTGCAGGCAGGCCGCGTCGTGTCTGATGATGGGGCGACGTCGTAATGCGCCTGCTGTATCTCCTGCGAGAGGCGATCACCAATCTCCGCGTGAATCGTGGGAACGTGCTGATCGGCATTGTCACGACGGCCTTTACCTTGGTCTGTTTTGGCGTGTTTGTGTTACTGTATCTGAATCTGAAGAGCCTGACCGGGACGCTTCAGGGCGACATTGAAGTCGTCGTGTATCTGGACCCCGGGGCCTCGGAACAGGTCGTGTCCCTGGTCCAGAAACGTCTCGGGGCCGAATCGGCGGCCGTGGCGTTGACCTTCGTGTCCAAGGAACAGGCCCTTCGAGAATTTTCCGAACAGTTTCCGGCGGAATCTCTCTTGTTGGAGGGGATGGACGGCAATCCGTTACCTGCGTCCGTCGTCGTCAGGCTATCCCCTCGGTTTCTGGATACCGAATCCCTCAGTGCGTTTGCGGAACGCGTCAGGCAGCTTCCCGGTGTGACCCACGTGGCGTACAGCCAAGACTGGATCGACACGTTGACGTTGGTGGTCAGTTATTTCGAGTTGGGGGCGGTCGTGATCGGGACGATTCTGGCCGTGGCGACGGTGACGATTATTGCCAATACGATCCGTTTGTCGTTGTACACCAGAAAGGAGGAGATTGAAATCCTGCGGCTGATTGGTGCGACGGGGGTGTTTATTGCGATCCCCTACGTGATCGAAGGCACGATTCTCGGGGCCGCCGGCGGCGGTCTGTCCCTCGCGTTGTTAAAAGGGATTTTTGAATTCTTTCGCTTGGAACTCAATGCGTCGGGTTGGTTTGTGGGCGTGGAGCATATCCTCCCGGTGTTCCCCAGACAAGTCTCGTTTCTTTTGGTGATGACCGGGATGCTGTTAGGATGTGGAAGTAGCGTGCTTTCGGTCTTTGGCTTGATGAAGAGGAGGCACCGATGAGACATCCACCATCCGCAATGCACCATCCGCAATCCACAATCAGGCTTCAACACCGCCTTCTTGTGCTCGTGTTGTGTGTGGCGACGTCCATCGTTGCCGTGGAGCCGTCGCGGGGGACTTCCCTTCAGGAAAAAATTGAAAAAGAAAAACAGACCCTTCAACGGTTAAAGCAGGAAATCCGGAAAACCAAGAAACAGCGTGATCAGGCACGAAAAAAACAATCGCAGGTCCTTCAATCGATTGAGCGTCTCGATCGTCAGTTGCACAAGGAGCGGCGGGAAGCGTCTTCAATCAATCGGGAAATACGGCAAATTGACCGGGAACTGGATACAATCAACACGCAGTTGACCGGGCTTCGAGCCGATATGAACGACAAGCAGGCCGTGATAGGAATTCGTTTGAAACGGCTCTATATGGAAGGACGAGCCGGCTGGGTGTCTCCCTTGGTGGCGGCGACTTCGTATTCGCAATTTCAACGCCGGTTGCTGTATCTCGCCTCGCTTGCCACGTGGGAGCGTGATTTGTTCGAGGCCTACCGGAACCAAGTGGCTCAAAGCGAGCAACTTCATGCCAAACAGGCGAAAATCCGTGAATCGTTGGTGACGCAGAAGGGTCGCATCGATAATAAATTGAGCGTGATTCGAGACGTGAAATCCAAAAAACGCGTGGTCTTGGCGAGTTTAAAAAAGACCACCCGCTCGCATGAACAAATGTTGCATGCGCTCGATCAGGCTGAAAACCGAAAGGAAACGCTGCTCGAGAAACTGGAGCGACGGAGTCAAATTGCCGCCGGGAACATCAAGAAACGGACGACGGATGCCTTCCGACGAGGTGCATTGTTGTGGCCGGCTGACGGCGATTTGGTGGGCTTCTTCGGCCGGCAAAAACACCCGACGTTTGACACGTATGTCCGGAAGAAAGGCATTGAAATTGCCTCAAAAGAAGGGAGTGCGATCTGGGCCGTTTCAGGCGGGGAAGTCGTCTATGCGGATTGGCTCAGAGGGTATGGACTTGTGGTGATTGTGGATCACGGCAATAATTATTTTACGTTCTATGCTCATGCCTCCAAGTTATTGGTGAAAGAGGGGGCCACGGTGGCCAAAGGAGCCGTGCTGGGGGAAACAGGATCCTCCGGATTGACCAACAGAAATGTTTTATATTTTGAGTTACGGAAGGGGACCAAACCGGTGAATCCATTGCGCTGGTTGGCCAAACGGTGACTTCGTTCCCTTTCCCTTGACGGGAGAGGGCCTGCCCTGAGCTTGTCAAAGGGGCCGGGTGAGGGTGGAAACTTGTTCATCATCTTTTTAAAGAGTTAGGACGTCGCTATGGAAAGAGAACGCTCTTCAATAACGTGGGTTTCCGGGGTGGTTGTGGTCGGGGCACTCGTCTTGGGGTTGATAATTGGGAAAGGAGTCGAAAAAACCGGCTATGCGAGTGAATCCTACGAAGAACTCAAAATTTTCGCGGAAGTGCTGACTCAGGTCAAAAAACACTACGTTGAAGAGGTGGGGACAAACGACCTTGTCCATGGAGCCGTTCGTGGCATGCTCAAAACATTGGATCCGCACTCCGCGTATATGACCCCGGAAATGTATAAAGAAATGAAAGTGGAAACCAAGGGGGAATTTGAGGGATTGGGTATTCAGATTGGGGTGAAGGATCAGCACGTCACCGTCATCGCACCCATTGAAGGCACTCCGGCTCACGCGGCGGGCATCGAAACCGGAGACGTGATTTTGAAAGTTGATGAGAAGCCGACGAAAGACCTGACGCTCATGGAAGCCGTGCAACGCATGCGGGGCCCCAAGGGGACCTCGGTCACGCTGACGATCCGGCGGGAAGGAGCCCCGGACACGCTGAGCTTCATCTTGGTTCGAGATACGATAAAGATCCGAAGTGTTCGGTCCCGGCTCCTGGAAGATCACATAGGCTACATCCGGATATCACAGTTCCAGGAAGCCACCCCCAAAGATCTGGGCCGGGAATTGGTGAAGTTGCAGGAAGAGGGCTCTCAAGGCCTCATCCTGGATTTACGCAATAACCCCGGAGGCTTGTTGTCCTCGGCGGTTGGGGTCTCGGAGCAATTCTTGCAGTCTGATACGTTAGTCGTGTCGGTCAAGGGCCGAGATGGTCGGAAGGATGAATATCGCGCCAGCCCGCCGATGGATCCGCGGGAATATCCGATGATCGTGTTGGTCAACCAGGGTTCTGCGAGTGCGTCGGAAATCGTTGCGGCCGCGATGCAGGATTGGGGGAAAGCCGTCATCCTGGGGAAAACGACGTTTGGCAAAGGCTCCGTTCAGACGATTCTCCCGTTGTCGGATGGGTCGGGACTTCGACTGACAACGGCGAAATATTATACGCCCAGCGGCGAGTCGATCCATTCCGTCGGCGTCAAACCGGATATCGTGGTGGAGCCCAAACCGATCACCGTCAATGAGGAACAGACAGCAACGGCTGTCCCGGAAGAGGACACGCCTTCTTCCTCCGAACGGGACACTGATTCGGATAAGCCGAAAGATCTTGAAGCGGAACTCATGAAAAAGGACGTGCAGCTTCAAAAGGCGATCGAGTTGCTCAAGACCTGGAAAGTCTTCAAAGACCTGCACCCCCTCGAATCGGGGGTCACAGGTTGAGGATAATGGCGGTGCTGGTTTTAACGACGCCATCCACGCCGCGTATCCGTGAAAGAACCAATTCGTTGAGACTCTCCAACGTTTCCGCTTCGATTTGGACCACGAGATCAAATGGGCCGGTGACGGCATCGACTTTTTTGACCAGCGGAATGCGGGTGATGGTCTTGTAGGCACTCTTGGTGTGATCTCCCGCTACGTCAACCATGATGAACGCTGAGACGGCCATGACCGGTTCTTTCCTTTTTGTACGGGAGAATAGGGAACAGGCTCTTCCTGCCCTGACCGTAGCAAAGGCGTTGCCACCCGGTCAATCACTCCTCGCTTGTTCACGTAAGCGTTGAATAGCCCCGAGCAGTTCGTCCGCGGTCACGCTGACCCCCGGTCGCGTCCTCAACATGTGAGAGCGGGCAAGCGTTTCCAGATCGTCCAGTGTCCGGATCCCGAGTCGATAATACAAATCATGCACGATGGGGTCGGAAAGACCGGGAAGCGCGATCCATTCACGAATGGCGGGGGGAAGTGGCGTTTTGAGTTCTTCATAGGCCTGGACCGTGCCGGTTTCGACGAATTCCCGAATTTTTACCGCGAGGTCCTTCCCGATACCGGGAAGGGTTCGCGGATCTCCTGCCCGCACAAGCTCGGCGATGGGAGACTCTAACTTGGCAATCGTGTCGGCTGCCCGTGTATAGGCCCGAATGCGATAGGGGTTTTCTCCATGTTGCTTCAGCAACTCTGCCATGGACAGAAAAAGATTGGCGAGCGTGTTGTTCGAGTCGTGGCCGGTCGGCATATGGTGAGTGCATTTGGGATGATGGGGTGGTTCTATTGTAAAGGATTGTGTTTGGCGATGATAGGATTTCCGGACTTTGCGCACGTCGAAACGGCTGCGTTCCCAAATTGACAAGGCTTGAGAGGCTCTCGTAGGATGCTGGTACGCGATGGAAGAGACGTTCGGAGTGAATAGCCCGTGCCGGAGGGTTTTGAGTTCCACGGATGCACGTTCAAGTCAATGGGGAGTCACGCCACGTGCGTGAGGAGATAAACGTGACGGGCTTGCTCCGGGATTTGCAACTGAACGTTGAACGAGTGGCGGTGGAGATCAATCTTGAAATCCTCGATCGAGGGGACTTTGATGCCAGAACGTTACACGAAGGCGACCGTATTGAAATTCTGAGTTTCATCGGGGGAGGCGGGGGAGGAATTTTTGATTGTGGATTTTTGATTGCTGATTGACCAAATCCACAATCCAAAATCCGAAATCCACAATTCTTTTTCGGGGAGTGGCCATGAGTGACGATCGTTTGACCATAGCCGGGCGCGAGTTCCGGTCCCGTTTGTGGGTGGGAACGGGCAAGTATAAGGATTTTGTCGAGACGAAGAAAGCCATTGAAACGTCAGGTGCGGACGTCGTCACCGTCGCCGTACGTCGCGTCAATATCACGGACAGGAATTCCGAGAATCTTCTGGATTATCTTGATCCCAAGCAGTACACCATCCTTCCCAATACCGCGGGATGCTACACGGTGGAAGATGCGGTCCGTTATTCCCGGTTGGCCCGTGCGGCAGGGGTCTCGGATCTGGTCAAGCTTGAGGTGATCGGCGATGAGCGGACCTTGTTTCCCGATACCGCCGGACTCATTGAAGCCGCAAAGATATTGATCAAGGAGGGATTCGTGGTGTTACCGTATACCAACGACGATCCCATCGTGGCTCAAAAGCTGGTCGATATCGGATGTCCGGCAGTCATGCCGTTGGCGGCTCCCATCGGTTCAGGATTGGGAATCCGCAATCCCTATAATTTGAAGATCATCCTCGAAACCGTCAACGTGCCCGTCATCGTGGACGCCGGAGTCGGCACCGCTTCAGATGCCGCTTTGGCCATGGAGTACGGAGCGGATGCGGTGTTGATGAATACCGCGATCGCGGGGGCCCGGGAACCCATTGCCATGGCTGAAGCCATGAAGTATGCGGTCGAGGCCGGACGGTTGGCGTATAAAGCCGGGCGCATTCCCCGGAAACTCTATGCCACCGCGAGTAGCCCGATCGAAGGCATGCTGTAGACACACTCTGAACGAGCCGTTCGATGTGCCATGCTCGCCCCACAACCACCCTCTCCCGCCTCTTCGTTTCCTCTCCCTCGATGGGAGAGGATTAAGGTGAGGGTGGTTTAGGGTGCGGGTGCTGCGTGTTGTAGCACCGCAGCCCGTGGCCACGGGCTTTGTCTTCTTTTTCCCCCTCACCCCAGCCCTCTTCCTCCAGGGGCGAGGGAGTAGATGAAATCTTCTCTCCTTGAAAGGAAGGTGACGGTGAGCCCCCTCCCGCCCTTATACGTTGTCACCGACCGGCGCCAGACCGGAGAGGACAGATTTCTTCACATCCTCAGCGACATCATCCCTGAACAGGGGCTGATGGTCCAAATCCGGGAACGAGACCTTGGCGCTCGCGAACTCCTGCAGGTTGTGGAGGCGGTGCACCGGATGGCGCGTCCCTTCCATGTTCCGTGTTTGATCAATGATCGCGTGGACCTCGTCCTTGCCACCCGGGCAGCGGGCGTGCATCTGCGCTCGGACAGCATGCCGACCAAAGAAGCCCGGAAATGTCTGGGGTCCGGCTATCTCATCGGGAAGTCGGTCCATTCCGCAGAAGAAGCTCTCCAAAGCGAGCAGGAAGGAGCGGACTTCGTGGTGCTCGGGCCGGTATATGAGACTCCATCGAAACGGCAATACGGCACGCCGTTGGGCATTCGGGTTCTTCGTGAAGCCGGCCGGCGCTGCATCATTCCCGTGTATGCGATCGGCGGGATGACGCCGGCTCGCGTGGAGAACGTGATGGAGGCCGGCGCCTCCGGCGTCGCGGTTGTGTCCTCCATTTTTCAAGCCGCGACTCCACGTGAGGCGGTGACGTCGTATAGCTCGCAATTGCGCAAATGGAGACATCGGTAGAACGGTCCCATTTATATTGACCCTTTCTGCAAAGCAAGCTAGAATTTATTGCCGGATGAGATGGAACGACCGTTTCATTTGGGTTTAGCCCTATTAATACAAGGGTTTCAGCGGCGGAGAAAAAAGCCGCCTTTGTTTTCATGATCGAGCAGGTACAGAGACCATGGGCTTGAGAAAACACGAAGACTACAATCGGGAGATCGAGAAACTTCGTGGAGAACTCCAATCCCTGGAAAACGAAATGCGCCACCTGTACGAAACCCGCATGAAATTACAGCAATCGCAAAAACAGAATGAACGGTTGACCGCCAGCCTCCAGGAAGCCAAGGCCCAGATTGAAACCCTCCGGACGGAGATCGCCAAACTCACGGCCCCCCCGTCGTCGTATGCGCTCTTCTGCAGTCTGAATGATGATTCCAGCGCCAACGTCTACGTCTCAGGGAGAAAAATGCGCGTCAGCGTGCACAGTTCGGTGGCAAGTGCGTCCCTGCGAAAGGGGCAGGAAGTGATTCTGAATGAGGCCTTGAACGTCATTGAGGCGCGCGCCTTCGATCCCCAGGGGCAGGTCGTGAAGTTAAAGGATCGCCTGGATGAGACACGGGCGCTGATTCAGTTGCACCATGATGAAGAACGCATCGTCGAACTCGGTGAGCCGCTGCTCCATGAACACCTCAGTGTGGGAGACCATCTGCTCTATGACGCCCGGTCCGGCTATGTGATCGAGAAAATCCCCAAGGCTGAAATCGAAGAATTGGTGATCGAAGAAGTGCCGGACGTGCAATATGACGACGTCGGGGGGTTGGCGAAAGAAGTCGAGCAGGTGACGGATGCCGTGGAATTGCCCTTCCTGTATCCTGATCTGTTCAAGGAGCATCGCCTGACTCCGCCCAAGGGTATCCTGTTGTACGGGCCGCCGGGGTGCGGAAAAACGATGATCGCGAAAGCCGTGGCAAATTCCATTTCCCGGAAGATGCGTCATCTGTCCGGCAAAGACGTCCGCAGTTACTTCCTGCACGTGAAAGGGCCGGAACTGTTGAATAAGTACGTGGGCGAATCGGAACGGTACATCCGGGAAGTGTTCGCCAAAGCGCGGGACAAGGCCGCCACCGGTAATCCGGTCGTGGTGTTTTTTGATGAAATGGATGCGTTGTTCCGTACGCGGGGGTCCGGGATTTCTTCCGATATCGAATCCACGATCGTCCCGCAGTTTTTGGCTGAAATCGACGGCGTCGAAAGGCTCAAAAACGTGATCGTCATCGGCGCGAGCAACCGGCAGGATCTCATTGATCCGGCGGTGTTGAGAACGGGGCGGTTGGACGTGAAAGTCAAGATTCCGAGACCGAATAAACAGGGCGCCCATGACATTTTTGCCAAATATCTCACCGGTGACCTGCCCTTTGCCAAAGAGGAACTTGATCGTCACGGACAGGACCGGCAAACGGTGGTTTCGCACCTGCTGGACGTGACGGTGGAGGCGATGTATGCCACGTCGGAAGACAATAAGTTCCTGGAAGTGACGTATGCGAATGGAGAAAAAGAACTCCTCTACTTCAAGGACTTTTCCAGTGGCGCGCTGATCGAAGGCGTGGTTTCGCGAGCGAAGAAATCCGCCGTGAAGCGAGCCATCAATACGGGTGAAAAGGGTCTGAAGGAAGAAGACCTGTTGGGTGCGATTCGTGATGAATTCAAGGCGCATGAAGATCTGCCCAATACGACGAACCCCGATGACTGGGCCCGGATCGCGGGGAAAAAGGGCGAGAAGATCATCCACGTGCGGACCCTGACTCCCGGCTCGGAAGAAACGCGCGAAATTGAAACCGTGAGTGCCGGGCATTACTTTTAATGCTCATGCTCAAGGTGGAATGAGGAGTCCTTGCAGCGCATTATCGGCACAGAAACGGAATTTGGTGTCGCCTCGCGCCACGGCCACGCATCCGACCCCGTTGAGAATTCCCTCCAACTGATCAGTCAGTATCCTGCTCTCATTGCCCCGCAAGCGATTTGGGATTACGAGAACGAAAACCCCCTGCGGGATGCCCGCGGGTTTGAAGTCGAAGGTGAACGCGAACGTCCGGGTCCCGAGTATAACCGGGCGCTCAATAAACTGTTGGCGAACGCCGGTCGCTTGTACGTCGACGGGGCGCACCCCGAGTATTCGACGCCGGAATGCAGTACGGCTCGAGAACTGGTGGCGTATGAACGGGCGGGTGAACTCGTCGTCGCCAAATGCCTGGAAGCCGTGAATCGGACGACGGGGGGAAACGGGTTCGTGCTGTACAAGAACAACTCCGACTGCAAGGGGAACAGCTACGGGTACCATGAAAATTATTTGATGGACCGTTCGGTGCCGTTCGAGGTGATTCTTCAGGGGTTGCTGCCGTTTTTCGTGTCGCGTCCCATTGTTGCGGGAGCCGGGAAAGTCGGAGCTGAAAATGGAGCCGCGCCCGCGACGTATCAGATCTCTCAACGCGCGGACTTTTTTGAATGTGTGGCTGATCTCAACACCATGGTCAAACGACCCTTGATCAATACCCGTGATGAGCCTCATGCGGACGCCGCGAGGTTCCGGCGGTTGCACGTCATTGTCGGTGACGCCAACATGGCGGAACTGTCTACGTATCTGAAGGTGGGCACGACGGCGATCGTGACGCATATGTTGGACGAGGGCGCCGACGTACCCGCGTTTGTGCTGGAGAATCCCGTGGAAGCCGCCAAGGTCGTCTCGCGTGATCTCACCATGAAAGCCGACCTGAAGATGTCCTCAGGTGGTGCGACCAACGCGCTGGCCATCCAACGCGCCTATCTCCGGGCCGCGCATGAGTTTTACGCCTGTCGTGAGTTGTCACCCGCGACGAAGGACGTGCTGGTGAGATGGGAAAGCGTTTTGGACAAACTCGAACGGGACCCCCGGCTGCTGGCAGCGGAACTCGATTGGGTGGCCAAACACCAGATGATCGAGTCGTACGTGGAACGCAAGGGCTGTGGATGGAATGACCCGCGTGTGGCCTTGATGGACCTGCAATACCATGACGTCCGGCCGGACAAAGGCCTGTATTATACGCTCGAACGAAGCCGGCGTATTGAGCGGTTGCTGGATGACGAGGAAATCGCCAGGGCGGAGTGTCATGCGCCGCGAGGCACGCGCGCCTATTTCCGCGGCGCGTGTCTCCGGAAATTTCCTCACCAGATCTATGGGGCCAGTTGGACCTCGGTGCTCTTCGACGTGGGAGACGTTTCCGTCAAACGGGTGCCCCTGATGGATCCATTGAGGGGAACGCAGGATTTGACGAATGAGTTGTTGGAAGGCGTGGAGACGGCACAACAGCTTCTGGACCGTTTGTCGGCTTGAAGGAGTGGGGGATGAAAGCAGGAGAAAAGGCAAAGACGCTGGATTCACTTAGATTGACTGGATCCCCGATTAAAAACGTCGGGGACAAGCGTCGGGAATGACCGAAAGAGATCAGATGCCCTCCTGCTCCCTCGCCCCTTGAGGGAGAGGGCTGGGGTGAGGGGAAAGTGGTCGATGAATAAGCCTGTAGGTCGGATTAGCCCTTCGAGTACGCTTCCTTCGACTTCGCTCAGGACAGGCGTAGCGTAATCCGACAGAAAGACTTCTGGTTAGCATGAAATCATTCCTGTCCCAAATGCCCGTGAACCAGTGTTCGAGCTTTTTTGATTTTATCCATCAAACGCGGCCCGAACTGACACCGGCAGCGCGGTGGGGAAGCGCGCGACCCGCGCCCGTGTCGGTGGATGAGATCCAACGGAACGTCTTGTCGCAGCTTGCTCACGGAACGACCGTCTTGGCCGTCAAATACGAGAACGGCGTGGTGATCGTTGGCGACCGGCGGGGCATCGGAGGGGCGCCAGAGGGGGCGCGGCGCTCGGGGGGATCGAAGGGTACCAAGTGGCGTCGCGTCGCATGGAGAAAGTCTTCAAAACCGACAGCCATTCCGCCATCGCCATTGCGGGTGCCGCGGGTCCCTGTATGGAAATGGCCAAGTTGTTCGGGATTGAACTGGAACATTATGAAAAACTTGATGGCGTGTCGTTATCCTGCGAAGGCAAGGCGAACAGGTTGGGGCAAATGGTGAAAGCGAATTTGCCCATGGTCATCCAAGGGTTGGTCGTCATCCCGCTGTTCGTGGGGTTTGACCTGAAGCAACAAGAGGGCCGGATTTTCAAATATGACGTGACCGGCGGGAAATATGAAGAAACGGAGTATCACGCGGTTGGATCCGGGGGAAAGGACGCCCGCGTGACCATTAAAGAACGGTTTCGCAAAAATTTGTCCCAACCGGAAGCGATCTCCCTTGCGCTCCAGGCGATCCTGAGCGCGGCGGAGGAGGACTTGGGAACCGGAGGGCCTGACTCGTTTCGCGGCATTTATCCCACCATGAAAATCGTCGATGCCGAAGGCGTGCGGGACGTGGAAGAGTCCGACGTGGCGTCCCAATGCGACCGGTTGGCTCGATCACGAACCGAACGGGAATCCTGATGACACTGCCGTTTTACGTCTCCCCCGAACAACTGATGCAGGATAAGGCGGAGTATGCCAAAAAAGGCATCGCCAAGGGCCGGTCGATCGTGGCCATCGAGTACCGGGACGGCGTGCTCTTCGTGGCGGATAACCCCAGCAGTTCATTGTTCAAGATCTCCGAAATTTACGACAACATCGCCTTTTCAGGAGCAGGGCGGTACAGCGAATTCGAAAGCCTGCGCAAGGCAGGCATTCAACACGCCGATTTAAAAGGGTTCATGTACAGTCGCGAAGACGTCACGGCTCGTTCCCTGGCCAATGGGTATTCGCAGACCCTGGGCACGATTTTCAGCCAGGAACTGAAACCCTACGAAGTGGAAATCCTGTTGGCCCAGATCGGAGAACAACCCGAACAGACGGAACTGTATCGCATCGCGTTCGACGGGACGATCATGCACGAAAAAACATTTGTGGCCATCGGGGGACGTGCGGACGCCGTGGTCTCCGCCCTGCGCACAACAGGAGCGGACGACGTTCCGGACTTGAAAGCCGCGCTCACCCGGTGCATGAACGCCCTCGAAACCGCCACGGGCCAGACCGTATCCCTGCACGCACTCGAAGTCGCCCTCCTCGACCGGACCCGTACCGGCCGAAAATTCCGCCGGATCGCCGCAGAAGAAGCCGGCATCCTTCTTTCCTGAGACACGAATTTCCTGTTGACGATTCTTGCATCCCACTTTCAGTCGCAGTGAGCGTGTCTGTTCCGTCCGTGTCGCGTCTATGGTAACATGCATTCATGAAACGCATTTTCGGACTGGAGTGTGAATACGGTCTCACCTTTTCGCCCAACGGCCGGGTGTATCTGCCTATTGAAAAAATTCTGGGCTACATTTTTGAGGGGTTGATCCCGAACAGTTGGCCGTCCAACGCTTTCCTCACGAATGGGGCCAGGTTTTATCAGGACACCGGGTGCCATCCCGAGTACGCCACGCCGGAGTGCGACGACATTTTCGAGTTAGTGGTGCATGAGAAGGCCGGAGAGCGGATCCTCGAGTCCTGTTTGCCCGCGGCGGAAGAACGTCTCCGGGAAGAAGGGCTCGCCGGTGACATCTATATTTTCAAGAACAATACGGATTCCCTGGGGAATACTTACGGGTGCCATGAAAATTTCCTGATGCAGCGTGACGTGGATTTTTGGAAGGTGGCGGAACAGCTCATCCCGTTCTTCGTGACGCGACAGATTTTTTCAGGCGCCGGGAAAGTGCTCAAGGTCTCGGGCAAACCGCAGTATTTTCTCTCTCAGCGGGCGCAGCACATTCACGAAAAAACTTCGTCCTCCACCACGTCGTCCCGAAGCATTATCAACACGCGGGATGAACCGCACGCGGACGCCGAACGGTATCGACGCCTGCATATCATTCTCGGGGATTCCAATATGTCGGAGTTTGCCACGTACCTGAAGGTCGGCACGGCGGACCTGGTGTTGTCCATGATCGAGGAAGGGTATTTCATCAAAGGCATTGAATTGGAAGATCCCGTCAAGGCCATCAGGGAAATTTCCCGGGATCCCACGTTGAAGAAAAAGGTGAAGCTGGATGACGGACGGGAGTTTTCCGCGTTGGAGATCCAGCGCATCTATTTGGAAAAGGCCTCGGAATATCTCCACGCCTGCCCCTATGACAAGGTGTTGGCTGACGTCCTGACGGAGTGGGAACGCGTATTGAATGCATTGGAGGATGATCCCATGCAGTTGGTGCGGGAGATCGATTGGGTGACGAAACGCTGGGTGATCCAATCGTATATCGACCGAAAAGGGTGCGGGTGGGATGACCCGCGAGTGGCGATGATGGACCTGCAATATCACGACGTGAACCGGAAGCGCGGGCTCTATTACATTTTGGAGGCGCATGAGCGGACGGTGAAGATGGTGGATGAGCGAGCGGTGGAACGTGCGATGTCCCTTCCCCCCCAGTCCACCCGCGCCAAGGTTCGAGGCGATTTTATCCGTTTTGCCCGGGCAAAAAATCGATCCTACACGGTCGATTGGACCTATTTGAAATTAAACGGCTATTGGGAAGAAACGATCTTGTGCATGGATCCCTTTTGCGCGTTCAACCGGCGGGTCGACGAACTGTTGGCCCAGGTGTCTCCGGCTTCTCTCCAGACGTGACATGCCAGTACCCGCCATTTATTCCAACGCGAACGTCGTGACTCGTCCGTGGCTCGTGGCCCTGGTGTTGGTGCTGGCGAGCGTGTTCCCGGTCAGCCTGTTTTTCGAGGAAGGGCCCCGGTATTCCGTGGGAGCCGACGGGCAGTTCAGTGGCAAGCAAGGGGAAGTGTTGTTGGTGACGGTGCCCGTCCGGGACCGGCCGGACCAGGTCGAAGGGCAATTTCTGGAACGGACGCTGACCTTTTTCCCCTTCAAGGATCGCATGTATGCGGGATTGTTGGGGCTGGATATGCAGGACCGCCCCGGCCGGTATGAACTCACGATCGAGGTGGTCTATCCTGAACGGACGGAACGCCGGAGCCTGTCGGTGCTGGTGATGAAGGAGGAATACCCCGTGCAACGGTTGACCTTGCCTTCCCGGATGGTGGATCTGGACCGGAAGACCCTGACTCGGGTCGAGACCGAATCCAAGGCCGTCCACAAGGCCTTTGCCAGCCTCGTCCCGCACCCCCTGTGGAAGGGCCGGTTTCTTGAACCGGTCCAGGGAGAAATATCCGGGCGGTTCGGCAGTCGCCGGGTCATCAACGGGCAAGCCAGAAAACCCCATAGCGGGGAAGACATCGCTGCGCCTCAAGGAACACCCGTGTTGGCCATGAATGACGGAATGGTGCGCCTCACCGCCGATCACTTCTTTTCGGGAAAAGGCGTGATCGTGGATCATGGTGTTGGTCTCTTTTCCATGTACTTTCACTTATCCAGCGTGGACGTGGAGCACGGCCAGGTCGTGAAAAAAGGGCAGGTGATAGGGAAAGTCGGCTCCACGGGACGGGCGACGGGCCCCCATCTCCATTGGGGAGTGCGCCTCAACGGATCACGGGTTGATCCCTACTCGTTGCTTGATCTGACGGTTGATGCCCAACCGTAATTCATTCTCTGCAATGGATCCATGAATAACGTCTGTGTGTTTTGTGGCTCCAGTACCGGCCTGGGGAGTCGTTATGCCGAGATGGCCGGGCTCCTTGGCAAGGAACTCGCCGCGCGCGGGCTGGGTTTGGTCTATGGTGGAGGCAACATCGGGTTGATGGAGGTCGTGGCGAACGCCTCCCGTGCCGGGGACGGCCGGGTGATCGGGGTCATCCCGGAATTCATGGTGGCCAATCAATGGGCCCGGCACGACGTGTCCGCGCTCCACGTCGTGGCATCGATGCATGAGCGCAAAGCCCTCATGTCGGAGTTGGCTGATGCCTTTATCGCGCTCCCCGGGGGCTACGGAACCTTGGAAGAGTTTTGTGAAACGATTACCTGGCGACAGCTTCAGTTACATCAGAAACCCTGCGGGCTCTTGAACGTCGACGGATTTTTCGATGCATTCCTGACGTTTTTGGATCATCAGGTCCGGGAAGGGTTCTTGGCCCCTGACAATCGAGCGTTGATTCGTGTGGCCTCTGATCCCGCGACGTTGCTGGATCTGCTGAATGAAGCCTGAAGCCGGGGAGGGGTAAATCCGGTGAATCGGTGAAAAACGTTGACCGATTCACCGGTACGGTTCAGGTTCCCTAGTAGGCCGGTGGCCGGGAAAGCGGCTCGCTCGTCACCAATTCCACGGCTCGCAGATTATCGAATGCGAATTTTCCATCCCCGGTGGTCATGATACCGATCCGGCCCGTGCGTAAGGTGGAGTCGTACACGGAGAGGAAGAACTGGTTGTCGAACGAAATTTCGAAAAAATCTTTGCTGACGATCGTATTTCTCTGGACTCGCAGGAAATGCCAGGGCGTTCTTTTTAGGGGAATGACCTCATGTTCCTTAATCAGGATGGGCTTCCCTTCGGAAAAGCGATAGGCCCTGACCATGTTGCTGGCCGGATAAATGAGCACGGCATAGAAGTTGTCGAGATCCTGGAGGTTCAGCACCAAACCGGCTGCCGACGTCGGTGTCCCGAGTTTGGAAAGGATGCCCACCGTCAGGTCGAGATATTCCATCTGAATCGTGTCGTTGACCAGCAGTTGATAGCAGCCGGGGGCAGGGCAAGGTGTCGATTGTAAGAGCGCATGAGTCCGGCTTGGCGCGTCGTGATCGGTCACAAGCGTCCATTCCCCGAGGTGGCCATGACCCAGGGTATGGGAGGAAAACCCTGGTGGGAGAGCCGCATCGAGGTCCTTCTCAAAAGTCCATTCCTGAAAAATCGGAGGCGTATGCCGTAAGACGGCGCGCGGCAGTTCCTTCAGGGGCTCGGCGTCTTCTGCAAAAAGGTCGGGGATGCCCGAGCACAAGACGCACACCAAGGTCGCGAAGCCGAGGATGAGGCCACGGAAAAGACACAGGCCTGCCTTCAATGAGGGTTGACGGGAAAGAAGACGCGAACTGGTAAAATCAACAGTGTTGTGCATGAATCTCACCAAATAAGTAAATGCTTGCCAAAGGGTTATCGGCTGGATCATACGAAGAAAAAGTCTCTCGCTGCAAGGTGACAAAAGGAGGCGAGGAAAACTCTCATGCAGCTTTGCTGCCTGCACCTGGGGAATGAACTGGGTATGCCGACGAGCCATTTTCGTATCAAAGCCCTCCTTTTGTCATCCCCGACATCCTTAATCGGGGATCCAGCGTCTTTGCTTTTCGCTTCGTCTGTAAAGAGAACGACTCTGGATTCCCGCTTCCGCAGGAATGACAGATGTGGGGTATTTTCATACGCCGATGCCCATATGGAAAACAAACCTATGGCAAGGCCCCATGCAAGCCGATGAACGGGCGACGTGGTTGGCGTTTGTGCCGATCTGCCTGACGGGATCCTTTTACCTTCTCCCGGCTTCGACGCAGCAGAACCTGCTCCTGCAATTTGTCCCGCAACTCGCCGCGTACGGGGCGCTCGTCATCTGGTGGAAATCCAATCCCGACGCGCTGCCGGCGCTCGGAATTGCTCGCGGTTCCCTGAAGCAGGGCGTCGGGTGGGGGATCGTCACGGGGTGTATGCTGGGGTTGGTCAATTCAACCGTGATCCTGTGGGTCGTGCCTGTTCTTGGGGGCGACGTTCTGTTTCTGGCCGGCACGCCTCATGCCCAAATGCCTTTCTTCGTGATGATTCCCTGGTTTACGGTCCTGATTGCGGCGGGAGTCGAATTGAATTTTCGCGGATTTCTTTTTGGACGGTTGGAGTGTTTCTGTCGCCGTTGGATATCGACGGTGTCTACACACGGTCTTTGGCTCGGTTCGATCGCGGCGATGCTGATGTCGGCGTTGGTGTTTGCGTTCGATCCTTTTATGGTGATGACGTTTCGGCATCTCCACTGGATCGCCGTATGGGACGGACTCATTTGGGCGGCTCTCTTTTTACGATGGCGGAATCTGCTGGCGGTGATCGCGGCCCATGCCGTTGAGGTGATGATCCTGTATCTCAGCGTGAAAGCGGCGCTCACGTGATTTCCAAGACGTCGTTGACGGAGAGGCGTGAGGATTTGCGCCAGGAATAAGTCTGGTGGCAGAGTAGGTCGGATGACCCTTCGACTTCGCTCAGGACAGGCGTAGCGTCATCCGACAATCCCATTCTCCTTCTGTCATCCTCGACATCCTTAATCGAGGATCCAGGGTCTTTGCTTCTTTCTTCGTCCGTGAAATGAAAGACACTGGATTCCCGATGACTAACGTCGGGAATGACAGATGAGTAGTTCTGCTGATAAGGACCCACGCCATGGACGAACTTGTCAAACCCATCGTGCAGGCCTTTTTGGTTTGCGATTCGGTGATCCTGGACAGCTTTACCAGAAAGAAGAGCATCATCGGAACGTTTACGCATTTGTGGGCGGCACGCTTTCCCTGCCAACACCCCCAAATGGGAGTCTATTTTTGTTTGACGGACGCGGAAGGACAGTATGAGTTTGAGCTTCGTCTCGTGTATTTGGATCAGGATCAGCTCATCGGGACAGCCTCGTTGGGGCCGGTTGAAATCAAAGACCGGCTGCAGATTCATGATTTCGGCGTGAATATTCCGTCGTTGGTCTTCCCGGCACCGGGCCGGTATGAGTTCCGCTTGTTTGCGAACGGGTATTTCGTCACGCAGAAAGATTTCAACGTCATCCAACAATCCCCTCCGCCGCCCAGCCCCGAATCCACGTAGACGTACAGCGTCGAGTCTTGACTTTCGCAGGGCGCGACTTATCTGAAATAACAGAAGCGCTTCTATGGAAACTGAAAACGCAAACATGGATACGAGGAGGTGCAGGATGTTGGTCAAATGGAATCCGTTTCAAGAACTCGAACGAACATTGGACTGGTGGGGCGCCCAGCCGTTTCGGCGTCCGCAATGGGATGATCCGCAGGCGTCAACGGTCAATTGGGTTCCACCGGTGAACGTCTATGAAGATACAGAACACCTGTTTGTGGAAGCCCAATTACCGGGCATTGACATGAAGGACGTGAAGATCTCCGTGACCGACAACACGTTGCAACTTCACGGAGAGCGGAAAGAGGAACGCACGGAAGACCGGGACAACTATCATTTTCGTGAAGCCCAGTATGGGGCGTTTGCCCGGAGCTTCCGTCTTCCCGGCTATGTGAAACCGGATCTGGCGACGGCGCGGTATGATAAAGGCGTGCTGACCGTGCAGGTTCCCAAACGGGAAGAAACCAAGCCCAGATCGATCCCGATCGACGTCAAGGGATAAAGGGCACCCAATGAATGCGTTGAACGTGCCGGTGCCAGTCTCCCCACTCACTCCCCCCTTGAGGGGGAGTCGGGGAGCCGAGGGCGCAGCCCGCAGGCGAACAGGCGGGGGGGGGGGCGGGGGAGCGGGGGGCGCAGCCGGCAGGCGAACGGGGGGGGGGGGGGGCTAAAAACCCCCATGCCCCGCCCCGCCGTATTCGGGTACGATCTTGCTCCTCCCTATTCAATCTCTCCGGTTTTTCCCCTCAGGGTTTCTTGTGAAAAAAGGCGTTCTCGTTTAATCTGCCGCTCCTAACCGTCGCAGTCCCATGAGGTTAATGCCGGGAGGAAGCGAGTGATTGCCGTCACGCCCCAGCTATCGATTCCTGAACAGGAATTTCGATTTCGCGCGTCACGCAGCAGTGGCCCCGGAGGGCAAAATGTCAACAAGGTGAATACGCGCGTGACGTTGCATTTTGACGTCCGGCGTTCTCCATCGTTGACCGACGCGCAAAAATCCTTGATCGGCAGAAAGCTCCAAACCCGGATCAACAAGGAAGGGGTATTGTATCTGCACGCCCAGCGGGCGGCGAGCCAAGCCATGAATCGAGCCGATTTGGTCGATAAGTTTTGCCGGCTCCTGCGCGAAGCCTTGGCTCCCCGGAAGATCAGGAAAAAAGCCCGGATCTCCCAACGCTCGATCGAAAAGCGACTGGAACAGAAAAAACAGCGAGGCCGGGTGAAGCAATTACGCCATCAAGCGCTTCGGGGCGACGATTGACCTTTCGCAAGAGTGCCCCATTCTGTCATCCTTGACATTTTCAATCGAGGATCCAGTGTCTTTGCTTTTTCCTCCGTTCGGGAAGAGAAAGACGCTGGATTCCTGCTTCCGCAGGAATGACAGATTTGGGCTATTTTTCTACGACCTGACAAGGAGTATGGCATGCCAACCAACCCGAACGTGTCCCCGGAGACGTTGAATCCTCCCAAAGCCAAAACGATTCCCATGACCCTGGAAAAGCACGGCCGGTCACGGCTCGATGAGTATTATTGGTTGTCCGAACGGGACAATCCCGACGTGCTGGCCTATCTCGATGCAGAGAACGACTATGCCCGGAAAGTCATGGCCCACCGATCGAAGTTCGAGGACACGCTTTTTGAAGAAATCAAAGGCCGAATCAAACAGACCGACTTGTCCGTCCCGTACAAACTCGACGACTACTACTATTACACGAGATATGAGGAGGGCAAAGAATATCCCCTGTACTGCCGGAAGCGGGAGACGTTGGACGCGAAAGAGGAGTTGATGTTGGACGTGAACGTGTTGGCCGAAGGCCATGAATTTTTTGCCATCGGCGGGCTGGCCGTCAGTTTTGCTCAAGATCTGCTCGCGTACGCGTTCGATACGCAGGGGAGACGCATCTACACGGTGCGATTCAAGGACCTGGTAACCGGTGAGTTGTTGGATGACGTGCTGGAAGGCGTGACGGGAAACCTTGCCTGGGCCAATGACAACGGGACGTTGTTCTACGGCAGACAGGACCCGCATACCCTGCGCGCGTTTCAGGTATTTCGCCACCGGCTGGGTTGCGACCCGTCTTCCGACGTCCTGGTGTTCGAAGAAGAGGATGAGACGTTTTCCACGGCCGTCTTCAAGACCAAATCGAAGCAGTATTTGATGATTGCCTCGTATCAGACCGTGAGCACGGAGTATCGCTATCTGTCGGCGGACAATCCTGACGGCGAATTTTCGGTGGTTTTCCCCCGTGAGCGGTTTCACGAATATGACGTCGATCATGACCGGGACGCCTTTTACATTCGAACCAACTGGAAGGCAAAGAACTTTCGCCTCATGAAGACGACTCTCCGGCAAACGGACCGGTCGTCGTGGCAGGAAGTCCTGCCCCACCGTGACGACGTCCTGCTCGAATCCTTTGAACTGTTTCGGGATTTTCTGGTGGCGGAAGAGCGGCATCAGGGGTTGGTGCGGCTACGGGTCATCCCGTGGAATGGCGAAGGCGAACACTACGTGGATTTCGGGGAACCGGCGTATGCGGCGGAGTTGGGGGACAATTACGATTTCAATACCTCGACCTTGCGGTACAGGTATGCCTCCATGACGACGCCGGATTCGGTGTACGACTATGACATGAACACCCGCGACAAGGTGTTGCTGAAACAGGAAGAAGTGCTGGGCGGGTTCGAAATTTCGCACTACGCCACGGAACGAACGTGGGCCACGGCCGCGGACGGGAAACGGATTCCTATTTCGCTGGTGTACCGGAAAAATCTTCGGAAAGCCGGAGGCAACCCGCTCCTGCTGTATGGCTATGGGGCCTATGGGATCAGTCTGGACGCGGACTTTCGCTCTTCGCGTCTCAGCCTGCTCGATCGGGGGTTCGTGTTTGCCGTCGCGCATATCCGGGGAGGGGAGGAGTTGGGCCGTGAATGGTATGAGACCGGGAAACTCTTTCACAAGAAAAACACGTTTACGGATTTTATCGCCTGCGGCGAACATCTGGGGCAACAAGGCTATGCGGCGAAAGATCGAATCTATGCCATGGGCGGCAGCGCCGGCGGGCTGCTTATGGGGGCGGTGGTCAACATGCGGCCTGATCTGTTTCACGGGGTGGTGGCCCAAGTTCCGTTTGTCGATCTCATGACCACGATGTTGGATACGACGATCCCGCTGACCACGGGAGAATACGATGAATGGGGCGATCCCAACCGACAAGTGGATTACGAGTATATGCTGTCCTATTCCCCGTACGATAACGTCACGGAACAGGCCTATCCGCATCTCCTCGTGACCACGGGGCTCCACGATTCCCAAGTGCAATATTGGGAGCCCGCAAAATGGGTGGCCAAATTGCGTCGCGTCAAAGCCGATGGGAACCGGTTGCTGCTCAAAACCAACATGGACGCAGGCCATGGCGGGGCTTCCGGCCGGTTTCGGCGATACAAGGAATTGGCTTTCATCTATACCTTCCTCCTGGACTCGGCGGGCTTGGTTGATTCATGAACCCATGAGGCTACTTTGTCTTTTTCTGTCATCCCTGTAGGTGTTCAGTCATTCGTTGACAGAATGAGGAACTGCCCACAAAGTGGGAACCAGAAAGAAGGGCTCTCTTTTCCCTCCCCTTTGTAAGGGGAGGCCAGGTGGGGTAGAGCCACGCGTCCATGGGGCATAGGGGTGCGCTGTTCCTGCCACATCTTCTACCTCCCCTTGCCCCTCCTTACAAAGGAGGAGCACTGAGGCACAGAAGGAGACAGCGGAAAGTGTCAATGAATGACTGAACATTTACAATCCCCGGCCCGATCGGGGATCCAGAGTCTTTCTCTTTGGCAGTTGCAGTCGGGTAGGTCGGGTGAGCCGTAGGCGTAACCCGACCTGCCCGCTCAACACATCGTGGCCAACTGCGCCTTCACCGTCGGCTCGCGGAGTTTCTTCATGGCGAGCACTTCGATCTGCCGGATTCGTTCACGCGTCACGTTCAAGAGTTTGCCCACCTCCTCGAGTGTGCGGGACTGTCCGTTGCCGATCCCGAAACGCAACCGGATCACTTGTTCTTCTCGTGGTGTCAGGACACGAAGAAGACGATGGAGCTGGCTTCTCATCTGTTCTTCTTGAAGGTGTTCATCCGGAGGCGAAGCATGATCATCGGGGAGACAGTCACCCAGGAACGTTTCTCCGTCGGCATTGGGTTGGTCGAACGAGATCGGCTCCAGAAACGCCTGCGTCGTGTGTTGCACCCGTTCGGGCTTGACGGCCAAAGCCAGGGCAATTTCCTCGTTACTGGGCTCGCGACCCAGCTTTTGCGCCAGACGGTGGGAGATCTTGATCATGCGTTGCCACGCTTCGGTCGTATGAACCGGAACCCGAATGGTTCGGGATTGGTCGGCCACGGCCCGTAAAATTCCCTGGCGGACCCACCACGTGGCATAGGTGCTGAATTTGAATCCCTTCCGGTATTGGAAACGTTCGGCCGCCCGCATCAACCCGATGTTCCCCTCCTGGATGAGATCCAAGAATCCCATCCCGCGCCCCGTAAAGCGTTTGGCAATATCCACGACCAGGCGCAGGTTGTGTTGCACCAATCCTTCCTTGGCCCGTTCCAATTGGACGCGGTGTTCGGCCAACTCGTGTTGAAGCCGTTGCAGGCGTTTCCCGAGCATGCGGGTTTTGAGCCCACGACCGGGCAAGGCGTTTCTGAGCCCGGCCAATCGTTCTTCCGCCTCATTCAATGCCGGAGCCGATAAGCCGCTCAGGCCGCGAATCTCAGTCAGGGAATGCACGGCCTCCTGAATCTCGGGCCTGTCACCGAGCGTGCCGGCGAATTGAATCGCTTGGGTGAGTACGCTACGGATGGTTTCGCTGCTTTCGTCGATACATTTGGCCAGTTCCAATTCCTTCTCTTTGCCCAGGAGGGGGTGCGACCGAAAGGTTCGAAAATAGATGGGTTCGAGCGCGGTATCTTTGGGTTCTTCGTTTTCATTTTTTTTGTCGCCCGGCAAATCCTCGATCAGGGTATCCAGCGTCGGGGTCCCGTGAGGGAAAACATTCGACACGGGCCGCTTGCCGTTTGCCGGATGTTGATACGCCCTTTTGTCGACGTCGAATGGTTTGTGGTCAGTGTGGTTCATGGCTTCCTCCTCTCTCGTGACGAAAGGGTCCAGATCCTGGGTCCCGCAAGGAACAGCGATCGCCGTTCCCCGCGGGCCCTTTTCGGTTACACCTTGACGGTCAGGAACAACGGCGTTCCCTGACGGTTGATAAACAGGAGAATCGGTTGCTCGCTCGGCAAGGTGTTCACCGCTTGTCGAAAGTCTTGCGACGATTGAACCGGTTCATGGTTGATCTCACGGATCACGTCGCCTTGAACGAGTCCGGCCTTCTCGGCCTGACTGCCCGCGCGAATGCCCGTCACCATGACACCCGTGACACCGCCGTCAACGCCGAATTGTTTGGCCAGCCGAGGGGTGAGATCCTCGACGGCCAGTCCGGCCAGCCGGGACTCGGTATCGGGTTCCTGCGCGGAGGCGACCTGTTGCCCCATCGGATGTTCCACGATCGTCGTTCGCAGGGATTGTTCCGCTCCGTCACGCATGACCGTGATGGTGACCTCAGTCCCGACCGGGGTGGTGGTCACCCCCCGTTGCAACTCCCTGGGTCCGGCAATCGCTTGGTCTTGATAGCGAATGATGGTATCGCCTCGCCGGAGTCCGGCCCGGTCCGCCGGGCTGTGTTCACGGACCTCGGTGACGATGGCGCCATCGGGACGATCCAGGTGAAACGATTTGGCCAGGTCCGGGGTCACGGCTTGAATCCCGACGCCCAAGAACCCGCGGGTCACTTTCCCCGTCGTCATCAGGCTGGTATAGACGTGCCGGCCGATGGTGGCGGGAATCGCCAGGCTCACACCCTGGTAGCCGCCCGTCCGTGACAGAATGGCGGTGTTGATGCCGACCAATTCGCCACGCATGTTGACCAACGCGCCGCCGGAGTTCCCGGGATTGATCGCGGCATCGGTTTGAATGAAATCTTCATACTGCGTGATCCCCATGCCGCCTCGACCCTTGGCGCTCACGATGCCCTGCGTGACCGTGGAGCGCAGCCCGAAAGGGCTCCCGACCGCTAGGACGTAGTCGCCGACGTCCAGCTTGGACGAGTCACCCCAGGGAATGAACGGCAGGTTGTCGCCTTGAATTTTAATCACGGCCAAATCCGTTTGCGGGTCGCTCCCCACGATCGAACCGGTGAATTCCCGTTTATCGAGCAAGGCGACCGTCACCGATTGCGCTCCTTCGACCACGTGGTGGTTGGTGACCACGTACCCTTCGGGACTCACGATGACCCCGGACCCCATCCCCATCCCTCGAGGTTCCTGCCGTGGCTTGGGCACGGGTGGCATCCCGAAGAAGGGGTTATGCTGCGGACCGTGCTTGAACCAATCGGGGAGACCGGGAGCGTCGGAGAATCCGGTGCCCATGGCCTTGGAGGCCGTGATATTGACGACGGCGGGTCTGACCGCTTTGACAATGTGCGCAAATCCATGCTCGGCCTGAGCATGCTGCGCCATGGAACGAGATGGAGTCGAGACCGCGGAAGGAGCCGGCGATCCCACCGCGCCGGTTGAAAAAGCGGCGACGAGCATGCCCGTAAAGATCAAGCTTACCGTGAGAGTGATCAGAAAAGTCTTTCTGCCCTGCGTCGCGGTGAGCGAGATGGACGATGAACGGGACAGTGGTTGTTTCATGTTTTCCTCCTTTATGTAGGGGCGGTGTTCGCCCTGTGTAATCATCAGTTGAAACAGTTGTAGCATCGGAACATGAAAGAAAAATTAATCGCGGATTAAAAACTTCTAATTTTCCCCTTCTGTCATCCTCGACATCCTTAATCGAGGATCCAGGGTCTTTGCTTTTCCTGCGCTTGGTGAGGAGAAAGGCGGTAGATCTCCGTGTTCGCAAGGGGGACAGAAAGAGCAACAACGACACTGGATCCCCGATCGGGTCGGGGATTGTATGTGTTCAGTCATTCGTTGACAGAATGAGGAACTGCCCACAAAGTGGGAACCAGAAAGAAGGGCTCTTTTTTCCCTCCCCTTTGTAAGGGGAGGCCAGGTGGGGTAGAGCCACGCGTCCATGGG
>MPMZ01000033.1 GCA_002238765.1 Nitrospira sp. bin75
GGCCGGTGGCGCGTCTATTTTTGTCACCAGTATGTCAGCGAGCTTGATTTGCAGCAGCCCACAGAATAACTCACAATGTGTCCACCATGTCCCCGAACACCCGTCCACCATGTCTCCGGTCCATACACCCCCTTGAGGGGGAGTCGGGGAAGCCGAGCCGTCAGGCGAAGGCTGAACCGGTGGGGGGCATTGAGACGGCGAGAAGGATCGCCTGCCCGAGAAAGGCGATATCCTGACGTCAACCGGGTCAGTCAACCTGCGGGTTCGAATCGGGCCTCAGACTCATATCATCGGCGTCATTTGCCAGGATGAACCAGTCAACGTGTTGAGAACCCACGCAGTAGCCGATGGCCATCACTGGGTGCAGGTGAAATGGATCCAAGAAAAAGAATAGTGAGTAAACCAATGAATGATGAAAAACAATGCCACAACACAGAAAGGAGACAGGTGTCATGAAGTGTGGCATGAACAAAACGTATGAGAGTGGAGTGGTTTCCGGGGTGGAACTGAAGAATGGTCCGACCGGGCGGCTTGATTCCGTCCTAGTCGTCACGTACCTTCTGGTCATCTTGGCTTTGGCTTCAACGGCGCAGGCGGATGAAATGGCTCCAGGATCGACCTTTCGCGATTGCGAGCAGTGTCCGGAGATGGTGGTGATACCGGCAGGCAACTTCATAATGGGCGATTTGTCCGGCAAGGGTTTCCGCGATGAACGGCCGCTGCATGATGTGGCCATTGATGCCCCGTTTGCGGTGGGTCGCTATGAAGTGACGCGAGGGGAGTTTGCCCGCTTTGTGCAGGCGACCGGCTATGATGCCGGGACCACCCGTGGGGTATGGAACGAGGAGGAAGACAAAGTTGAGGCGCGAGCGGGTGTGGGATGGCGCAACCCGGGGTTTTCGCAGACGGACCTGCATCCGGTGACATGCATGAATTGGCATGATGCGCAGGCCTACGTGCAGTGGGTGTCGCGTGAGACGGGCAAGCCCTACCGGTTGTTGAGCGAAGCGGAATGGGAGTACGTGGCCAGGGGGGGAACAAGGGCGGAATACTGGTCGGGCAAGACAGCCAGCCATGACTACGCCAACTATGGAGCGGATCAGTGCTGCAAAGGGCTGGCAACTGGCGCGGATCAGTGGGTGTATACGGCGCCGGTGGGGAGTTTTGCGGCGAATGCGCTCGGGGTGTTTGATACGGCGGGGAACGTGTGGGAATCGGTAGAGGATTGCTGGTACGGCGATTATTTTGGAGCCCCAAGGGATGGGAGGGCGTGGACGAGCGGATACTGTCGCGGTCGCGTCTTACGCGGCGGTTCCTGGAGCCTCAATCCGGAGAGCGTGTCTTCCGCGAGCCGCGGGGGGTGGGAGCCCGGCGACCGGAACAACTATTTCGGCTTCCGCATGGCCCGGACGCTTACCCAATGAGTCCTGACCTCCTTACTCCCGTTGACCGTTTCTTCGCATCCTTTGTCAGGGGAATGATCGAGAATAGTTGACGGTCTCTGCTTATTTGTAGCCGTGCGATTCTGCGCGGGACGGCACCCTTCGGCTACGCTCAGGGCAGGCGCAGGCCGTCCCCTACGGGCAGGAACATGCCTTATCGCACTTTCTTCCAGGCGGGCAGGTCGGGATAGCGTAGCGTAACCCGACAGCGGAGAGGCGATTGACGTGACAAATTCAGCGTTGAATGCCGAAAAGTTTACAAAACGCGGCGAATTGTACAAAATGTACAAAAGTTAAAGTTTGTTACAAATGTTACAACTTGTACAAAAGTGTACATTTTGTACAAGTTGTCACAAACCTTACGGGTGCGTGTGGTGGCATTGCCAGGATCCGGTGTCCATGCGCCGCTATCGCAAGTTGTGAGCGGGAATCCAGGGTCGTTGTTTTTTACGAACGGAAAAAGAAAACGCCCTGGATCTTCGATGAAAGATAGTCTGTCCCCGACGTGAGTAATCGGGGATTGAGGATGATAGACAAAGATACAAGACACTGGATCCTCGATTGAAGATGTCGAGGATGACAGATAAAAGATCAAGACAAAGCCCGTGTATCCCTGATCGGGTCTGACGTGTGCGCTTGACAGGCTGTCCGAATCGTTGGTACAAGTCGCTAAAGACGACTCGTGCACAGATCATCGGTGTTGGACAAAGGCGTCCTCACTCCCCCAGGGGAAGAGGACGTTTTTTTTGCGATGCGCGCTTTCCGAATTGCCATGGTTCAGATGAATCCCGTCGTGGGCGACGTGGACGGGAACGTGCGTGCGATGGGCAAATGGGTGACACAGGCTCGTCGGGTGGGAGCGGATATCGTCGTCTTCCCGGAACTGGCGGTCACCGGCTATCCCCCGGAAGACCTGGTCTTGCGACCAAGTTTTCTTCGCGATACCACTCACGCACTTCAATGGTTGACCAAACAGTGCCGGGATCTCACCGTGGTCGCCGGCTATCTTGAAGAGGGACGTGTGATTCGTTTGCGGGATTCGACTCCTTTCGTCGTCCCCTCGGGACCCCGGCACGTGTTCAATGCGGCGGCGGTGATTCATGACCGGCGGGTCGTCGCCACCTGCCAAAAAACGTTCTTGCCGAATTATGGGGTATTCGACGAAAGCCGGTATTTTTCGCCGGGCAAACAAGCGTTGGTTTGCCAAGTCCAAGGCATGCGGTTTGGCGTGAACATCTGTGAGGACATATGGTACGCCGGTGGGCCGACTCGCGATCAGGTCTCCGTCGGGGGGGCGCGACTGATCCTGAACATCAATGCCTCGCCCTATCACGTGGGAAAAGCAAGAACGCGGGAACGCATGTTGGCGCAACGTGCCAGGGAGAATGACGTGGTGGTGAGTTATACCAACATGGTCGGGGGGCAGGACGAAGTCGTCTTCGATGGAAACAGCCTGATTGTCGATCGAACGGGAACGGTCATCACGCGTGCCGGGGCGTTTGAAGAAGAGCTTCTTGTGGCCGACTTGTCGTTCGATCGTCCACGGGAGACGAACCCTGTGGGTCGGGAGAAGCGGGCCGGGCAACGGTATCCCGTCAAGCGAGTCCGGCTGGCTTCCGTGGTACGACGGAAACCGAATAAGCCAGTGCCGTTGAAGAACCCGCCCGTGCCTCACGATGTGGAAGAAATTTATCAGGCTCTGGTGACGGGCGTACGTGACTACGTCAGGAAGAACCGGTTCCAACGCGTGTTGATCGCCGTCAGCGGGGGGATTGATTCCGCCCTGACGGCGGTGATTGCCGTCGATGCCCTTGGCCCGGACCGGGTGACAGGGGTGTTCATGCCTTCACCGTTTACCTCGCGGGAAAGCCGCGTGGACGCCAACGCCTTGATGAAGGTGCTGAACGTTCGTTTGTTAACCATTCCCATTACGCGCCTCTGGAAGCAATACGTCAGGACACTGTCCTCGACGTTCGGCGAACGCGCTCCCGATGTGACGGAAGAAAATCTTCAGGCTCGCATCCGTGGAACCATCGTCATGGCTTTGTCCAACAAGTTCGGCCACTTGGTCCTGACGACCGGCAATAAGAGCGAAATAAGCGTCGGGTATGCCACCTTGTACGGAGACATGGCGGGTGGCTTCGCCGTGATTAAAGACGTCTCCAAAATCCTCGTCTATGACTTGGCCCGGTATCGGAACCGTAAAGCCGTTGATGCCCATGGCGCGGCCGTGATCCCCCAACGGATCATCGACCGGGCGCCGTCGGCCGAGCTCAAGCCCGATCAAACGGATCAGGACGCCTTGCCGCCGTATGAAGTCCTTGATCCCATACTGGAGGCGTACGTCGAGAAAGAACGTTCCCTTCAGGAAATTGCCGGACAGGGTTTCCCCTTGCAAACGGTCAAGCGCGTGATGACTCTGGTGGACCGCAGTGAATACAAACGTCGGCAGGCTCCGGTCGGGATCAAAATCACGCAAAAGGCACTCGGGAAAGACCGCCGGATGCCGATTACCAATCGATACGTCAAGCGTTGACGAACAATGCTCGAGCCGGTATGCGAACTCGGTAGGGAACAACGATTGTTGTGTGCTGTCGACAACGGCACAGGAGGACGTTCGTGAATCAGGAACATATGGAGCAGTCGGAGCGTCCCATTGACTCGTCTCCATCGAGTGTTTCCTCAACGCAAGCCGTACTGCAGGCGCGCCGCGAAGGTATCAGCCGGCGATTACGAGAGGGAGTATCCGGGACGGAAGTCGTGTCGGATTTTACCGCCCTCGTCGATACGGTTCTGATCGGCCGTTATCGAAACGTGGTCAGGCAGTGGGGCGGAGAAGCGCCTGCCGGCATACAGCATTGCTGCCTTGTGGCCGTCGGAGGATATGGTCGCCGTGAGCTGTCGCCGTATTCCGACATCGACGTCATGATGCTCAATCGGACAGGTGGAGGCAAAGTCGTCCAGGATCTCTCGAAACAGGTGTTTCATCATTTGTGGGATTTGGGTTTTCAGGTGGGGCATAGCGTCCGGTCCATTCACGATTGCATGGTTGTGGCGGAAGAGGACGTGTCGGCCAAAACCGCGCTGATGGAGTCACGGTTTTTAGTCGGAAGCCCTTCGGTCTTTCAAGAATTTCAGCGACGTTTCGCCAAGCGCGTGCTCGGGAGGCGGGTGGAGAGTTTTATCCGTGAAAAGCTTGAAGAGCGGCAGCAGGACTATGCCAAATTCGGCGAAACCGTGTTTCTCCTCGAACCGAATATCAAGAAAACCAAAGGCGGGTTGAGAGACGTCCATTTGCTGCAATGGATCGGTATGGCCCGGTACCAAGCCTCCACGTTGCAGGAATTGGTCGATCGTGGAGCATTGGTGCATCAGGATTATCAGGCCCTACTCGAAGCGAGGGAATTCCTGTTCAAGGTGCGCGCCTTACTTCATTTGGAGGCGGGTCGCGCCCAGGAAATTTTATCGTTCGACGAACAAGTGCGCATGGCGCAAGAGTTCGGGTATCGGGATGAACCGCATATGCTGGGCGTCGAACAGTTCATGCAGCAATATTATCGCCTGACCACGGGCATTCATCATCGGACAATGCGATTCGTGGAGCGTGCGGGTTCCGCGTCCCTCTGGACTCGCCTCAAGAAACTGTGGCCTTCTCCCGTGATCGACGGCTTGTTTCAGGTCGTTGACGGGAGGCTGTCCATCCGTGACGAAAAACTTATGCAGGTCCTGGATGATCCGGAGCATCTCCTGAGTCTTTTTCAGGTTGCTCAAGAACAGGGGGTGACGATCGACGGCCTGGTCCTGGAAGAGATTCATCGCCACATGGAGAGCATCCCCGACCATCTGTTTGTGTCCCCGGCCGTGAGCCGGCGGTTTCGGGGAGTCCTGTCGGGACCCAAGGGGGTCGCCGACACCTTGACGTTGATGCATCAGGCTCGGGTTTTGGAAAAACTGATCCCTGCCTTTGGTAGGGTCCGGGGTCTTATGCAGTTCAATCAATACCACAAGTATACGGTTGACGAGCATAGCCTTCTGGCCGTGAAGAAAGTCGAGTTTTTAGGGAAACAGGCCGGAGGAACGTTGGGAAGGGTATACGAGGAGATTCAAGAGAAGGATCTCCTGCACTTGGCCGTCCTTCTTCATGACGTGGGGAAAGGTCTCCCTGAAGACCACAGCGAAGTCGGCAGAAAGATTGCCCGGGACGTCTCCGTCAGGTTAGGACTCGACGCGCAAGAATCCCGGACTTTAGAGTTTCTTGTTCACGAGCATCTCCTGATGGCGAATACGGCCTTTCGACGGGACCCTCATGATGAAAAAGTGCGGCTGACGTTTTGCCGGGCCGTGGGCGGTCCCGAACGATTGAAACAACTCTTGCTTCTGACTGCCGCGGACATTGCGGCGGTGGGGCCGGATATGCTGACAAAATGGAAAGAAGCGTTGCTGATCGAATTATATTTTCTGGCGTTCCCTGAAGTGTCAGGAAACAACGAACGAGTGGAATCCGCTCCGGACGTCGAGCACGTCACCGACGAGGTCCTGGCGGCCTGGAAGACGCAGGTTCCTCGCGTTGACGCAGGTGGTCAATCCGCCGAGGACCGGGTTCCTCCGAACCGTGAATGGGTCAAGGGTCAATTGGAAGCGTTTCCGACGCGCTATCTTTCCGGAACGGCCAAAGATCGAATCATCGCCCACCTTTCGGCCATCAGATTCTTGACCCCGGAACGTCCCAGGGTCGAATCCACCTACAATCGCGAACTCAAGGTCTGTGAGTATTCGCTCATTGCCTTCGAGGCCGTGGCGTCCGGGATGTTTATGAAGATGACGGGCGTGCTGGCTGCCAGAGGCCTTCGTGTGCTGGATGCCCAGATTGTCACAAGACCGGACGGCATTGTCGTGGATACGTTTTTGGTCAAGGATTCGGATTTCAGCTGCGAGCCCACGCCGGCCCGGTTGGGAAAAGTAGGGAATGCGATTGTCAGCGTGCTGAGGGGAGAACTCTCGATCGAAGCGTTTATGGAACAAAATCAACGCGTGTCCTTTCGCAGTCGCATGCCGATTCGCCGGCATCGAACCGAAGTCAAAATCGACAACGAGACGTCGGATCACTTTACCGTCATCGACGTGTTTGCCGACGACAAGCAGGGCCTGCTGCATGAAATAGCCAAAACCTTGTATGACCTCGGGCTCTCGGTGCATTCGGCCAAAATCGGGACGCGTCTGGATCAAGTCGTGGACGTGTTTTACGTCACGGAACGAAACGGCCGAAAAGTCGAAGAGGCTCGCACGTGCGAATCCATTCAAGCGCGACTACAAGAACAGGTCGATCGTTTTTTGCAAGATGACGACGTGACGTGAACATCGAGATGAGGCTGGCTGCCTGTCCCCGAGGCAGGAGAATGGAACCACTTGGCCTGCCCCCTGTTTTCGGAGCAAGCCCTGCTTCCATATTCCCGTGTTGAGAAATTCGTTGACAATTTCCGCTGTCTGTTTCCGGTCGTTGCTCCGCTGACCGGGAGCAAGGAAAAACTTTCACGGGAAGGAGAGATTCAGGATGCGAGAAAAGGGCGGGACTGAGGCCGTCGGCCTCAGTCCCGCAGGAACACTGGCCATAGCGCCGCTCCAGCTATTTTGCGTCCGAAGCTTTCGCCTCGCCGTCGGCTTTCTCTTCACCGTCAGCTTTCTTTTCACCCTCGGCCGGGGCCTCGCCGTCGGCTTTCTTTTCACCGTCGGCCGGGGCCTCGCCGGCAGGTTTCATCTCGGCTGCTTTCTCATCAGCCATGGCCATGCCGGAGAAGCCGAGAACAAGCACGAAGGCCAGCAGGCCGAGCAGGATAAAAGATCGAGAGATGTGGTGAATGAATCGCATAAATCTACCTCCTTATTGTGTAATGGTAAAGGTTGATGGACGCTCCAGCTTTGGCTCAGCCATCCTTGTCGGTCCTTTGAACCGTTCGGCAACTTGCTGAATGGCTTGGTCAAGCCAGTGCGCGAAGGCCGGAGAGAGAAATCCTTTTCCCGTGAGTTGATGGTCAAGGCCGGCCAACATCTTGGAATACGGTCCCGGGCCGTAGAGGCGATTCGAGATAATCAGAGACCGTTCCGGTTTTGTTACGTTCATGAATAAGTGCGTGCCCGTCCTTTACCACGTTGTTTTGCGATTCCGGTCGATCCTTTCTGCCGGTCATGGCCTTGATGGTCTTCAGTTTTACGCAGTGGGACTCCTGTCAGAATGATTGGTCATTCGGTGTTGATAGCAGAAGCCATTGCTGATTATCCTCGCCTGACTGTGTCCTCTAGGAAAGCATGATGACGGTTTTTCCGAAGGGTCTTGACTCTTCTCCACGGCCCGTTCATGCAACATCTTCGAAATGACGGCACCTGCCTCATATCCCCCCGCAAGCCGACAAAACCCGCGGCGCATCGAATCGGTGCCGGCAGGGTTCGATCCTGCTCAAATTCACGGAGAAGCTCATCGGGAAACTAGTAAATGTACCCTGTTTTGGCTGTCTTGGCAATACTTTTTGACATGGAAAAATGTTGATAACTCCCTGATCGGCAATCCCCGATGCAGGTGAGTGACCACGATTCATGGATCCGGTCTGGCAGAATAGCGGTGAACGACGTGGGAGGACGGGCAGCAGTAGGGGGGGCCGGGAGGCGTATCAGGAGGAGGTTGCCTCCCGGCATCAAGGAATGGGGCATTCCCCACTCCTTCAACAAAAAAAGCCCAAGTATGCATACTGCATGCTTGGGCTCTGGACGAACGGTCTCTGGCTCTATTCGACGGATGAGTTAGGAATCTTTTTCTACAAAGGTGTTACTCAGAATCTCCTCGCATCATAAATGGATGATTCAAAATCCACATTTCGTACATGGGAATCGCAAACATGATCAAAAACGCGATCGTCATGAGAACGTCGCCGGCCAACAGGGTCAACACGAAGAGGGGAGACACGTAGGTGATCAGCCACGGCGAGACGAGATCCAACGTCACACCCGCAAATGCGCCCCACGTGGTCAGCACCTTCGTGAGAGGTCCGGCCATGGTCAGGTACAAGACGTGCACCATGATCAGGAACACGACGGGCATCGTGAACAAGTGAAAGTGCGAGGTTTCGGCCAATTGACCGAAGGACATGGGTTCACCGAAGTTATCGTCGGAACCGCGATAGTGTTGCGCGATGCCTTTCGGCGTCAGGTCGGTCATGCTGTGTGCCCAGACGAAAGTGAAGACAAATCCCACCAACATCAGGAGCAAGAACCACGTATACACCAACCGGATCTGCCGGTCGGTATCACGTAGTCGAAACCGGGTATTGAAATTACGCATTGCAACGGAAATAGCCCCTAAAGCCCGAAGAGAGCTTCAAAAAATCCCTTTTCGGACTTGCTGGCGGCCATGACGTTGCTGCCGAGTCCGCGAGGCTTCAAATAGAATTCATTCACCAGGACGAGCACGCGTTTCACCCCGGCGCTTGCGGACCGTACGGACATCGTCGCCCCGGTAATATTGATGATATCCCGATTGATCCGTATCGGGTCCGCGATGGTTTTTCCCTGGTACTGATAATTGAAGCGTTTCGTGGCGATCTCGTTACCCCGGGCCTCCCGGTACACCAGTACTTCAAAATTCGAGCATTCGCCTGTCGAATCAACGCCCACCATGTACGTAATCGGACGATGCTTGCCGATGGTATTCTGGATAAGCGCGTACCCATCGATGTTCCCCTTGGTTTCCCCGATAAAGACATCGAAGGTCGTTTCCGGAAATTTCCAGCCGATGACTTCTTCAACGAAGGCTTTTTGCTCTGGCGTTAACGTCAAGGTATCTTTACGGATCTTTTCGGAATCCGGAAACATGACTCTTGCGGCTTCTTCCTCGGTAAAATAAATTTCCAGATGGCCCAGTTCCTCCGGCGTGAGCCAGCGATTGAGCTCGTGGTCCCAGATTTGTTCAGCAGGTTGCTCCTGGGCGAGGACCTGGGAAGAAGAAAGCCCCGTTAAAATACTGCAAATAGTAAGAATAACTGCAATTCGGAGTGGTATGAACATAGTCAACCGCGCCCCGAATCTGTCATTCCCGCGAAAGCGGGTATCCAGTGTCTTTCTCTTCTGTCCCTTCATTCGTGTGGCCCCGCAAGATTTCGTATTAACCGACGACAGTACATCCCTTACTCAGCAGTTGATTGGTAATCCGTTGGACCAGACGCTGTTCTTCTCCGGCGTTGGGAGGAATGCGCTTCCAGGCTATGCCTTGCGACCGCGCGCCCACCGGAGAAAAAAACTCCCGGGTCTGCCGGACGGAAATCCTGACAGGCTGCCGGGCTGCTTCGACGTTCACAAAAAACCGCGCGCGTTCCTTGTTGCCTTGGCGTTGGAACACCCCGATACTTCGCTGGGAAGCAAAGGTTGCCCAATCGGTTTCAATTACCCCCTTGTCCTTATCCTCTTGAGTCAACACGAATTCGTCCATACTCGCGAGGGTGATGGCCCAGGCCTGGTCATAGGAACAGCCTGCCTTCACGGTGCTGGGCGCGCCGGAAACCGCGGCGCACCCCACCGTGGAGACGATCAGAAACAAGGAAAGAACGATAAGTCTACCCATAATTTCTTCCCCCCTCTCCCTTGGTGGGAGAGGGTTGGGGTGAGGGGGCCTTTCGGTTAGAAATACGACGACAAATTGAATTGGAACCCGTTGTGATCCGTGGCTCCCATAGGATTGTTCACGCCCCTCCTGTTCCACGTATAGGCGAACTTGATCACCGAATCTTCAATCGGCCGGAAATTGAGCCCCAGGGTCAACCGTTCTTCGTCAGTCGAGTTGTTGAGGTCGGAATCGGTGTTGGCATCCGCCTTTCCCCAACGAAGGATGCCCGTAAACGTCGAGTCCTGGCCGAAATAGCTGGGCAGGGCCCTGGTGAGGCCCTCGGGCATAAAGTGGTAATTCAATTGCACGTAATATCCGAACATGTTTTCGGGGAGCCTGAATACTTTTTCTTCGGCTGCCATTCCTCGGCGCCTCAACGAGTCGTCATCATCCGAAGTGAATACGGTCGTCCCTTCCTCCACAACCGTATACGTGGGCCCTTCGGCGTTGCCCCAGGCGGCTTCACCCATGAGTTCAAAGGGTCCTCGTTGCAGGGCCCCGTCGATGGCCCACAGAGTCAGGTCATACTTGTCCTTCTTGTCCCATTTGCCGTGGTGAACGGATCCGGCCACCTCGACACCCAACATCGGGCTGAACGAGACACGGCTGACGATCGCCTTGTTTTCGTTGTTATCCTTCTTCAGACTTCCGCGAGACGACCGCGTCCCGGCACCATCGTTAAGCTGGCCGTTATCGCCGACAAAGCCATTCACGACGTACATTTCGTAGTCGATCTTGGAAAGCGCGGTCGGATAGAACGTGCCGAAAAAGCCGAGTCCGGATTCGGCGAACGTGGAAGGCAGGATCGAACGGCTCACCATCGGCCGGAGAGGCAAATCGTTCAAGGGCGAGTCGTGGATCATGTTGAACCGGCCCATGGGAACCAGGATGATGCCGCCCCGCAGGTTGAACGCGTCGTTGAACCGGTAGTCCATGGTGGCGAATTCCATCTTGATGTCGCCGTCCCCTTGGTTGCCCTGGGGTCCGCCGTGTTCAACCTCGAGTTCGGCGGCCACGCTGAGCCGGTCCGTGACCTGGGAATAGAAGAATGGCACGAAGCGTTCCTGGTCGAATCCCGACTTCTTGTCGCAATCCCGTGCGCCTCCGTTGTCACATTTCGTGAGCGTAAAGTCGATGTAACCCCCGAGGATGGTCTTCGGAGCCTTGACGAAGGGTCTGGCATAGATGGTCCGTCCCCCTTGCAGGCCGCTACCACCCGAGAATTCCTGGCCGTACCTGATCGACTGCTTTGTGGTGTCGCCCATGCCTGGCACGGAAGACCGCATTGTGGCCGGCGGCGCCGGCGGCCGCGCCACTGATCCTGCTGCCGGAGGCGGCTGTTGTTGGCGCTGTTGCTTTGACCACTCTTCAAACATTTTGCGTATCTGTTTCATTTGGGCGGGCGTAAATTCCGCATCTTCAGCCCAAACCGTTGCCTGCGGCATAATCATGAGGACTATCAGTGCCCCCGTGATCAAAAAAAATCGTCGCATCGGACGACCTCCTTGTTGTTGGGGACTCAGGTGGTCCTCTTGACCACTAAAGGGGCTCTCGGGCCCTCAAGTGATGTCTTGATCTGTTTAGTGTTTAATGGATTCGTCAGCCTCCTTAACGGCATCCTTACTCTTCGGCTATTGCGCGCATGGTGCCAGGATGACTTCACTTTCCTTCAGACTGTTGTATGAAATGGTGACAATCCGTTTGCAGCGTTTGCACTTGACTTCGAGATTATCCCCGCGAAGTTTTGCGATAAGCTGGCCGCATCCACATCTGGCTTCGGAAGGTTTGACTTGTTTTCCAATCCACCGGGTGTTTCTGTCAAAATTCATTGAATGAAAAAGAAACGCAATGAGACTTTAGTAAATTCGTCGAAAATTGACAAAAATAAAAATGATTTTTGTTTTTATCTAAATTGATTTTGATAACGGTTATTAAAATACAGAATTTCCAATACCCTGTCAACTTTATTTCGTCATGAAAAAATATGACTGCAACCCGTTGTTCGTATTGGTAGAATGAGATGATTCGCTCTCATGTCACGCTCCGCTCATTGATGAGAGAGGGTTGGGCGAATGAACATCTACAAGGTCGGCGCAGGGCCATGATGCGTGGAAAATTCTTTTTGGCGGGTCTTTCTCTTGTCCTGGCGCCGGCCTGTGTGTCCGGGGTTTCGGAGACTTCGCCGGACTCGACGGTGCATCAATTGGCCTTCGGCTATGTGCAAGTCGAGACCGATGGCCGTTATCCACGTAACTATCCGGCCAAACTGCGATTTTTTCTCCTGACGAATGAGGAGACGGGCGCCAGATCACGGGTGAACGTGGATACCGAATCGGGAGTGTTTTCCATCAGTCTGCCGGCGGGACGGTATGTCGTTGACCGTTTGCAATTCAGTGAAGGCCCGTTCAGGGTGGAATCCCATGTGCAATTGGCTTTCCTCGTTCCCGAGAAAAAACTGGCGTATTTAGGCTCGTGGCAAATCGAGCTTGAAACGCCTCGGACCATTCGCCATATGAGAATCCGTATCCTCGAGGGGGAGGCGGAGTTTTCAAAGAAATTTTCCGCAGTGCTTGGCTCGGAACGCACGCCCATTGCCACGGTCCTGCCGAAACCCGAGACGTTCGAAACGCGAGGGTTTATGGTTGACGGGCAACCGAACGCGAGATATTTCCGTCGCAGATAAGCTGCCACAGATGACAGATGAGGAAAAGTGGGGAACGGATTATCACTCCCCCCTTGAGGGGGAGTCGCCGAAGCCAAGCCGTCAGGCGCCGGCTGATACGGTGGGGGGGATAATGTACGGCTGCGACGTACCTCCCTCACCCCAGCCCTCTCCCACCAAGAGAGAGGGAGTAAGATTTCGGATTTCTCCCATCTTGTTGACGCTCATGGGTGTCGCCTTCGCGTGTGGGCTGGGGGTTGACCTGCCTGCCCATGCCGCCTCACCGCACGTGGTCAAGCGCGGCCAGATGCACATGGGCACCCTGGTCTTTCTGACGGCCGTGGCTCTGGACAAACAACTGGCCCATGAGGCCATTGATCAGGGTTTTGCGGAAATACATCGCTTGGAACAGATCCTGAGCACGTGGATCCCCGACAGCGAACTCTCACGGATCAACGCCGCTGCCGGGCAACGCGCCGTCAAGGCCGGTCCGGAAACCATGGAACTGTTGGAATACTCCCTGGAAATGGCCCGGTTGACGGAGGGAGGCTTCAACATTGCCATCGGCCCGGCCGTTGAGGCCTGGAACGTCAGTCGCGAAGGGCGCATTCCGTCGCGGGAAGAATTGGAGTCCACGCGCCCGCTCATGGATCTTTCCGCCATTCAGATCGATCGGGAGGCGGGCACCGTGTACCTGGCGCGGTTCGGGATGCGAGTGGATATCGGCGGTATCGGCAAGGGCTATGCCGCGGATTTTGCGGCCCGTGTGATGCGGGAAGCCGGGGCTTTGTCTGGTGTGGTCGCCATTTCAGGGGATATCAAAACCTTCGGCCGCCTGCCCGACGGTCAACGGTTCGTATTCGGCATCCAACATCCCCGTAAGGAAAATGGGATCACGATCGGGCAACTCGAACTCGAAGATGAAGCCGTCTCCACGGCGGGTGATTATCAGCGATTTTTCGAGAAAGACGGCATTCGCTATCATCACATTCTCGATCCTCAAACGCTCCAGCCCGCACGTCTTTCTCAGAGTGTGACCATCGTGGCCTCGACCGGGGTGCTGGCCGACGGCCTCGATACCGGCATCTTCGTCATGGGTCCGGAACAAGGGATGGCGTTGATTGAACGCCTACCCGGTGTCGAAGGCGTGATCGTCGGTGCGGATGGCGCCGTGTCCGTCTCATCGGGCCTACAAGACCGGTTGCAGTTGAGTGCACAGAAATAGCCTTGCTCCTCGCCCTGCCTTTTGCTACGAGTGGTCTGATAAGTTAAGGGAGACAATAATGACCAAAGAACAAATATTGCTAACGGTAATATCCTCGTTACTCTCAGGACTCGTAGGGGTGGCAGTCTCTTCTTGGTTTTATGCGCGTCTTGAGAAACGAAGAATGAAAATGGAAACTGCAAGAAAAATGTTCGGCAACCGTCATGATATCAGCAGTCCCAAATTCCAAGAATCGCTGAACGAAATAATGATTGTCTTTTCTGACAGCCAAGAAATAATCGAGGCAGTAGAAAATTCTCTTACTATCGCAGCAACATCTCCAGATGCTAGACCAAAGGGAGCAGCAGATGAGGCTTTAATCAAGCTGATGAAAGCCGTGTGTCGCAATATCGGCATCAAGCAAAGACTTCCAGATGCGTATTATTTGAAATACTTCTCCGTGCCAAAGCAAAATGTCTAGCAAGTGACGGTCCTCCTTCAATTACTGCCGGCTCGCCCCAAACGCGCCAATCAGGTTATTGCGTTCAAAGACCCCGCCCACTTCCTGGTGCGTGTCGCCATAGAAGGTGCCGGGGAAATAAAGCCATCCCCTCCTGTGCGTCCGAACCGGCCCTGGAAGACCTCCAGATTGTCCCACTGCAGGTTAGGATAGGAGCGCGGACCACGAAGATTGGTCAACATCACATCGAGAAACGGTTCACTAAACGCATAAGTCATCGTCACTTGCCCATTGACCGGCTGGCTTGGTGCTGTGGCGTCAATGGCGATCACCACACCCGTCCATTCCGCTGAGCCCGTCATCGGGTTTGAGCCACTCGCGGTCCCTACAGAGAATGCAATCAAGTCTTCTAGGCCCTCGACGCTGCCGTAGACACTTCGCCCTTGATAGCGCGTCTGTTTGACACCAAAAAAGTTCTGAGCCAGCCACCCGCCATAGACGGTGTAATCGGTTGTAAAATTTCTACCCTCATCGAGTTCCACCGACGAGGTTTCACCCGTCAGGACTCCGGTGTTCACGCCATGCAGCGGGGCATCAACGCGAAGGCTGGCATCGGAAAACATGACTGCTAATTCCTGTACCGACCAATAGGGTTCCTCGTAGGCCGGTTCGGAAGAGCAACCCGTACCACCACACGTAGTTATTCCCCGGGCATTGGCATGGACCGCGCTTCGTGACGTGGCCACCAAATCTGTCATGAGAAGAGTGTTGGCGGCGGCGCTCACTTGATTGACGCGGTCTTTCACATCGGACGGGGTTAATCTGCTGACATCGGGGGCGGAGTCCGGGTTGGGATTGAGCCGGCCATTCCCATTGCCGCCGCAAGCTGAAAGGAACACGTCAACGCTGAACACAAGTGCGCCAAAAGAAAAGAACTTCATACGACACCTCTTGACTGTAAAGATGGATAAAGCCACCCGATTCACAAAGGTCGGGCTGGCCCATCCAGTCAGGCAAGAGACTTCCCGTGTATTTACCGTGTGCATTCCTCAGCGAAACCGGAGATCAACCCGGTTCTCCCTGAGACAGTTCTTGTATTTCACAGGCAACCCGACAAGGGGCAACCTGACTGGATGGAGAGAAAAAGCGTAGCAGAAGGCAAGTAGGGCGTCAAATTGCCTACATAAGTCCCGTCAGGACGCCACACAACCACAAGATGGGCGTCAATTTAAAGAGATAGCTCTAAAGTTTCTGAACTTATGCAGACAACAGCAAGTATGTTAAAGTAGTGTGATGGAGGTGTATCGCAAAAACCCCGTCCCAGTCATTTACACCGAGCTTGGGTTTGTTCGCGCTGCTCCACCGTCTATGCTTGCGGATTGCCCTGAAGATCTTCCTCGCCTGCAACTACTCCAAAGGGTTGCTGGCGGGAAATCCTGTGTTTCTGAGCTAGAACACTCGCACTGGTTGATCGTAAAGGCCGAATTACCCGACGATATCTTCGCGTGGACTGGCAACACGTGGAAGGTTATTGAATGGCGAATGTACTTCTGGAAACTATGGGACGCTGAAACATTGGTAAACGATTCTCAGCCTGCAGAGGCTATACGTCCAGCCGATGCGGGCGTCAGTGCCCAATTCCTCAACTCACTCGCCCACCCCACATCATGTCTGCCGATGCTTCGTGAAACTCAGAAGGTATTTGGTGAGGGCTACAAACTCAAGCAAGAAATAGCTACAGTGCTTGAACAAATTGAAAGCCCTCTCATTGCTTGCTTAAAGCTCGGCACAATGAAGCAATTGAAGCCGTCAGCAAATTCTCGATCGCAAAATGTGACAGGTGATCCCCAAATATCACCCAGGCTCCGTGAAACGATCCTGAGAAGAGGTAATTACCGCTGCCTGTTTTGCGGCCAGGACTCCTCTGCGACATCGTTGGAAGTGAACCACATCATTCCGAGAAACTTAATCAATAAACTGCATCTTGCGTCTGCCCTTCATACTGCCCTAGAAAATCTCTGTGTAACGTGCAGAGACTGCAACCGAGGAAAGTGTGACAATCTGACAAGCGAAGACATTGAATATTACCGCAAAGCATTTTCCAGCCAGGGTCATCCGAATCATGACCTTCTTCCACACCTAACCAAGCTTTCCGAATTGCAAGCGTTATAGCGAAAGCTCAACGATAAGAAATCATTCACCATGGCTGCGGCTAGGCGTACTCGGCAATCAACATCTGCGGCACTCGACAACGTTCTGTTGAAGAAATCCTGCTGCACATCTGTTCACCTCACTTTTATCCGACGAGCGGATCAAGCGTATACGGTATCTTTACGAAATCGTAGCGATCCGGTGGGAAATCCTTCCTGTTCCGCGTGACGAGATCAAGCCCGTGGCATTGCGCGATAGCTGCCTGTAAAGCGTCCGGAAGTCGCCAGCGTTCGGATCGACGGAGAGAAGCTGCCAAATCCGCCTCGATCGCGGTAATGGGCAGTGTTGGGAATTGGTCAAGCAGTTCGACTGCGGCGAGAAGGTGATTGTCGTCAAAGCCCACGAGTACTTCAGCACGGGTTATCGGTGACAAAGCAATATCCTCGCACTCATCGGCGATGAATTGAGTGGCGGCGTTGATCCCGTTGAAGTGGTCAATGAGGATGACTGAGTCAACCAGCCATCTCAAAGGCGTTGTTCCCACTCTTTGCGAGTGTTGGACTGATAGCGGAGTCCATCGCCATGCTTCCAGCTACCACGAGTGCTGTCGAGCAACTCGGACAGGCGTTCTGATTTGCCGTTGCCGTGACGTTCGCGGTATTCGCGCACGGCACGCCGCACAAGCTCACTCATAGGTACCCGCTGGGCCGAAGCTTGGCGGGCGAGCCATGTTTTGTCCTCATCCGGCAGACTGACGATGGTTCTGGACATGAATCGCTACCTCCGTGGTATCGAATGAACGACAAGACTGTCTTGGGCGATTTTGAGGTATGCCAGCCCCTACGCTATTGGGCTGTAAGGTACTCCTTTTTCCTTTATGGACGCAAGAGGATGAGCAGAGGAGGGAAAGCAAAAGGGCCGCACGAGCCGGCCCTTTTGTATGGAGCGCATGGCAACGGAACGCGTTACTTCTTGTGACCGCCGGTTCCGTGGCCCTTGCTTTTCTTGTACTTGGAATAGTCGCCGGAATGTCCCATGCCGCCGCCATGGGATTTGATGCGTTCGTGAATTTTGTCCATCCGCGTGCGTTGCTCGTCGGTCAACACGGCTTGGGCGTCCCGTTTGGCTTTGATTGAAGCCATGTAGAGTTTTGTCTTCAAGGCGTGCAGCTTGTTGAATTCCGCTTCAATGTCGGACAGACCGGCCTTCTCGTTCTTCAGGACTTCATGTAAATCGATACTGGCCAATTTCACGTCAGCCTTCATTGTGATTCGGCCCTTCTTGTAGTTGACCTTGAGGTCTTGCAGTTTCTGTTCCTGTTCGGCCGTCAGGCTCATGCCATCTTTGAATTTCAGGATGTGCTTGATAAATTGAATGGCATCCTGATGGTGCCCGGGATGCGTGGACCCGTGCCCATGGCCGCCGTGTCCGTGCTTCCCATGGCCTGACGAATGCATTGAATGATGGCCTTCGTCGTGTCCCTTCTGCATCCCGTCGTGATGCGCGGAATGGGGATGGTCCTCATGCCCCTCAGACGACCCCTTAGGATGATGGCCGTCACGATGGACGGACCCGGACGCTTCGGCCAAGGCCGGAACGGCAGTCAGCAGGAAGAACGCGGTTAAGAGGGAAAGGGGTAAACGCCAACGCGGGGATTCATGGATTCTCATGTTCAGCTCCTCCTAAAAAAGAAAAAGACGATACAAACGTTCAGTCGCTTTGAGACCGGCGACTGGAAAAAGGTCTCACGGTTCACGGTTTCGGGCCTCGCCACTTCGGCCATGACCACATTATAAACATGGATTGCCGAGATTGCGAATTCCGGCCTTTTTCAAGTGACGTCAGATAACTCATCGTCACCTTCTTCATGGTTTCCTATCGAATAACACCGTATGGGTGGCGTTGACTTCCAACTCCACCTTCGAGTCGAGAGGGAAGAATCGGGTCGACGCTTCGCTGCTGTGCACGACGTCGCCGGAACCCAGGCGGATACCATAGATGATCTCTGAGCCTCGAAACTGACGGGATTCCACGGTTCCGTCGCCATTCCCGTTTTCACGAATGTGAACGTCGTCCGGTCGAATCATGACCGAGACGTCCCGGCCGCCACGGTAGCTCGGAGGAACCGGGAACGTGCCGAGTTGAGTCACGACCGCGGAATCGCGAATGGCTCCGGGAATGAAGTCAGCCTGCCCCACGAACTCCGCGACAAAAGGCGAAACCGGAAGATGGTACATGGTTTCGGGCGTGGCGAATTGTTCGAGTTGCCCATTGTTCAGGACGGCCACGTAATCAGCCATGGCAAAGGCCTCTTCATGATCATGCGTCACGAGAACGGCGGTGGTTTGGGTGGTTTTCAGCAGATGCAGAAGTTCTATGCGCATGCGTTCGGTCGTATCGGGATCCAGGTTGCTGAACGGCTCATCCAACAGGAGCAGCACGGGTTGGGGGGCCAGGGCGCGAGCCAATGCCGCGCGTTGCTGTTGGCCGCCGGAGAGTGCATGGGGATATCGTCCGGCGAATTCTGAGAGTCCGGTGAGAGACAGCATCTCGTCGATTCGGTTTCCACGGTCTTCAGCCGTGGCTGACGCGAGCCCGAAACTCACGTTATCCCGTACCGTCAGGTGAGGAAACAGGGCATAATCTTGAAATACCATGCCGACCCGCCGTCGTTCGGGAGGGACGTGCCGATCCGGGGCCGAGACGACTGCCGTGTTCAGCCGGATTTGGCCGGCGGAAACCGGTTCAAACCCCGCGATGGCCCGCAGCGTGGTAGTCTTCCCGCATCCGGATGGCCCCAATAGACAGATGACGTCGCCCTTCCGCGCCGAGAAGGAAATTCCCTCCACCGCAGGGGAGCCGGCGTCATACGAGCAAGCCACGTCCTGCAACTCAAGCACAAGGGGCGTATCGTCGGGAGAAGTCATACCTGGGTAAGTGGAATGGCGCCTGGCGGGCTTGCCGAAGAACATCTCATGGCAAGGTGTGCGGGGCGCGGTTACGTCCGGTCTTTTCGCATCAATAGTAACACGACCGGAATGGTAATGACCACGATCAGCAGGGCCGGGGCAGCCGCCAATTGATAGAGTTCTTCGCTGGCTTCAAGCCAAATCCTGACGGCGAGGGTATCGAACCCCACGGGCCGCAGCAGGAGTGACGCCGGTAATTCCTTCATGCATTGGACGAACACCAGGATCCAGGCACTCAGAAATCCACCCTGCACCAACGGCAGGGTCACGCGAAAAAAAGTTCGAAGGGGGCGAGCCCCGAGGCTCCGCGCCGCTTCTTCGAGATTCGGAGTGAGTTGCTGGAGGGTGGATTCCATGCCTTGCAGCGCCGCCGGGAGAAAATGCACCAGATACGCCATGAGCAGGACGAGGATCGTGCCGTATAGTTGTGGAACGGTTTGGGAGACCAGGACTAGGACGGCGAGGGCGGCGACCGGGCCGGGTAGCACGTAGCCGGCATACGCCCCTTGCACGCAAAAGGTGCCGGCCCAGGTCGGGCGCCTGCACGCCAGGTAGGCGAGAGGAATCCCGCAGATCACGGCCGCGGTGGCCGTCATGCCCGAAAGCGAAACACTGTTCCACACGTATCCGATGAACTGGTGAGCAATCTCACCCGCGGATGCCGCCTTGACGGTCCATTGAATGAGCAGCAGTACCGGCAGCCCGAATGAGGCTCCGAATACGAGGAGCAGGTAGCCGGTAAACAGCAGGGTCGTGAGGGGACGGCAGGGTTGAGGAACCGGTTTTCGATACCGGCCGGTCGTTTGGTAGAACCGGCTTCGCTGCCGGAACCACCGTTCGCCGAACAGGAAGACAAACGCGCAGGCGACCAGTATCAAGCTCAGGCAGGCAGCCGCCGTGTTGTCGAATCGTCCGGTCATTTGCTGGTACACGGCGTAGGTAAAGGTTTGAAAGCGCAACAGCGAGACCGCGCCGAAATCGGACGCGACGTAGAGAATCGCCAGGAACAGGCCGGCGATCAGCGACGGGCGGATAAGCGGCAGCGATATTCGGAAGAACGTCGTCACTCGATTGGCTCCGGTCGTGCTGGCCACCTCTTCAAAGGAGACGTTGAAATTCTTGAGCGCCGAGCGAGTCAGCAGGTAGACGAACGGAAACGTGTTCAAGGCAAGGACGAGCACGGCGCCCGCGAAACTGAACGGTGAAAAGAACACGGCCTCCGGCCCGGCAATCGTCTGCCAGACCTGTTCCAGCAAGCCCCCGCGTTTCAACAGGTACGTGTAGGTATAGGCCAGGACGTAGGAGGGGATCGACAAGGGCAGGATCAGCAGCCAATCCCATATTTTCGATCCGGGAAAGGTATAGCGGGTCAGGATCCAGGCAAGCGAGACGCCCAGGGTCAGGTTGATGACCGCGACGCCCAGAGAGAGGGAGACCGTATTGAGGAACAGTTCAGGGACCCGCGTGGCCCACAGGCGTCGCCAGACCGCCGGATCTGCGGTCATTGCCGAAAAAACGACGTAGAGCAACGGCAGCATGAGCGCCACGGCCAGACAGAAGCCGAGCAGGATCAGCGGAGAAGGCAAACGAAAACGGATCAACGGCAGCGGGAGTAAAGTTTTAGCGGAGTCCAACTTCTTCAATGACGGTCATGGTGGGATCGCGGAGTTGAGCCAACCGGCTTAACGGGACGCGGGCCACCTGAATGCTTTGAAGCGGCAACAGCTCAGGCGCAGCCGTTACGTGAGGATTCAAAGGATATTCTTTGTTTACATGCGCGAACATACGTTGCCCTTTGGGAGAAATCAGAAACCGGACCAATGCCCGAGCCTGCTCAAGGTGTTTGGTCTGCACGGTGACGCCGATTCCAGCGGCATTGAGCACGACACCCATGCCTTGCTCTCCTTGATCCGCTGGAAGCGACGCAATCGGGGCATTCGGATGCTTGGCCAGGTGGCGGTTGATATAATAATGATTGACCGGCCCGGCGGCCACTTCCCCGCGTGCCACGGCTGCGACGATTTGCCGGTTTTTCCCATAAACGAGTGATCCCGCATTGTCCTTCAAGCCTCGCAGGAACGCGGTGGTCACCTCGTCTCCCTTCACCGCCCGAATGACCGACACGCCGGTCTGCAAATAGACGCTGCCCGCACTGGGGATCGCGATTTTGCCTCGCCATTTCGGTTCGGCGAGATCCAGGATGGAGGAGATGTCGCCCGGACCGACCATCGTGGTGTTATAGACGATCACCCAAATTCGACCCGACAAGCCGATCCACGTGTTGTCCGGTGCCCGGAACCGGCTGGGAATCGTTTCCTCAATGCCGGGGATGGTCGCGGGTTGGAGCAACTGCAATTCACGCGCGCGCTCCAGGGTGCCGGCGTCATTGGTGATGAGTACATCGGCCGGAGTCCGGGCCCCTTCCATCTGAAGCCGGTTGATCAGTGCCGTGCTGTCGGCCGTCAGCATTTGGACGTTGATGCCGGATTCCGCCTGAAACGCATCAAGTACCGGTTGAATGAGCCGTTCGGCGCGGCCGGAGTAGACGACCAGCGAATCCTCGGCATGGCTCCAGGAGGGGAGACTCAAGGTCGCCGCTACGACGAAAAAGAAAAAAAAGACCCTTGGCATTTGAATGGTGAAACGATTGCGGATTTGGGATTGTGGATTGCGGATTGTGGATTGAAATATTCTCAAATCAAAAATCCACAATTCAACGTGGGCCTGGCCTGGCCTTGGTCTCCAAGTCCCGCCCGCAATTTTTGCAATCGCCGTTCGGCAACTGCATGGGAGTGCCATACAATTCCAGCTTATGGGTGCGAATCGAAAAACCGTTTTTTCTGGCGACCTCTTCCTGTAATTCTTCTATCTGGCAATTCTCGAATTCTATAATCTTGTCACATACCGTGCAAATAAGATGATCATGGTGCCCTTTATGGGCTACGTTGTCGAACTGGGTCTGACTGCCGAAGTGTTGTTCCTGGGCGAGGCCGGTCTCGCACAGGAGTTTGAGCGTGCGATACACCGTGGCCAGGCCGATATGGGGATCTTTCTTGGACAGCAGCCGATACATCTGCTCGGCCGTCACGTGTTCCATTTTCAAAAAGGTCGTGAGGATGTTCTCACGTTGGCGGGTCAGTTTCAGACCGTTTTTCGAAAGATGTTGCTTGAGAATCTCAAGCTCTTTGGTGGGTTTCGCCATAACAATGAATTTCTACACGTATGGGAAACACATTTAACCGGAATCTGGTCGAAGGGTCAAGCGGGAATCGTGGCTCGTTTGCGAAATAATGACTCTCTCTTTGTGTTGACGGGTCTTCTTGTGGCTCGTTAGGATCACGCTCCTGCAGGGTTACGTTATGCGAAAACCGCAAGAGATCACGATTGATCGGACGTTGCTGATTTATGGACTGCACCTGGCTCAGGAACAGGAATGTTCGATGGTCAGCGACGTCAAGGTACAGCAACTGATTTTTCTGGCCGAGTTGCAGATGCTCGGCAAAGGGGTGCGCGGGTTGCATTACGAATTCATGCGATTTCCCTATGGAGCGTTCAGCAAAGACCTCGATAACGATTTGCTGGCGTTGCGCAAGAAAGAACGGCTGCAGAATTTTGACGTCGTCGGTCCTGCGGAAGAATGCATCCCGTTGTTGGATGAAGAGGAGGCTTCAGGAGTCGAGGCCAACGAACAGGCCATGGAAATCCTGCAATCCGTCGTGGAAACCTATGGACCTCAAGACGTGGGCGAAATTACGAAGTCCGTGGAAGACGTTGAAATCAGCGTGGTCGATCGACCCGAAGAAAAATTGTGTGTTCGGGATATTCCGTTTCATTCCATTGTCCTGGTCCCCTCCCGCATCGAAGTCACCGGAGAATTCACCATTTCTCCCAAAACCTTGTCTCGTCTGAACAAGGCACTCGGCTCATAGTTGCCGGTTGTTCTTGTCGTAAAAGCGGAGTTGGGCCGGGCCGACTTGGCCCAACCCAACTCCCGTGTTGACGGTGCTCCAGCCTCGATGAAGACCTGCGAATTACTCTGAGGCGGCTACCTGAGGGGAGTCGCCGACGGTGATGCGTTCCTTCATTTTCGCGAACGTTTTCTTGCCGATACCCCTGACCTGCATCAAGTCTTCCGCGCTTTTGAATGGCCCGTTGGCAGTCCGGAATTCGACAATCCGTTTGGCCAATCCTTTGCCGATTCCCGGCAATTGTTGAAGCTCTTTGGCAGTGCTGGTGTTCAAATCCACCTGGCCGTCGCCGGCGAAACCCACTCCTGAAAAACTGACGATGAGCATCAGCGCAAGCAGGCTGATCGTGAAGTAGGATCGACTCAGTTGGTAAATGTTTCTCATGGCTGTTCCTCCTGTGAAAGTTGGTGAATGGAAAAGTAACGTCCTGTTTTTTTGTAAAAGCAAGGAACGTGCCAGAGAGAACGGAACATGAATGATTCGGCGAACCCGTTGATTGCTAAAGAGTTTTTGCTCATGGGTTTTTGCGGGGCCAGTAAAGGGTGGTTCCGAGAAACAGAAAGGACTGTCCACTGCGGGAGGCGGGGGTGTATCTTCAGGTGTCGGGTCGGAGAAGTCTTTGTGAACGAGACCGGCAGGGCGAGTACGACCCCGCAGTGGTCATTGAGTCGACGTGAAGCCGTAAATGTCCCCGATTTTGGTCCGGAGGTATAACAGGAACGGTTCGACACTCAGCGTCTGACCGGTGATCCGGTGCAGGAGATCGGTGGCTGAATATTGCCTCCCGCACTGGTGGATATTGTGATTCAGCCACGCTTTGAGTGAGAGCAGGTGGCCGCGTTGGATTTCGATTTCCAGTCCGGGGATGTCTTGAAGGGCCTGCTGAAAAAACATGGATGCGTAGAGGTTGCCCAAGGTATACGTGGGAAAGTAGCCCAATGCTCCAAGAGACCAATGGACGTCCTGCAGGACCCCGTCGGCGTCCCGTTCGGGGACAATCCCGAGATATTCCTGCATCTTTTCCCGCCACAGACCGGGCAGGTCCTTGACTGGAACCCGTTGTTCAATCAGGGCCAACTCGATGTCAAAGCGCACCATGATGTGGAGGTTGTAGGTGACTTCATCCGCTTCCACCCGAATCAGGGACGGGTTCACCTTATTCAAGGCGGCATGGAACGCGTCCAGGGAAACCGTCCCGAGTTGTGCCGGAAAATATTGTCGAAGCAAGGGCAGAAAATGCGTCCAAAAAGCCTTTGACCGCCCGACGTTGTTCTCCCACAACCGTGATTGGCTTTCATGAATGCCGAGAGAAAGCGACTCGCCCAAGGGGGTGCCGTAGTGCTCCTGGGGCAGGCCCTGGTCATAGAGACCGTGTCCGCCCTCATGGATGCAACTGAACAGGCAGGAGGGAAGATCTTTTTCAAAGACGCGCGTCGTCACGCGGACGTCGGTCGGGTGAAACGCCGTGGTAAAGGGGTGGGCCGAGAGATCCAGCCGTCCCCGGTTGAAGTCGTAGCCCATGCCGTGGAGCACCAGTTTCCCGAACGCGATCTGCTGCTGTTCCTCGTAGGCCTGAAACAGGATCCGGTCGTCCGGCTGAGCGGCTTCGCGGACGTGTCGCAACAATTCGAGCAATCCATGACGAAGCGAGGCGAACAACGGTTGGAGTTGGGCAAGAGTGGCTCCGGGTTCATAGGTATCCAGGAGTGCGTCGTACGGGGAACCGTCGTACCCCACGTGGCCGACCTCTTCGACCTTCAAAGCGATCACGTTCTGCAGGTTGGGAAGAAAGTGCATGAAGTCATTACGCCGGCGTGCCTCGGCCCACACCTGCTGGGCCAGGGAACATTCGCGTTCCAGGCGATTGACGAAATCGGATGGGAGTTTTTTGGCCCTGCTGAAGTCCCGCCAGGTTTCCCGAAGGAGGGCCTTGGATGCGTCGTCGAGCCCGTCGGCATCGGCGTTCGCCAAGCCGGTCGCCGGATCGATATGGTGCAACAGGAGGTCTTCGGTCTCCGGGGAGACGAATTTGGCGTGGGCCAGGGTCTGAAGCGTGGCAATTTGCTCGGCACGGGTTTGCCCTCCGCCGGCCGGCATATAGGTTTCCTGATCCCAGGAGAGCAGGGCAGCGGCATCCTTGAGATGTCGTATCTCAAGGAGCCGGGATTTCAAGGCGGTCAGATTGTGCGTGGAGTCCGGCATGGACGTTTCCTCTCCTAGTGTAATGTACCAAGGCAGGCGGACTGTACAAAGCGCCACCATTGAATGCAAGGTGGCAGGCGAACATGGTACAGATAACGGGAAAAGCTGATTCGACGCTATCCCTTCATGATGGAACACGCGAGAAAGGAGAGACAGATGAGAGAATTGGTCGCGCCGGATATTGAAGCCTATGCGGAGGCGCATTCGATGCCGGAGTCCGACGTCTGTCGCCGGCTTCGAGAGGAAACCTATCGTTCCGTAGAACTTCCGCAAATGGTAGTCGGCCCGTTGGAAGGGGCGTTCTTGAAAATGATGGCGACGTTGGTGGAGGCCAAATCCGTGCTGGAAATCGGCACGTTTACCGGGTATGGCGCCCTTTGTTTTGCCGAGGCGTTGCCCGAAGATGGAACCGTCATGACGTGCGATATTGATGCCGAAACCACCGAGCTTGCCAAACGGTATTGGACCCAAAGTCCGGCCGGCGGAAAGATTGAATTGCGGCTTGGGCCGGCCCTTGAGACAATGCAAACACTTGAAGGTGCGTTCGATCTGATTTTTATTGATGCGGATAAAATGAACTACTTGAATTATTATCAACGCGGGCTGGAATTGTTGTCTCCGAAAGGCGTCATGCTCATTGATAACGTACTTTGGAGTGGAGAGGTACTCAAACATCCGTCCCCGGACGGGGCGACGGAGACCCTGCAAGAGTTGAATCGAAGCGTGGCCGCCGATTCGCGCGTGACGGCTGTATTGGTGACCATCAGGGATGGCATATTGGTTGTCCGTTGCAACGGCAACACGCGTCTGCCATAAGCCGCAATGGACGAATAATTTCGGGGCGACTGTTGCTCTAAGTACCCGACCCCAAGGGTATTTCCCTCACTAGATTTTGTGGTCTAAGTCACCAAACCCCTATGCCCCAAAGATAGGCAAATTGGTCAACGTTGCCTTCTGTACGATACATTTTTTTACATGACAAAACTAATCCACAATGTTGTCCCCAATTTTGGTGGATGCCTGACTTGGCAACCTAAGTTTATAACAAATACAATATGTTACGTTAACTTGTTTACGTAATGAACAATAAGTACCTGTGAGCAGGTAGTGGTTGACTCGCCGGATCGCACTCTCTTTTCAGAGACCGGGAGAAGGTCAGTGTGACGAAACCTTAACCGGGACGTAACCCGGAAGTAACATACACCGAATGCCCGCTTGTAGCAGACGGGAAGACGATTCAGAGAAAGGAACTGAATCGGTCAACGGGGTGCAGGGAAATGACAATTGCTGGTAAGACTCGGAAGTTCGCAGTCCAACAATTTTCGGAGTTCGAACTCGGCGCCTCCTCGAAACCGTTCGGCCTCCTGCTCGTCCGGGAAAGGACCATAGACTCGTGGATCGAGAAAGCTGCAGGATACGCGAACGAACCATCGAGTTTGTCCCTCCTGCTGGTGTTGTTTAAACACCGCGACTTCCTTTTCAATGGTGCCTCGACTTGCCATAACGTGCCTCCTTTCATGTGGAAACAGCTATGTTCTTCTCTACGATCATCATGAATCATCGAACCTGATGCAGCATCTTTCTCCTACTGAGATGCCTTTCTACTATGATGCCAACTCATCATTTGGAATAATCATTCCAACTACACTATACCCCTATATTTTATATTTTTCAATTAATTATTAAATCCATATGCTGTAGCCGTAAAAATTATAGGCATATATATTGATTTATATTGTCTTTTCAAGGGCTTGGGACAAGTTTTCTTATGAGAAAGAGTGAGACCTCCCGGGGCAAAGCCCGTAAATGCCTTGTGCTGCCGACAGAAAGTGTTGGGACGGCCGGTGAGAAATGCAGACTAGCGAAGCATCCGGTAGCGAAAGCAATCAGTCGTATGATCGTTGACCATGCCGATGGCTTGCATGAACGCATAGCAAATCGTCGAACCGACGAATGAGAACCCCCGGCGTTTCAGATCCTGACTGAGGGCATCGGAGACCGGCGTTTGACAGGGAACGTCTTGGGGAGAATTCCACCGATTGCGAATCGGCCGCTCTTCGACGAATTGCCAAATATACTTGTCAAAGCTGCCGACTTCCTTTTGAACGAGAAGAAAGGCCCGTGCATTCGAAACGGCCGCTTGAATTTTGAGTCGATTTCGAATGATACCGGGGTTGTTTAACAGAGCCCGCACTTTTCGTGCGTCGTACTTGGCGATTGCAGCCGGGTCAAAATGATCAAAGGCCGTTCGAAAGGCCTCGCGTTTTTGCAGAATCGTATTCCAGCTCAATCCGGCTTGAGCACCTTCAAGGATGAGAAATTCGAATAACCGCCGGTCGTCGTGTACGGGAACGCCCCATTCGCGATCATGGTACTGAATCAGGAGCGTCCTGGTTGCCCAGGAACATCGTGTGGGTGAGGGCCGGCTCATGGTCAGTCCAGGTCCCGGTTGTCGATCTCGATGATCACGGGGCAATGATCGGACAGTCGTCGATAGGCGGGCGGGTATTCACCTTTGATTCGCCGGCATCCGGCGACGGCACAATAGCCGGTGACACGCGCCGACCTCGTGCGCATTTCGGTCATGTCTTTTGCGACCAGCACGTGATCCAACCACTCGCCCCGGCCACGAAAATAATGCGAGCACCGGGGCTTCGGGGAAAGATCGTCAAATCCCGGCTCTTCTTTCGCCACCATTCGTCTGAGGTATTTCAATTCAGACCGTTGTGAATGACGATCGCCGGCGCCCATGGTGTTCAAATCGCCGAGGATGATCACGTCCCGATCCTGTTCGAGAAAGCGCGCAACCGCCGTGTCGATCCGGTTGAGGGCCGCGTGTCGCTCTCCGACCGCAGAGACCGTGGGGCCCGACTTGAGGTGAAGACCGATCACATGGAAGTCCGCACCATGCTGGTGTGTCGATTGAACGCGTGCGTAGTGGCCGGGACGGAGTCCGCCTTTGCACGGCTCTTGGGAGGACGTGGCTTTACTGTTCAAGCGCCAGAGGCTCTGCATGGTGGAAAGCGTCACCCGACTTGCATTCCACAGTACCCCCACGTGGTGACCATCGGGCCTTCCGCATGATTGCACCGACCATTGCCAGACATCTCCCGTTTGTTGTGCAAGCGTCGTCAAGACCCGGTCCCACGCGGCGCGGGCCTCGCTGGTAGTCAAGCTCTCTTGGATGACCAGCAGATCCGTCTGCATCCAGACAAGGGTGCACGTCAGCCATACCAGGTCGGTCGGTGCCATGGAATGATCCGGCCGATCAGGCGGGCTGCCATAAGGAAACCATCGGATATTCCACGTCCCGACGCGAAGTGTGTCGCGCTCCGGGACGGCCATGCGCCCGCCATCCTTGACAACGCGTTCACAGTGCGTTGAAGATTTCCAAACCAGGGCTTCTTCCTGGGAAGAGCTTTGATGCAAAGCAGGCTGAGGTGCCGCTTCAGAGGCTTCGGCCATGGCGACAAGAACGGCGTCGGTACCCCCGAACGTTGCGACGACGATGAGGCTGAGAACCAAAGAGTAAACCCGCATCACGATCTCCTGCATACGTTGCCGATACATGCCAAACCTTGGCCGGGAAGGGTAGGGTGGACCGGCAGGCCCACTTTTGACGTTGGTTGTTGAAGTGTTGGCAACACATTATGCTGTTTCACAATCCGGTGGTCAAAAACGTCAATCATGTTGACTGAGGTAAGCCATGGCACAAACAAACGTCAATATTGAAATCGCCAATAAGGCGGTCCTCCAACCAATCGAGCAGGTGGCGCAGGAAAAAATAGGGCTCGCTCGAGAGGCCCTGGACCTTTATGGAAAATACAAAGCCAAAATTCCGCTATCGGGGCTCAACGAATTGAAGCAAAAGCCCGATGGAAAATTGATATTGATGACGGCCATGACACCCACCCCGGCCGGAGAAGGCAAAACCACGACGTCCGTCGGCTTGACCGACGGTCTGGCGAAAATCGGGAAAAAAGTGATGGTAGCCTTGCGGGAACCGAGTTTGGGGCCCTGTTTCGGGATGAAAGGTGGCGCCTGCGGAGGCGGGTACGCCCAAGTCGTGCCGATGACCGACATCAATCTGCATTTTACGGGAGACTTTCACGCCATTACCTCGGCGCATAATCTGCTTGCGGCGATGGTGGATAACCATTTGTATTGGGGGCATGAGCCGTCCCTGGATGCCAGGCACATCAGTTGGCGGCGGATCATGGATATGAACGACCGGTCGTTACGCCAGATCGTCACGGGGCTGGGTGCCGCCGTGAACGGCTTTGCCAGGGAAGGGAACTTCGACATCACGGCGGCCTCCGAGGTCATGGCGGTGTTGTGCCTGGCAACGGATATCCACGATCTGCAGCGACGGTTGGGGAACATCAAAGTCGGACAGACTCCGCAAAAAGGATTTGTCTTTGCCAAAGACATCAAAGCCCACGGCGCCATGACCGCGTTATTGAAGGATGCGTTCAATCCCAACCTGGTCCAGACCCTGGAATGGAACCCCGCCTTGGTGCACGGGGGGCCGTTCGGCAACATTGCGCACGGGTGCAATTCGGTCGTGGCCACGAAGGCGGCTTTGAAATTGGCGGACTACGTCGTGACCGAGGCGGGGTTCGGGGCGGACCTGGGTGCCGAGAAATTCTTCAACATCAAATGCCGGCGAGCGGGGTTGAGGCCGGACTGCGCCGTGGTCGTGGCCACGGTCAAGGCTTTGAAGCTGCACGGCGGAGCCAATCTCAAGGAACTGGCAACGGAAAACCTCGAAGCCCTCAAACGCGGCCTGCCGAATTTAATCCGCCACCTGGACAACGTGAAGAAATTCGGGGTGCCCGTCGTGGTGGCCGTCAATGAATTCTCGAGCGATACCAAGGCCGAATTGGAACTGGTCCATGAGGTCTGTGCCGGTCGCGGAGTGAAAATGGCCTTGGCGAATCATTGGGCCAAAGGAGGGGAAGGCGCCGTCGCGCTGGCGGAATTGGTGGTCAAGACGATCGAAGACGAACCCACCGGCTTTCGTCCCCTCTATTCCGACGACCTGCCGCTTGCCGAAAAAGTCCGGATCGTGTCGCGAGAGATTTATGGCGCGGCTGATGCGGACATTCCTTCAGCCGTGCTGAAACAATTCGAGGAACTGGAAAACAAGGGATATCGCCGGTTTCCCATCTGCATGGCCAAGACCCAATACAGCTTTTCAACCGATCCTGATAAAAGAGGTGCCCCCACCGGATTTACGGTCCCCATTCGAGAAGTCCGGCTCTCCCTGGGAGCGGAGTTTCTCGTCGTGTTGACCGGCGGGATCATGACGATGCCCGGCCTGCCGCGCGTCCCGGCTGCCGAAGCCGTAGGCCTCGATACCAAGGGCGACATCGTCGGCCTGTTTTAAGGGGAAGCTTTAATCTCTTCGAGGCTCGAACACCGCTGTTCACTTCCTTGTGCCTTTAAAGAGTGGTTATGAGTCAGCTTTTGCAAGTTGTCTCAAAATTTTGGAAAAGATACGAATCACTCGGTAACAACATATGACAGCCGTTGTCGTGATAAAGACCCACATCCCGGTAAAAATGACGGAAAACATCCAGCCGTTTGCATTTTCATGTAGACTCAATACCATTCCTATCCCCGTGAGAATTGTTGTGACGAATGACCAATTAACCGCCTTGACGACATATCCGACCAAATGACCATAAACGCCTCCTTGTTTTAAGCTTTTGATGACGTTTCGCTCATCTATAGACAAGATAATGGATTGTGCGGCCAAGAGAAATCCGACCGCGATGGCACTTATACTTGTCACCACAGGGAAGAGGGCTTTAGCAGTCGAAGTTACATCGATCAGTTGATGGAAACAAAGATAGAATGTGGTTATGACAAAACTTATAACGTACGGGTACCGGCGCTCGATTGTTTCAGTTATCATTATGGGTCCTCATTGTCGTGAGAACATTTCTACTAATTCCTGCTTTCTGGAGGAGAAGGCTTCTTGAACGGCGTATTCCCGCGCAGATGAAGAAAGAGTTCGACCAGACTTCAATTCAACTTCAATTTCCTCAACCATTCGATACTCAATCAAATCTAAAACAGACTTTTCCCCATCCTCGGTTTTCCCTGATATTTCAAACTTATGAATAGAACTTTCTCCCTGTTGATTAGACTTTACAAACGATTGGGCAAAATCTTTGACCCATTCAAGCGATCCTCGTTTTTTGCCCATTGAAAGCGTTAGTGTCAGGTTTGGAGATTTAAATTGATCAATTAATGCTATCATGGATTCTACGCCTTTTCCTAAGCCTTGAAAGACAGTCATATTTTCGGCACCGGCAATATTCAAAGACAGCTTCCGCACTTCTCTTATATTTGCGAGGCGTTGCAAGCCATCTTTTTGCAGAACAGGTTCAAGTTCGATTGGTGCCACAGATCCTTTTTCTCCAAAGTACCAGGCGAACACTCCGGCTGAAACCCCATAACGATTTCGTTGGATGGTAAGGACTCTAGTTGGGACATGATATAAAAAAGCAGTTTCTTCTCCAATCCCTTCATCTTTTTCGAGGTCAATAGGCGAGACTTCTCCGCTAAGTTTAGCCTTCATCGGCAACTGATCCATACGAATTCGTATCATTTCGCCTTTCCAGCAATCTTCCGTTTGCCACGCATTTTGTAGCCTGAACGGACAAGTATTTCGGGTGACATTTCGAGTATCATCTTTAGGCGAATTATTAACAGCGTGTAAGATATGCTCGAATGAATGGGGAGAGTCATCTGGAAGGACGACTTTAAAGAAGTCCACTTTTAATTTTCTGGTCATAAAGGCGGTTCCTTTTCGAACGATTTCAAAGGATACTTATGCCTTCGCTAGGAGCACGTGCGATTTTTGCCTCTAGAGCAGGCTTGAGACTTACGAGAAGCATGTACAATACTTCCGAATAATGAGTTCTGCTTTTTCGGCACCTCAATCATTGAGTCTTTACAGCCTACCCTTAAAGGCTTTGTCGAGGATAGAGGGAAGAAGGGCATCGAGTTCAATGGTGGTTTGAGACAGTCCCTTTCTCATTTTTTCTACGGTTAACTGTAGTTTGTCAAACCAAAGTTGTTTCTCAAAAGAGGGGACAGGTACGGCTATGGCTTCAAGTTTCTCCAGTCCCAAGGTTCTATTTCTGCCCGCTCCACCCGGTGAGGCGAGCCCAATTTTTTCGAGACCTGTTTCAGTGAGGAAGTAAAATCGCAAGAAATTTGCGGTGACGATTTTCTTCTTGGGAACGCAGGCAATAAACCTGTGTGAGCCAACACGTCCGGCATCCTCAGGCCGAACGACGGCTATCGCACCTTCCCAAGCAAAGACATTATTAAGAAGAAGGTCATCTGCTTGAATCCTGTAAAGTTTTTTTGATCCGATCTCCCAACCGCTAATATTGGGCTTATGAAACGTTCCCTTTCCGAAGGATCGAATGCCAATTTCCGGATAACTAGAAGCGGTGTCAATCTTGACTGCGCGTCGTGTAATGGGAGAGGTGGCTCGGTTTCCTTGAACAGGTTGCAGGCTGTTGATAAGTGGCTCTCCGCTCTGGTTATGCCGCCGCCGGGATTGGCTTGGGCTGGTTGAAATAGACTTGGTCGGGCGTTTGCCCGCCAA
>MPMZ01000034.1 GCA_002238765.1 Nitrospira sp. bin75
CGCGTCGTCAAAATCCTCGTCATGGAAGGCGCCGCGGTTGCCGCCGAAGATCCGGTGATCGTGATTGAAGCGATGAAAATGGAAAACCGGGTCACCGCACCGATTGAAGGGACCGTCAAGGCCATCTACGTCAACGAAGGCGATCTCGTCAATTGCGATGAAACCCTGATCCGGCTCGAATAAACAGGGACCGACGAGCGCCGGTCCATGCACGCAGGATGGATCGTCTCCGCCGCCGCGCCAATCGCCGTTGTGACAACCGCTTCCCCTCTTTGCAATCCCTCCCGCGTTGACCTGCTCCATCGACACACCGTTCATACCACCATCGTGAACGGACATCACCTGGCCTATCTGGACCACGGGAAGGGGCCGCCCGCTATTTTGATTCACGGACTGGGTGGCTCCATGTGGCATTGGGAACACCAACAGGTCTCGCTCGCCCGGTCGTGCCGGATCATGACGCCTGATTTGTTGGGTTCGGGACTATCCGAGAAACCTGAAGGTATCTACTCTCCGGCCTTTCTCCTCGATACCTTCCATACGTTCATGGATCATCTCCGCATTGAGAAAGCCGTCCTGATCGGCAGTTCCATGGGTGCCGGCATTGCCATCGGGATGAGTCTGGAGCATCCGGATCGCGTCGCCAAACTCGTGCTCATCGGAGGTTTTCCGGCCAACATTCTCGACAACATGCAATCATCGAGAACCAAACGGTTTATCAAACACCGGCCGGCACTCTGGCTATCAAAACTGGGGAGCCGGATAACAGGCCGATGGTCCATCAAACTGATCCTGAAAGAAATCATCCACAACCAGGCCCTGATTTCTCCGATGGTCGTGGAACGTGTTCATCGCCTTCGCTTTCAGCCGGGATTCTTCCAGGCGATGTATTCACAACTGGATCAGATCCCGGTATGGGAAACGACGTTTGCTCAACGCTTAGCGGACATTCCGCACGCCACGCTGATTCTGTGGGGCGCATACGACAAAGTCTTTCCTCTGACGGTGGGGCAAACCCTGCACGCGACCATTCCCCACAGTTCGTTCCTGGTGGCGCCGAATTCCGGACATCTCCCCCAATGGGAAAACCCCGACTTCGTCAACTCTGCCCTCCTGAAATTTCTGGACGGACAGTAAGTCGGGTTAGCCCTTCGACTACGCTCAGGACAGGCGTAGCGGAATCCGACAACCCACCCGTCCGTCTAACTACCCTCCACTCATCCGACCTGCCCACGTCCGAGTCTCCCATTTCTTGACAGCCTCTCAATCCTGCCGTATAAAATTTCAAGCCGACAATTCCCCGATCCGCCGGTCAATAGAACACCTAGAGGGAGGTCCGACTCATGGGGAGTTTCATACGATGCCCGCGCATTCTCGTTAGCCTCATAGCTTTCCTGACGTTCAGTGGATGTACCGCATTCGAAACCCGGGTCGATTCAGGCTTCTCTTATCAATCCTTTCCGACCGCCAAGGGTACGGCCACTGCCGGTGCAGGATCCACCATTGCCTTTCGGGATTCCTCCCTCGCATTGGCCGGCCCTGGGATTTCCACGGGAGAAGCACTCCGGTCCGTGAAATTGGCCGATGGAGATTTATCCCTCCGAGATATTACCGAGACGAAAGGCACGGTACGCATTATCAGCATCGTCCCTTCTCTCGACACAAAAGTGTGTGAACAGCAAACGCATTACCTCAGCGAGAAGAACAACGGCCTCGATGCGAAGGTCAACCTCTATACCATCAGCGTCGATACCCCCTTTGCTCAAGACCGTTTTGCCAAAGAAGCAAAAATCGACAACGTCACGTTTTTATCCGACTACCGGGGTGGAGAGTTCGGGCGCACCCATGGACTCTTATTGGACGGCCCGCATTTACTCGCCCGTGCGGTCATGGTGGTGGATAAGAACAATGTCCTCCGCTATCTGCAAATCACCCCAAACCTTGCGAACATGCCGGACATGGAGGCTGCCTTCGCTGCCGCACGAGCCTTACTCTAACGCGCCGGAGAAATTGTGAGTTTCACCAAACGCCTACAGCAGATGGCCAAGCCGATCTGGGACGCGCAATTCAAACATCCTTTCGTGGCGGCCTTGGGGAAAGGCACGTTACCCCAACGCAAGTTCCGGTACTATATCCTGCAGGATGCCCGGTATCTCGAGGAACTCGCCCGGATATTCGCCTTGGGCGCGCAAAAGGCCCAAGACCCAGATACGGCTCTTCGCTTTGCCAAACTCGTTGAAGAAACCATCGTGGTCGAACGGGGGTTGCACGAAACCTACGGCAAACAATGGAAGCTCTCGGCGACAAAGATGCGCAACACGCGCCTTGCACCGACGAACTACGCCTACTGCCGGCACATGCGAAGCACGGCCCAAACCGGCACCCTGGCCGAACTCACGGTCGTGGCCCTTCCCTGCGCGTGGATCTACTGTGCCGTAGGCCAACATCTGTTGCATAAGGGTCCGCCATCTCCCAAACACCCCTATCGGGATTGGTTGCTGTTGTACGGATCTCCGGAATTCGCCGAAGTCACCCGGTGGATGCGTGCACTGGTCGACAAAGAAGCCAAACGGGCCGGCAGGGCCGAAAAAGAGCGGATGAGCGAAGCGTTTCTGACCAGTTCACGCTATGAATGGATGTTTTGGGACATGGCCTGGCGTGAAGAACAATGGCCTGTCTGACCAAGCAGGATTGTTGAACCTCTACCTCCCCTCGCCCGTCCTTACAAAAAAGGGGAATAAGAGAGGGCTACTCCCGCACAGGGCCACGAGCACCCAGGTACGGAAATTCGCCGACGTTCAACAGTGGGGAATCGGTCTGCAAGCGGTAATCCCCCTGATGTGGAGCGACAAACTTGGGCGCGGCATAGACATCCGAAAAAGCCTGGGACTTGCCCGGCGGAGGCCCGTCTTGACCGGCGACCTGATAGTTCACGTCGATATTGTGAAGTCCATTCTGCGCGATGTTCACGGGATGCTTGACTGACCACGCAATGCCCACTTTGGCTCCGTCGATAATATTGCCGGCAACCGTGCCCACGGCATCGTCCTGAAACTTCACGCCTCCCTGGTTGTTGACAAGGGTATTCTGAATCAACATGGCTTCGGCTTGATCGGCCACAAGGACGCCTTCAAACAAGCTTCGCGTAATGACGTTCCGTTCCAGATGCACGATCGACGTGCCCCCAATCGACACGCCATGGTCATTGTCGTGAATCAGATTATCAATCAGCGTGGCTTGAGAATCCGCAAACGCGATGCCCGTGGTTTCACTGCCGCCCACCACGCAGTGCTCAATGTGCACGTTGTGAACTTGTTGACCGAAGACGAAGCCGTTGACTTTGAGATTCTTGAGCGTCACTCCTTCGCCGTTAAATATTCCGACGCCCAACCCGCCGTGCTGTTGAACGGTCAAACCCCGAATTTCCACGTTCGTGGCCCCATAGGGCCACTTTCCGATATGCAAGGTGCCGACCCGTTTCAGGCCCGCGAGAAAGACTTTTTCCGGACCTTCACCAATGACCTTCAACCCTTCTTTACTGTGGACCGTCACGTCTTCGGCATAGCGCCCCGCCTTGATGAAGACGGTATCCCCATCCTGCGCTTGATCGATTGCCTCTTGAATGGACGTAAAGTGCCCGGACCCGTCCAAGGTCACGTACCAGGTTGATCCTGAACCGGACGTGCGTTCACGAGATCCGCCTGGCTCTTGAGCGAGCAACGCGCTTGTGCCGCACAACACAAGCAAAGCGCCAATGGTCAAAATGAGACTCTCCCCCAAAATTCTCGTCATCCGGCTTGGGTCCTCGTTGTTGACTGCCATTTGTTTCTTTCCGTCTCTTCCTCGTTTTGAGTCTCTTTGTTGAAGACATACGGGACATACAGGAAGCGCCTTTTCCCGGTCAAGCTCACGACCTTCTGATACAACAACTCTAGTGGGAACTCCCCTTATTCCATCAACAAATGCACAACCTCGACACCCCGTTATCCCATGCGACTTTCGGAGATCGGCAAAAATCTCCTATACTAGAAGGATGATATTGATAGGCCTCACAGGAGGGCTCGCTTCCGGAAAAACAACGGTGGCAGGCCTGTTTCAGGAATGCGGCGCGTTCGTCATTCAAGCCGACCAGTTGGCCCGAACCGTGGTGGCACCGGGCAAAACGGCGTGGAAAGAGATTGTCAACACCTTCGGTCCCTCCGTTCTTCAAGCCGACCGCACGTTGGATCGAGTCGCCTTGGCCAAGCTGGTCTTTCATCATCCCCGGAAACTGTCGGCCCTGAATCGCATCGTGCACCCTCGCGTGGCACGCGAACAGGTCCGGCAAACAAATGCCATCGCCAGGCGGCATCCGAATGCCGTGATCATCTATGACGCGGCACTCTTGATCGAAGCGCAGGCGCATGAACGAATGGATCGTGTGATTGTCGTGACCGCCACCCAGCCCATCCAACTTCAGCGCGCCCGGCAGCGAGACGGCCTGCCCAAAAAAGAAGCCTTGGGACGAATTCGCGGACAATTGCCCTTGCGTACCAAGCGTCGATTTGCGGATCATATCCTGGATGGGACGTTGCCGGTGACCCGGCTCCGACCGCACGTGCGACAACTGTATCAGGAATTCCTTCAAGAAGCGGCGTTGCCGCGGCGAACGCAATCAAGCAGGCCTCGTCATTCCTGACCATTTTCATTTTTTTCACAAAGGATAGATCTTCATGCACAACGTTATCATTATCGGATCGGGCCCCGCCGGACTCACGGCCGCCGTGTACACGGCTCGGGCCAACCTTTCACCGCTTATGATTGAAGGCTCGCAAGCCGGCGGGCAACTCACTTTAACGACTGACGTTGAAAATTTTCCCGGATTTCCGCAGGGCATCATGGGGCCGCAACTCATTCAGGACATGCGTGCCCAAGCCGAACGATTCGGCACGGCTTTTCAAACGGCTGACGTGACCAAGGTCGACCTCAACCAGCGCCCTTTTGCCGTCACGATCAATGATGAAGAAACGGTTCACGCCCGATCGCTGATTGTTTCCACCGGGGCTTCGGCAAACCTCCTGGGCCTGGACTCGGAAAGTCGACTCCTCGGCCACGGGGTTTCGACCTGTGCGACCTGTGACGGGTTTTTCTTTCGAGGCCAGCCTATCGCCGTCATCGGAGGCGGCGACAGTGCCATGGAGGAAGCCACATTCTTGACGAAATTCGCCTCCCACGTGACCATCGTTCACCGCCGGGACAAACTGCGGGCGTCCAAGATCATGCAGGATAAAGCCCTGAAGAATGAAAAGATTTCATTCCGCTGGAATTCAGTGGTGGAAGACATGCTGGGCGACGACGTCGTCACGGGACTTCGCCTGCGGGACAGCGTGACCAATGACACGACGACGCTGGATTGCAAGGGAGTGTTCGTGGCCATCGGGCATACGCCGAATACCCGGATCTTCAGGGGACAAATCGAGATGGATGCCAACGGCTACATTCAAACGTCACATGGGACGGCGACTAACGTGCCCGGAGTCTTCGCCGCCGGGGACGTCCAGGACCCTCACTATCGACAGGCAATCACGGCCGCCGGCACCGGATGCATGGCCGCGATAGACGCCGAACGGTTCTTGGAGGCGGAAGGGTAATGCCCTATGCATTGGTTCACTATCACGAACTGGCGCTCAAGGGTCGCAACCGGGGCTTTTTTGAACAACGGTTGATCCAGCACCTCCAGAATTCTCTTAAGAAAACCACCGTGACCGAAGTCAGACCGCTTTCCGGCCGTATCCGGATCAGCCTTCCAAACGAATCGGCATGGGAAGACGTACAGGATCGTATCCGTCATACCTTCGGAGTGGCGAACTGTTCCCTGGCCCATGCCCTGCCGATCGACTACGAGACGCCCGCACTCCAGCCGCTTTGCGAAGCCATTGCCGGCGCACTTGAAAGGAAGGCGTTCGAGACTTTTCGCGTCACGACCAAACGCGCGGACAAGCGGTTTTCAAAGACCTCCATCGAACTGAACCGGGAAATAGGCGCGTACCTCTGTGCCGCAACCGGGAAACGCGTGCGTCTGAACGGGGCTGACGTCAACGTGGTCGTCGAAGTCGTCGATCACACCGTGTACTTCTCGCTCGTCAAATACCCGGGTCCGGGAGGACTCCCCACGGGCATCAGTCGCAACGTGCTGTGCCTCATCTCGGGCGGCATCGACTCGCCGGTCGCCGCCTACCGGATGATGAAGCGTGGCTGCAGGGTCATCTTCGTTCATTTCCACGGCCGGCCCTATCTCTCACGGGCTTCCGAAGAAAAAGTGCGCGATCTCGTTTCCCTTCTCACGCGCTACCAATTGACGGCCCGGTTATACCTTGTCCCGTTCGGGGAGATTCAACGCCAAATCGTCGTCGATTCTCCCGCCCCCGTTCGCGTCGTCCTGTACCGACGGATGATGATGAGGATTGCGGAACAACTGGCCGAAAAGGAACACTGCTGGGGGTTGGTCACCGGTGACAGTCTCGGACAAGTCGCCTCCCAAACCGCAGAAAACCTCCAAACCGTGAGCCAAGTGGCTCACCTCCCTATTCTTCGTCCATTGATCGGGATGGACAAAATTGAAATTACCGATGAAGCCCAACAAATCGGAACCTTTGAAACGTCCATCGAACCGGACCAGGATTGTTGTACGTTGTTTGTCCCACGTCATCCGAACACGCGCTGCCGGCTCGACACCATTCAACAAACTGAAGAATCGCTGTCCATCCAAGACATGGTCCGGGAAGGGCTGGAAGCCGCCGAACTCGCCGAATTTTCTTTTCATGCCTCCTAGGCCTGCCGTCTGATCGGGACGGAGAAAGATTGTCGGAATAGCCGACAATCCCGTTCGTTGACAAGCTTCCGGCCCGGTGGATATAGTCGGTTCCATCATGCCGGATCACGTCACACCGTTTACCGCTGCTCAAATCGGGTATAAATCCGTTCGTTTTTCCAGTAAGGGAGTTTTCGATACCCATAAAGACCAGATGGTCGACCCCTACGCAGCCACGAGAATCCCCAAGGAGCATCAAGTCCAGGGGATTCAATACTGGCCTCAGGAAAAGGGGAAGTTTCCTTCTGTCCTCCTGCTCCACGATAAATGGGGGTTGACGGCGGAGTGGAAAGACCTGGCCATGCGACTGGCCTGTGAGGGGTACGTCGTCATGGTCCCGAACCTGTACGGCCGGCAGGGCGGCATGATCACGGCCAATGCCGAAGTCGCCGAGGCGCTGTCCGAACGCATCGACCTTTCGACGGTCCTGCAGGACATCAATGCCTCATGCGAATTTCTGAATGCGAATCTCCCCGAAGACCCCAATTTGGAATTTACCGTGCGGAACGCACATGCCGCGGTCGGACTGGGTTTGGGCGGAACCTTGGCCATTCTGTTTGCTCTCAAACGAAAGCGGTTGCGGGCAGCCATCTCCTTTTACGGAAAACTTCCCGACCCGCTCGACTCGATCAAGAACATGTATTGTCCTCTCCTGTACCATGCCCCTGAAACGGATGAGACCGTGACGGCCGAGGGGCTTGCACAACTGACGCAAGTGGCACAAGAAGCGGGTAAAACCGTAGAAGTTCGTCAATATCCTGGCACAAGCCACGGATTTTGCGACCAGGTACAGCCCGACCGCTACGATGAACCGGCGGCCAGACAGGCTTGGGACGACACCATCTCTTTTCTCAAAAAACAATTACCCGTGTAACGCGACGCCGGGGCTCCAGCGAAGCCAATGTGCACCTTGAGCACGTGTGCCTCCAATGGCATTCCGAACGTTTCTCACGTCGAGGGATTCCAAGCACCGGGTTCGAGTCGTTCGATGAGATGGCGAGCTGTCATTCTCGCGGCTTTCCTGTTATGGCCACACGTTCTATTCGCAGCCGATTTTACGAATCTCCTGCAAAACAAAGCTCCTCAAGCCCTTGTTTCTGATAAAGACGCGACGGTCTTTTTCCTGAAAACGTTCGGAGCCTCCCTCGAATTACCCAAAGGACTGCTGCAACGCAGGCGAGACCACTCCCCCCTCCCGAACGGGCTCACGCAACACCTGTCCCCCCTTGTGGCAAACCTCGCAACGTGGCATCTCACAAACGACCTCCTGGCCGCTCTTGATCAGGGCAACGCGTCCACGATTCGATCGGTTCTCGATCGCCGGCAACAACAACTCAAGTGGCTCACGCCATCCCAACCGGACCTGCCTGCACTCATGGCCCTGGCCGGAACCATTGCGCAATTGCAGCGCCCTGATCCCACCACGCAACCACTTTCTCCACACGACTCTGTATTCACGCTATGGCTCCATGAACACTATCCGAACTGGACCGGCACTCCGGATAGTTGGCTGACCCTGGCACAAACCGAAGGAACGGCGGGAGTGAAGAAACGACTGCGCGATTCCTGGGATCGCCTGACGACACAGGATGGCCGGCAGGAGAAGCCACTTCAGGAGGACCCGGCTCCGTCCATCCATCGATTCCTCCGTCATTTTTTTCTGCCGATCACCACGGCACACGTCCGGGCCACCCTCCTGCAATTACACGTCGGAAATGAACGGCGGGCATGGAAGCATTGGCAGGCAATCCGGCAATGGAGTCACGATCGAAAAAATGAACAGGGGCTTCAACGACTGTGTGGGACGTGGCAATGGCTCATTCATAATCACCAGAACCACGGCGACCATAAGACGGTCATGGTCTACCCTCCCCCATCACAATACCACCGGATGGATCCCCAACCGGCCACAATCCAAGTCCAAGGAGATACCGTCTACATCCGATGGGAATTCCCGCGAGGCATCGTGCAGGAAGAAAGCCTGCTGCTGAGCGAGAAGGATCAACTCCTCTCAGGCAGCTTTGTGAACAACCTGGGACCCAATGGCAACATCACCGGCCGTCGCATCAAGCCGTGCCGGGAAATCGGGGGCTGAGCACAAAAACCGCATTAGGCAAATCCCAGGCAGTCCCCTCACCCTGCCCTCTTCCAAAGTGAGAGGATTCCGTAGCGGATTGTCAAATGACGCTTTGGCTAACCTAACGATCTTCCGGCTCAGTCCGGTTGTTTTCGCTAATCGGGCAAGCATTTTGGGGCCGACTTCAACGCTATCATGAAAGGCAAAGACAACGTCTGCCCATCCCTGTCGTTCCAAGACCTTGTGAGAACTTGTCGTTCTTTTAATCGACCAACCGATGCGAAGCAATGCAGAGAGAACACGAGGAGCGCGAGTAGAAGGCCAGCGACTCATGCCGCGTGAAATGATACGTTGAGTAACGTGTCAGGCAGGGCTTCTCCATGCTCCAGTCTGTCAGCCAAGACCCGAAGGGCTAGTGCTTGAACGGCAGCTTGTGTCTCGGAACGAGTGGCACCATAAGCCAGCACACCGGGAAGAGACGGAACTTCTCCAATCCAGCGGCCATCTTCTTCTTGCTCAAGTTCTACTTTAAATTGACTCTGATTCGCCATATTCGGTCTCCGTGCTATGGCCCATACAACCTGATTGTCGGATTACGCCTGTCCTGAGCGTAGTCGAAGGGCTAATCCAACCTACCCAACTCTCTCAAACCCTCGACCACGAGGAAAACCATACCCCATCGGACCACAAATTAACAGGGGAAGGTCGGATTACGCTGCGCTAATCCGACCTACTCCGATCTACCTGACTGGTTGGGAAAGGAGTAGAATGAAGAGGGAAGGCTGCCATGCACGCGGATACGCTCCTCGAACCATCCATCCGGCACATCGGCCGCACGTTGGCCGAGCACTGTAAAATCGGCCCCCCGTCCGTCCTGAGTCAACGCTGGTGGAATGAGCTGCTCTTGGACTGGGGCATGCAGGATGAGGATTTCAAAGTCCAACTCTTCCGCTTTGTGGACGTGCTTCCCACGCTCAAAACGGATGAACAATTTACTCGGCTCCTTGCCGAATACTTCAGTCACACTCCGATTCTTCCCCAATCCCTCAAGTGGACGCTACGGAAACTTCCCGCCACCCGGATCGGCGTCCACGTCGGAGCCCTCGTGTTGCACAGGCAATTCACGCGCATGGCCTATACGTTCATTGCCGGAGACTCGATACAACACGCCATACCGGTCCTGAAGCACCTGTGGTTGTCGGGACGCGGTGCGTCCGTGGATCTATTGGGTGAAACCACCGTCAGCGAAGCAGAAGCCGATGAGTATCGAGACCGGTGCGTGAATGCTCTTCTCGAGTATCATGCACAGGCTCAGAATTGGCCCGGCCGGCCGTTGCTCGAACGGGACCACCTCGGGGTCATCCCGCGCGTGAACCTGTCGGTGAAAATTTCCGCCCTGTATTCACAGTTGGACCCGGCTGATCCTGATGGAAGTTTTGAAGGCGTGGCTGCACGGCTGCGGCCTATTCTGGACGTTGCGTTGCAACTGCCGGCATCGCTGACCTTCGACATGGAACACTATGAGCTCAAGGATTTGACCTGTGAGATTTTCATGCGGATTTTCTCGCAACCCGCGTATCGGAACTACCCATGGGCGGGCATTGCTCTCCAAGCCTATCTCCGGGATGCCGGCCACACCTTGGATCGCCTCGTGGATTGGGTTCGACAACGCGGCTTCCCCATCACCATCCGGTTGGTCAAAGGCGCGTATTGGGACGAGGAAAACATTCACAACACGCAACGAGGCTGGCCCGTCCCCGTGTTGAGACGGAAAACCGAAACTGACGCCACCTTTGAATATCTCACCAAAACATTGCTGGCCCACCCGACGCTGCTCCGTCCGGCTTTTGGCACTCATAATTTGCGCAGTCTGGCTCATGCCGAGGCTGTGGCCCAATCCCGGAGCCTCTGCCCGGAGACCTGTGAATACCAGTCGCTCTATGGCATGGCTGATTCGTTGCAACGCGCCATTGTTCAATACGGTCGTCGCGTGAGAGTGTACACACCGGTCGGCCAACTTCTGCCCGGCATGGCCTATCTCGTGCGACGGTTGTTGGAAAACACTTCCAACGAATCCTTTCTCACGCAACAGCGGAAGCGGGACACGCCCCTTGAGGTCTTACTCGCCCCACCGGAGACAACGCTTGCCCAGGCGAATTCTCTCGCTCAGCCGGATTTCAGCCCGCAGTTTCGCAATGAACCGCATACGGATTTTTCACGTGAAACCTCGCGTCTTGCCATGACTCAAGCCATCGAACGGGTCAAAGGACAACTCGGACGGTCGCCTTCCTTCGCCGTACCTTCGACGGTCGGGCAGTTGCAAGACGAACTGGTATCGACCAATCCCAGCCGGCCGGACGAGGTCATTGCCCGTGTTCCCTGTTATGCCCCCGCTGAATTGGAACCGGTGATTGAAGCCGCGCATGAAGCGTTTCAGTCCTGGCGTCTCACGCCGGCCGGCGTACGCGCTGACTATCTACGTACCGTGGCGAAACTCATGAAGCAACGCCGGTTTGACTTGGCCGCGTGGGAAATTCTTGAAACGGGAAAACCCTGGAGAGAAGCGGATGCCGACGTCGCCGAGGCCATTGACTTTCTCGAATTCTACGCCGGCCACATGCGGCATCTGGATCGTCCACAACTCTTGGGATATGAGCCGGGCGAGTTGAATCATCTCGAATGGCTACCGCGCGGAATGGCCGTGGTCATTTCCCCGTGGAATTTTTCATTGGCCATTCCCACCGGGATGGTCTCGGCCGCGTTGGTGACGGGTAATACCGTTCTCTTCAAGCCTTCGGAACGCTCGCCGATGATGGGCTACCATTTGTACGCCCTCTATAAGGAGGCCGGACTCCCCGACGGCGTACTGCATTTTCTCCCGGGCGGACCCGACGTCGGCGAAGCACTCGTCTCCCATCCCCGAATCCACGTGATCGCCTTTACGGGATCAAAAGAAGCTGGACTCGAGATTATCCGGCAGGCTGCACACGTGTCACCCGGCCAATCGCATGTGAAACATACCATTGCGGAAATGGGAGGGAAAAACGCCATCATCGTCGATGAAACCGCGGATCTGGATGAAGCCGTCAACGGGGTCCTGTCATCTTTCACCGGGTATCAAGGGCAAAAATGCTCTGCCTGTTCACGGGCCATCATACTCGAACCGGTGTATGAAGAGTTTGTCGCACGGTTGACCCAAGCCGCGCGTAGCGTACGTGTCGGTCCGCCGGAGAATCCGGCCCATCACATGGGGCCGATGATCGACGAACGCGCCCTCCGGAAAGTTCGAGCATACGTCGACGTCGCCAAGCAAGAAGGGATGATACTGCTGGACCGAAAAATGACCGGTGAGGGTTGGTTCCAGGGTCCCGTCATCGTGACCGGGATACAGCCGCAACATCGAATGGCACGGGAAGAAATTTTCGGTCCCGTGGTCGCGGTGTTACGTTGCTCAACGTTCACGGAAGCCTTGCACGTCGCCATGCAATCGGAATTTGCGCTGACCGGGGGGATATACTCCCGGAGCCCCTCCAATATTCACCGGGCCCGGGAAGCCTTCGACGTGGGAAATTTTTACATTAACCGCCCCATCACCGGATCGCTGGTCGGACGACAACCCTTTGGGGGCCATCGCCTGTCAGGGATAGGCGTCAAGGCCGGAGGAAAAGGGTATCTGGAACAATTCATGGTTCAACGGCTGACGTGTGAGAACACCATGCGCCGGGGATTCGCGCCGGCTGAGCAGGACCGTCCCCCCCTGTAAGCTGGCTTCTTCCAACTCCTCGGTAATTTCAATCAACCGGTCCTTTCCGACACCGACCATCGGAACCATCTGACGTTCGATATACTTGACCAATCCCACGCCTTTCACCAACCACAGCGTCATCGTGTCGAATCCGGAAATCCGCGTACCGTCACCGGACAAATGCACCAACAACTGCATGTGCGCTTCCATGCGAATCGCCTTGTCATACGTCCCTGACGGCACCGTCACGGCTTCCTGTCCATCGATACTCACCGTAGCCTGAATGTCCACTGTTTCCGCCTGTCCATCACGATCAAGATCCAAACCCAGGTTAAGGCTTGTTCGATCCAATTGATGAAAGGAACTTGGCATTTCAAGAGGAAACCGCACAATTTGGTAGGGGATCAACTGCCGTTCCAGGATCGTTCCCGGTTTGGAGCCATAGTAGCGAATGCCTGCGGCATCACGCAGATAATAACTATCGGTCGCCCCCTGGTCCCCGGGATTGGTATCGTGAAACACCGTGACCATGACACCATCTTTTTTTTCTCTTCCCGTGATCTTGGAGACGTTCACAAAGGTCTTATCCTCGATCTGATTGACGACCCCTTCGCGTACACGCCCCCGATACGTCCACTCGTTGCCCGTTTGATCGGGAAAATAGACGCCCGCATCCTGGATGATGATTGGCGTGCCCTGCCCAAACCCGGGACTGCTCCAGTTCACGACAAGACCCAAGATCACCAGCGCTTTCAACCCGGTACCGACCACGATTCCTCCTGCTTTTTCGTTTTGACACGAAGGCTCAACTCTCTTTTCACCGTACCATAGCCCCTTCAGCACGGCAAGACAGCGCGCCGGGGTTCGTTGTTCCGGCCAATGCCTCTACCTCCCCTCACCCCTCCTTACAAAGGAGGGGGATGGAGAATAGCATGTCCCCGGTCTATACAGGGGAGGTCAGGTGGGGTAGAGTAGAATAGCCATGGCATCGAAGCAAGCATTTCATCATGGTCAAGGCTCCAAAGGCCCCTCCATTCCAACGGTGCTCGTCCTCGGAGGCTCCGGGGCCATCGGGTCCGCGGTGTGTCTTCGATTTGCGCAAAACGGGTGGAACGTCGGAGTCCACTATCATGTCAATGACGACTCGGCCGCCGACGTGCTGCAAAAAGTCGAACAACTTGGCCGGGAGGGCAGATCCTTTCAGGCGGATACGAGTGACTCACGTCAAACCCACGTGCTGTTCGAGCAGGTGCAGACCGTGTGGCCCGAACTCGATGCGCTCGTGTGGTCGGTGGGCACAACCGTCGATCGCCTGACCGTCCGCATCACGCCATCAGAATGGGAACGGATGCTGCACACCAATCTCACCGGCCTGTTTCTCTGTCTTCAAAGAGGGCTGCCCCTGTTTTCCAAACGGCGAGGAGGCGCCGTCACCGTCATGGGTTCCCTCAGCAGCGCCACGGGTGGAGCAGGACAGGCGGCCTACGCGGCTTGTAAAGCCGGAGCCTTGGGCTTGGTCAAATCGGCGGCTCAGGAACTCGGCGAGGCCAACGTCCGCGTCAACGCGATCTTTCCGGGCTGGCACCCATCGCGCCTGGCCGGAGACGCGTTTCCGGATCCGGACGAACTTCACGCCCACGTCCTGGGACGCACCCCCTCGCTCGACGAGATCACTGAGTTCATCTACCGCTTGACCACGACTCGGGATATCTCCGGTCAGGTCTACAACATGGACAACCGGATCTGGTAGCGACGTGCCGGACCAGCCGCTGCAACCACCGAAAGGCGTCTTCATTACCGGAACGGATACGAACGTGGGGAAGACCGTGGTGACGGCTGCGTTGGGCATGGCCCTTCAACAAACCGGCGGTACGGTCGGTATCATGAAACCCATCGAGACGGGCGCCACGCCGGACACAACCACTTCGGATGGACACCGGTTCAAGGGATTATTTGCGCCACACAAGAACGTGGACGTGCGCAATCTCTATGGCTTTCCCTCACCCGTGGCTCCAATCGAGGCCGCACAAACGTCTCAACAACGTATCGACCTGGACGCGATCCTCGATGCATACCGGACCTTTGCCGTAAACCGTGACTATATGCTCATAGAGGGCGTCGGCGGCATTCTTGTTCCCCTGACTCGAACACGTGACGTTCGTGACCTGATCGCGCTGCTGGGTCTTCCCTGCCTGATCGTGAGTCCCACAGGCCTGGGATCGATCAACCATACGCGCTTAACCCTCATGGGACTCCGGCAGGCGGACATTCCGATTTTGGGGATTCTGCTCAATCACACGGACATCACCCCGGAAGAACAGCAGGAGTCTTCCGTCAGGCTGATCCGCGAACTCAGTGACGTGCCGGTCCTGGGCCCCCTCCCCTTTGAACCCAGCCTGAGAGCAAACACACGGGTTCGCCCCTCCCAGTGGGAAAGCGGCATCATGACACTCGCAACCCATGCAACTATTCGTGAAGCGGCGAGGATGGTGGGGGAAAGTGACTGATAAAGTCACGCATCGTCTGCTCGACGTGCGAGGCATCGAGGACCGCAGAGGCGACGGCAACGCCATTTGCTCCTGATTGAACGATCTCTTCAAGAGCATCCAAGGTAATCCCTCCGATTGCGAACACCGGCAATGGCGTCAGAGAACGAATGTCCCGTAATCCGGCAAGCCCCACCGGCGTTGTGAGAGTTTCTTTGGTCGTTGTGGGAAAGAGAGGGCCGTATCCGATATAGTCCGCGCCTCCCCGGGTCGCATGCGTCACTTCTTCTGGCCGATGGGTGGAGATGCCGATGATCTTCTGGTGTCCCATGATATTTCTCGCCAAATCCAGAGGAAGATCCTCCTGACCCAAGTGTACCCCGTCTGCCTCCACTGCCAAGGCCACGTCGCACCGATCGTTCACGATGAACAAGGCATCCGAGCGAATGGCCACGTCCCGCAATTCCCTGGCCTTGGCAAACATGTCTCGCTGGGCTCCGGTCTTGTTGCGATATTGAAACAAGCGGATCCCACACCCGGCTGCCAGTTCCATCACAAACGGCAGATGATACCGGGGAGCCCACTGCTCATCCAACAACAGATAGACGCCGGAAAGGGGAGGTTTTGACACGGGACAAGCGCCGAAACGCTACAGCCTGCGGCCGGCTAACAACCGGTCGAGAAAATTCGTGGACACGCCACCTTTTTGAAAATCGTGATCACGCAAGATGAGTCGTTGCAACGGAATCGTCGTTTTGATCCCTTCCACGGTAAACTCATCGAGTGCGCGCTGCGCCCGAGCCAGCGCGTCCGCACGGTCCTGACCATGCACAATCAACTTGGCGATCAAGGAATCGTAGTGGGGATGGACCTGATCCATCGCTTCCAAGGACGTATCCACTCGAATCCCCGCTCCCCCGGGAACGTGAAAACGCGAGACGACGCCGGGACTCGGAACAAAGGTCTCCGGACACTCGGCATTGATTCGACATTCGATACTGTGACCCTGCAACCGGACGTCCTTCTGTCGAATGCCTAACGGCATTCCGGCGGCCACGCGGACCTGCTCCTTAATGAGGTCAATGCCGGTGACCATTTCGGTGACCGGATGTTCGACTTGAATCCGAGTATTGACTTCCATGAAATAAAACTTTCGATTTTGATCGAGCAAAAATTCCACCGTCCCCGCGTTCCGATAGTGCACGGCTTTGACAACCTTGAGGGCCACGTTCCCCATTTCCTTTCTCAAGGAGTCGTCCACAACGGGAGATGGGGATTCCTCGACCAACTTCTGGTAGCGCCGCTGGATGGAACAGTCACGCTCCCCCAAATGAACCGCGTGGCCGTGTTCATCGGCCAACACCTGAATTTCCACGTGCCGGGGTTCGGGAAAATATTTTTCGAGATAGACGCCGTCATGGGCAAACCCCGTTCTCGCTTCCACCTGCGCGGACAAAATGGCCTTCCCCAACTCGGCTTCACGACTGACGACCCGCATACCCCGTCCTCCTCCTCCGGCCGAAGCCTTCACCATCACGGGATATCCGAGTTCGCTCGCAACCTGAACGGCATGATCAAGATTACGCAGTTCACCTTTGCTGCCCGGCATGACGGGAATCCCATGCCGGAGCATGGTTTCCCGAGCCTTGGACTTGTCGCCCAACAGGGCGATATGTTCGGAAGTCGGCCCGATGAACGTGATGCCGATGGATTCGCAGATCTCGGCAAAATGCGCATTCTCCGCCAGAAACCCATAGCCGGGATGGATGGCATCGGCCCCGGTGATCTCCGCCGCACTCAACACGTTGGGAACGTTCAGGTAGCTCAAGGCACTGTCGGCCGGACCGATGCAGACCTGTTCATCCGCATGGTGCACGTATAAAGAACGCGCATCGACTTCAGAGTAGACGGCGACCGTCTTAATCCCCAACTCTCGACAGGCACGGATGATTCGGAGGGCAATTTCTCCACGATTCGCAATCAGAATTTTCTTGAACACGGGTTTTCCTCGTGGAGTGAACGGGATTCAGGGTAGAGGGTCGATGACAAACAAGGGTTGTCCATATTCCACGCCGGCATCATTCTCGACCAGGACTTTGACGACCCGCCCATCGACTTCGGATTCGATTTCGTTCATCAGTTTCATGGCTTCGACGATGCACAGGACCTGCCCCCTGCTCACCAGATCCCCTTCTTCCACGTAGGGCTCGACATCAGGCGATGAGGACAGGTAGAACGTTCCGACAACGGGCGAGATGACCGTCAACAACCGGGACGACTCACTTGCCACGGAGTCTGCCAGCGTTTCAGACGATTGACCAGGCTCCGTGGAAGAAGTCGCCTGCACACCCGCGGTGGATTCACGTCGTATCCGGACGCGCACATCCCCGCGCTGGACTTCAATCTCGTTCAAATTCTGCTCATTCAGAATTTCAACCAGATCTTGAATCTCTTTTCGTTGTTCGCTGTCCATGCCTCACGCCCGGACGCGTTCGACGTATGCCCTGGTCCGGGTATCAACTTTAATCACCTCACCGGTCTCCAGATATAACGGCACCTTGATGGTCGCTCCCGTCTCAACCATGGCGGGTTTCGCTCCTCCGGAGGCGGTATCTCCTCGAACACCGGGGTCGGTTTCCACGACCTCCAACTCCATGAACATCGGCAACAGCATTGAGATGGGGTTGCCTTCGTAGAGCAGGATTTCCACCGTCGTGTTGTCTTTGAGCAGATCGGTGTCCTCTCCAAGTTGATTTTTTTGATAGGTGAACTGCTCATACGACGAAGTATCCATAAACGTGTAGGCATCACCGGCCGAATAGAGGAATTGCATCTCACACTCCTCCAAATCCGGTTCGTCGAACTTTTCACCTGACCGAAACGTTCTTTCCAGGACCTGGCCGGTTTTCAAATTCTTCAATTTGGTCCGCACGAACGCTCCGCCTTTGCCGGGTTTGACGTGCTGAAATTCCACGATATAATACGGCGTACCCTCCAACTCCATCCGGGTGCCATTTCGAAATTCTGCGGTTGAAATCACGATTCACGTATCCTTTCTCTCACGCCAAAATTCAGATGATCAATAAACGTCTACGTTCACGCATTCGTCGCCGGGATTGCCAGGGAACACTACGCGATCCCGACTGACCCCGGCTGCTTGTCCCGGGCCCTTCTGACGTGGTCAACGACCGCCCGAACCCCGAGTTCATAGCTCAAAGCCCCAAACCCGCTGATTTGGCCGATGGCCACCCCCGCCAGGTAAGAACGTTGGCGAAATTCCTCGCGTTGATGAATGTTCGACAAATGCACTTCAACCGTCGGCAAGGTGACACCCAAGATGGCATCCCGAAGAGCCACACTGGTATGCGTATAGGCTGCGGGATTGATCACAATCGCATCAAATTGGCCGCGGGCTTCCTGAATCCACGAAACCAATTCTCCTTCGCTGTTCGAGTGTTTCGACTCAAGGGTGACCCCTTCGGCCTTCGCCAATTCCATGAGCCGGTCATTGATGGATTGCAGGGTCTGATTTCCGTACGTCTCCTGCTCGCGTACCCCGAGCATATTCAGGTTAGGCCCATGCAACACTAAGATCTTGATCATAAAAACGTTCTGCTAGTATTTGATGAAGGAATGCATGCTCCAGGAGAGGAAGGGACAAGAGGCTCAGTTGCCGAGCATGCCCAAGTACACGACACGTCGAAGAATTCTAACAAGGCGACACACTCGGGTCAATGGCAGAGTTCCTTCAGCACAAGCTGATCCTCTCCTTTGTCTCCCGGCGGCCACTCAAAGAGAACAAGGGAGTCTCATCACAGGGCATCTCTCATCGCCCGTCTACGACGGGGCCGCCAAATTGACTCTTTCAGACAGGACGCGACGCAGTTCCACCATTCCCAACGTGTCCCGTGCACAATAGGCATGTAGCGCCGAGGCCACACGTTGACGCTCGACCCAATCGGTCACGGCAAACATCATTTTGTGATACATGGCCGAGGCGGTTGCGCCGTCCTTGATTTCCAGGTCGCCATAATCCAATGACGGGACAAGGGCCGGCAGGACGGATTTGATTGAAAACGATCCCTGAAAATCAGGATGGTAATAATGACTTTGCAGCACGTCCAAGAGATCCCAAAGGCGTTCCCCGACTCGCAGCAAATCTTTCCGCAGACGGGGCACGGCTTCGGCCAGTGCCTTCACGATGTACAGTTCATACTCGGAGTAGACGCAGATACTCCCTTCCTCTCCTACGGACTCCAGCAGGCTCATGGCGATGTCTTCACGCGGATCTTTCTGTTCGGTACACAAATAGGCGCTATGCCTCAAAGATCCGTCTTCCGCCTCCGTATGATTCGACCACTGAATCGGTATGGGCTGATAGGGGTGAGTATGTGCATACAAGGGAACGGCGGGCATCACCGTCTCGAAATCCAAATGATGGACCGGGTACCGGACCGATTGCAGAACCTCCGCCAGCTTGGGCGACATCCATTCCACGTTCTCCCGTATCCGTTGTTGCAAGGGCGCCAGAGAAACCTGAGCAGGAATCTCGTCGATGGTCTCAATCCCCTGTTGACGCAGACGACGCACGAGGTCTTTACGACCGGGAAGAAAATAGATCCACCTCGCCGGTTTGGAAGCCGTACAATGCGCCCAGAACGGGCATTCATAGGGAGCGTGGCAATGGTGATCCGGCTCGACGTCGGGAGCTCGGCTTTGCCCGAGCATCGCACGCATCTCATCCAGGCGCGAAGGAATATCCGGCAGTTTTTCATGAATCGCCTCGGTCAGGTCTTCGAGCGCGAACAAGCGTTGCAGATCCACGTCCCCCCCGGGATAGGCATACTGCCGATTCACGTGCATCAAGAACACCCCGTTCAGGTCAAGGCCGTTTCCTCGGAGCACGTGGGTTTGTACCGCCAGGTCATTGAGGTGTACGGATTTCACGCGTGAAGCGGCTTTCACTTCAATCAACCTCCAGGCACCATCGACGCGCTCGATCACGTCCACCCGAACCAACGTCCCTTCGAATTGAAAGGCCCCTTCAAAAATCGCGGGGACGTTCGGATCAGCCATCAGGGCCGCCGTTTTTTCCAGGGCGGCAGTCGAACGGCGATGATTCTCGGCAACCAACACGCCGCCGGGAAAATACCGATGCGCGATTTCATTAATTTCTTTCCCCATGTCCAGCATCAATTGGCGCCGGTCATCAATATCGGAGGCCAATTGGGGGGCATGGATCTCCAAATACAACCGTTTGTGGCATTGAAGGCCGGACAGAAATCTGGATTTGGAAAGACGGGGAGATTGCGGATTGCGGACTGCGGATTGTGGATCGCCGGAAAGAAACCCGGATGTGGGATCACGAGGACTTGTCATGGGCAACCGTTCTGCGAAGGCGGCTCTGCCGGCCTGGTCTACGCCAAGCCGGTTTGGCTCCTTCCGGGTCTTGACAAAACGACCGTTTTGTTCGAACAATCTCTTCGATACATGACTGTTTCTTGAGATTTCATGGCCAGCGATCCTGATTCTCCTCAACAACCCCTGGAGTTCGTTCCCGACGACGAGCAGGAACGGCAACGCGAAGCCCTGCGCGAGTCCGCCGATTCCATCGCCCATCTTCTTGATTCAGTCGTTCACATCCCGGGGACTTCCATCCGCCTCGGCCTGGATGCCCTGTTGGGGCTCATTCCGGGGCTGGGTGACTGGATCGCCAATTTCATCGGTTCCACGATTTTGTTCCTCGCAGTCAAACTGGATGTGCCGAAGATCGTGATAGTCAGGATGGCTTTCAACGTGGGCATCAACACCATAATCGGTGCCATCCCGGGTCTCGGCGACCTATTTTCAATCTGGTTTCGAAGTAACCTGAAAAATGCCCGGCTGTTACGCCGTTATACCAGCAAACGGACGCCCCGCGCGACTTCCGGTGATTGGCTGTTCGTCATTGGATTGCTGACCGGGACGTTTGCCATCTCCATTGGGACGTTCGCTCTTATCCTATGGGGATTCCAAGCGCTATGGAACGTGGAACTTCAATAAGCCGTTTTCTTCAATTTACATGAAGGCAAACTCCCTTTCATGGCTGTGGATAACGTTCTCGAAATCTGAATTGACGCTTCAATCCTGCAATTGACACTTCCTGGGGTCTTATTTGTTTTGTCAGTCATGGCTTAATTTATTAAAAATAATAATAATCTTTATATATAATAAGTTATTTAAATTATTTAATCTTTTACATTAGCTTTATTTCATCTGCCATGCCACCTGAAATGTGTTCGATTCTATCAGCACATTTTGTTGATTACGTGTGGACCACCATGTGAATAGCCATTTCCAGTCAGACGCCATGGACCATCGACCAAGTTGCCTTGTTTTTGTGCATCTTGCATGAAAAATAGAGAAATTGTCGGATGACGCTTCGCCTGTCCTGAGCGTAACGGAGTGGAGTCGAAGGAAGCGTAGTCGAAGAGCTACTCCGACCTACTCTTCTTCACGACCCGGCTTCTTCACAGCAATGCCACGGCCACGGTATCGGCATACCGCAGACCAAGGTCGGTCAAGGTCACTCGTCCTTGTTCTTCCACTTGCAACAACCCTTCCTCGCCCAATTGGCGAATTGTTTGGCGCAGGCCGGGTCTTTGCCGATTCTCCGTAGGGTTCAGCCTGACTCCGGATAACATCCGCAATCCCCAAATGACGCGTTCACGGTCTACCTGGTCATGGGATAAACACGTGATCTCATCCAAGGGCAACGTTCCTCTCTTCAGGGAATCGGCATACCATTCCAAATTTGCCACGTTTCCGAACCGGGCGTCACCAAGGCAGGATTGCGCACTCGGGCCAAGTCCGAGACAAGACCGGACTTGCCAATACCGCATATTATGACGACACTCATAGCCGGGCCGGCAATAATTGGAGATTTCATATCGCTCAAAGCCTGCGGCGGCCAAACGTTCGACGGCTCTCTCTTCCAATACGACCTGAAATTCCTGGTCAGGCTCTGCTCTCTTTCCCCGCATCACCTCCCGATAAAAAGGTGAACCTTCTTCCAGGGTGTAGGCGTAACAGGAGAGATGCGGAGGTGAAAGGGCGATGGCTTCGTCCAGAGTCCTTTGCCACGATGCCATCGACTGCCCGGGAAATCCGAACATCAGATCAAGCGAAATATTCGTAAAGCCCGCAGCCAGGGCCCAGGAGATGACTTGCCTCACGCCTACTCCATAAGAGCGCCCTCCCAATTCCAGGAGTTCGGTCTGATCAAACGATTGCCCGCCCACGCTCAGCCGCGTAAACCCGGCCTGCCGGAGTGCTCGAAGAGCTTCCGCCGTGACGGTTCCCGGATGAACTTCCACGGATACTTCCGCATCGTCTTCCACCAAAAACCAACGCCGGATGGCATGCAAAATCCCGATGAGGTCCTGCGAAGGCAGAGTCGTCGGGGTTCCCCCGCCAAAGTAAATCGTGTGAACCGGAATCTTGCGGAGCCCTACGTCACGCGCATACAGGCAGAGTTCCTGTTCCAATCCGTCCAGGAACGTTTGAACACGCTTCTCCCGAGGACGCTCCATATAAAATGCGCAGAATCGGCAACGTTCCCGACAAAAGGGGACGTGCGCGTAGAGACCCAAATCCTCCACGTGAATCCGTCCAAGAGCATTTTTGAAATCAGCGACTGCCGTCATAGACTCAATCTTTCCTGCTGGAAGTGTATCCTTGAATCAGCCTGCACTCAACAACAAAACACTCATGATCACGGCATTCAGCCGCGCCGGCCGGATCATTCTTGATCATTGCGACACGTTCGAGATACAACGTCACGTCATGGCAGAATCAAATCTTATCGCGCATATTGCTTATGACCGTTGCGCGTCAGAAACCAACTTATTCCATTTGGAGGCAAACACATGAACCAACCCCCGACTCCTGGAAACATCATGCACTTGGGCACGGCATTTTGGGGATCCAAGACCTTACTCAGCGCAGTCGAACTTGAAGTTTTTACCGTTTTGGCAAAAGAGCCCATGGATGCCCTGACCCTGCGAAAACAAGTAGGTCTGCACGAGCGAAGCGCCTTGGACTTTTTCGACGCGTTGGTAGCCTTGGGCATGCTGGACCGGCAGGACGGGCTCTATTCCAACACACCGGAGACGGACCTGTATCTTGATAAAGCCAAGCCATCGTATATCGGTGGATTCCTGTCAATGCTCAACGACCGGCTGTATGGATTTTGGGGCTCCCTGACCGAGGGGTTGAAAACCGGCCTCCCGCAAAACGAAGTCAAAGACGGGAAAAACGTTTTTGACATCCTCTACAGCGATCCGGCCAAGCTGGCAAGCTTCATGCAAGCCATGACCGGCGTCAGCATGGGCTCCAGTAAAGCCATTGCGCAAAACTTTCCATGGAAGGACTATCGAACTTTGATCGATATCGGCTCGGCTCAAGGCGGCCTGGTCGTCGAAGTCGGCAAAGCGCATCCGCATCTGACCGGCGGAGGGTTCGACCTTCCCGTCACCGGACCCATCTTTGAACAATACGTGGCATCATTCGGATTGAGCGATCGATTCAAATTCATCCCCGGGGATTTCTTTACCGATGAACTGCCTTCCGCAGATGTGCTTTCCATGGGGCACATCCTGCACGATTGGGATTTGGAGCAGAAAAAGGCGCTGCTCCAAAAAGCCTATAACGCCTTGCCCGACGGTGGCGTCCTCCTGGTCTTCGAAGGGATCATTGATGACGAACGCCGCAAAAATGCGTTCGGGTTGCTATTGAGTCTCACGATGCTCATTGAAACGACGGGAGGATTCGACTATACAGGCGCGGATTGCTGCGGATGGATGAAAGAAGCCGGTTTTCGGGAAACGCGCGTCGAACATCTGGCAGGTCCCGAATCCATGGTTATTGGGACGAAGTAACCGTTCCATCCACCCAACGGTGTCGGATTACGCTTCGCCTGTCCTGAGCGTAGTCGAAGGGCTCATCCGACCTACACACCTTGACATGTAGTGGTAAATATACCACCATATAGGAATGCGGGTGATTTCATGGGTCAAAGCGGCTCAAAAGGATTTTACGAAATTTCCTCTTGAGGCTCGCCAAAAAATGATCCGCGCCCTGAAAATAGCGGCCGAAGGACAAAAGGCCGATCTTGCCAAACCCATGACGGGCCTAGGATCCGGGGTCTATGAAATCGTGTTGCGGCACAGCAGCAATACTTACCGCGTCGTCTATGCCGTGCAGATAGGCACCGACTTATGGGTGATTCATTCCTTTCAGAAAAAATCAACGAAGGGCATTTCGACGCCCAAACAAGATATCGACGTGATTAGAGACAGGATAAAATGGCTGAAGGAGAATGTATGATGAAAAAAGAACGACTCGAAGTCGTACGCGGCAGTGCTAACCCCTTTCGGGACGTTGGCCTTCCCAATCCTGAACTGGAAAACGCCCGCGCGACACTCGCAGCGGAAATTATTGGGATTCTCAATGAGCGAAACTTTTCAAAACGAAAAGCCGCCTCTATCACGGGGATTGATCCGGCGGACATCACCCGGATCCGAAATGCCGACCTCAAAGGTTTTTCCATGGATCGAATGATCAAAATCCTGGCAACCCTCAATCATCGAGTTGAGGTCAGAGTTCATCAGATCAGGACACGCAGATCGAAATCGGCAAACGTTTTGCATGCGTAACTCATCAGGGTCACTGGATAATCCGATCAGAGCAGCGTCGGCAACGCAACTGAAATGGGGCGGGAGAAGTGGTGCTGGAGGCCGGACTTGAACCGGCACGCTTCTTGCGAAGCACGGGATTTTAAGTCCCGGGTGTCTGCCTGTTTCACCACTCCAGCAGGGGAAACTCACTCTAGCATCACGTTACCGGAGTGGCAAGAATTCACCTGCATTGTCAGGCCTGTGCCGTTCTCTCTTCATCAACCCAACACGTTCTTTTGATACCACACCCAAAACTGACGGACGCCTTCGTGTACCGTGAATTGCGGAACATAACCCAATAATTCTCGCGCCTTGGAAATATCGGCACAAGTCGAGATAATGTCGGCCTCCGGCATGGGGGCGGAAACGACGCTGGCCTTTTGTCCAACGCACTCTTCGATCACCTGAACAAACTCTGCCAACGACGTAGGCTCTCCTCGTCCGAGATTGATGACTTCGTACCCGAACGGCCGGTCGACGGCACTGACCACGCCTTGGACAATATCGCCCACAAACGTCCAGTCCCGATACATGTTTCCCGAATTATAGAGCGGGACTTCATGCCCGAAACAGATATTGTCCAGCACCTTATAGGCCATCATGTCCGGACGTCCTCTCGGTCCGTACACCGTGAAAAACCTGACTGCCGTAAACGGCAGTCCATACACGTGATGATACGAATAGCCCAACAATTCTCCGGCCTTCTTGCTGGCGGCATACGGAGCCAGGGGACGATCGCAAGGGTCGTGTTCCTGAAAGGGGACGGCTTGTGTGTTGCCGTACACGGACGAGGTCGAAGCAAACACGAAGGTCGGGAACGAGACGCGCCGGGTCCTGCTCCCAATCCTTCCGACGGCGACATCCAGCAAATTGAGCGTCCCGTTGATATTCACGTCGCAGTAGAGATGGGGATTTTCTATCGAGACTCGAACGCCGGCCATCGCCGCCAAGTGGACAATTCCTTCGATCTCATGGGATAAGAAGATCTCTTCCACGGTTTGCCGGTTTCGAATGTCTCCCTGGATGAACGTAAAGGCTTCGCCTGAGCCGTTTTGACGCAAGGCTTGGCGGACTTCGTCCACATTGGCACGTTTCCTGGCCGGATCATAATAGTCATTGAGGTTATCCAGGCCCACGACCCGGTCGCCTCGGGCCACCAGCGCCTGGGCAGTATGGCTCCCGATAAATCCCGCTGCTCCCGTGACTAGGAGGGTTTTACTCAAGCGCCCTCCCCCGTCCGTCACACCAGCATGGGGCAATAATCAAAACAACGTTTTCCATATTGTGTGATCTGCGCCTCATGGGTACAATGCATTCCCCAAGACCGTATGAGTACGCATCCCTCAACAGAAGTGACTGAAGTCACGGAACAGGAAACCGGTCTGGACGCCGGCCGTGACTTTGAAGCTGAAGTCATCGTTTATAATTGCGATTGTCACACGTATCAACAAGTCATTGACCTGTTTTGCCGGCATATTCCCGGTATGACTTCATCCAAAGCCTTTGAGTTGGCATGGCGAATCGACCACCATGGAAACGCCCGGGTCTATGAGGGAACGCACAAATCAGCTGAAACAATCGCAACGAAACTTGCTGCCGGTGGGTTACGAGTAGCCGTTCGCTAACCAATTTCCGCTACGCTTGCTTTGTTGTATTTTGCATCGATGTCGTTCGGGTTCGTTTCTTCAGTATCAAAAGTGGACCAGGGCTTTTTGCAACGGTTGTCGAACGATCATGGTCAGCGCGATCGTTTGGCTTTGGAAGCCGGCGTGAGCTTGGCCTTTTTCGTAGCCTGAGTCTTGGCTTGCGGTTTTGCCTTGAGCTGAGTTTTTGGCTTGATCTTTGGCTGAACTTTTGCTTGCGTGCGCGGCTTCACCAGAGGCTTGGCCGTCGGTTTGCGCGTGCCCTTCTTTTTCGCCGGACCTTGAGAGGAAATTGTGCGAGAAACCTTTTTCGGGGAAGGTTGCGCCTTCCGAATCGCCTTCGGCTTGCGGGCGGGTTTGGGGCTCTTGGTCTGAATTTCAGGAGAAACGTTTCTTTTGGATCGACTCGGCTTCGGCGAGGCAGATCCGGCCTTCGAAGCTGCCGGGCGCGTGACTGTCGGTGTAGCTTTGGGTTTTTTCGCCACAACCTTATGTCTCTTGACGGGCTTTGGCTTGGAAGGAGCCGTCGGTTCTTTTGACTTGAGAGGACTGAGCACCGGAAGGGATTTGCGAATTTTTAAGGATTTGAGGCTGTCCCCGCTATACACCCTCACCTGATACAATTCCATAAGCTGATGAACGGCCTTTTGGTCCCCTTTCCGAGCCAACTCCAGCAAATGCCGGCGCTGGTTCATTTCCTCTTCTTCAGTATGAGATGTAACCCGTCGCTCCATACCTGCCCTACGGTATCTTCACAGCACAGCCTTTTGCATGGAACAGAGTGAACACACGACAATGATGGTTCAGAATATGCAGTTATTTTTTTTGACCGAAGACCGCAGCATCACACGAAAAATATTTCAGTTGTTTGAAGGGGATAATGATGACCTCCTTGGGAGTGTCAATTTCCAGGATTTCCATATCATCGCTGATCGTATGACGAAGAGCATCACTGACCATGAGTTCCTGGTTGTCGGTAAACACCACTTTGACCCAATACTGCACAATGGACTCCTTTCTCCTCTTCGCGCTCCATTCAACTTCACCCGACGGTTCTCCGTCACGTACCCTGACGGCAAGCAGCCGCTGCAGTTCGTTTCATCGGCGGTGGGTAGCAGGCGATTTACCGGAGACAATAGCCTGTTGTCGCAACTCCTGACAACGAAGAGTCGCGCTCTCAACGGCGTCGATCACCGTTCCCCGCAGCCGGCCTTCCTCAAGCCGGTGCAAGCCGGCAATGGTCGTCCCGCCGGCTGATGCCACCTGGTCTTTCAAAGCGCCGGGATGCGCCTTCGTTTCAAGCACCATCTTTGCCGCACCCAACACCGTTTGCGCCGCCAGGAGTTGCGCATGAGCGCGGGACAACCCCATTTTCACGCCCCCATCGGCCAACGCCTCGATGAACAGGTACACATAGGCCGGCCCGCCTCCGCTCAGACCGGTCACGGCATCCAAGTGCGATTCATCGACCACCACGACTTGTCCCATGGCTTCAAACACCGCCCGGGCCATCGTGAATTGTTCGGCCGTCACTCCTGGTCCGCGAGCCAAGGCTGTCACGCCCTCCAGGACCACAGCCGGGGTGTTGGGCATGGCCCGGACAACACGAGCCCTCGGATGCAATCCCGAAATAATGGCTGCAATGGGAACCCCTGCCGCAACGGTGATAATGAGTTGTCTGGCATTACGCGATAAATCCAGCCCAGAAAAAACCTCACTCATAACTTGAGGTTTGACTGCCAAAAGGACTAGATCACTGGATGTCGCAGATTTGCGATTATCGTCAGAGACACGAATCTTGAAGGTCTTCCGAAAATGCGCCAGCCGTTTGGAATCCACGTCCGTGGCGCAAATCTGAGCGGCATTGACCAGACGCTTTTTCAACAAACCTGAGACGATGGCTTCCGCCATGTTCCCTGCTCCGATAATTGCAATCCGTTTCCCTTTGAGCATAATGCCGGGGAGTATATCGTGGATTGTACGTCCATTCAACTCATGACTGATGACGGCCCACGCCCATGCGTCCTGACCGGGAACCCGCAAGAGACCTGTTCTTTTTTGCCGGGCTGGAGTATATGGAGTATAGTAAATGCTCTACAAAGCAGCCACCCTCACTGCATGCCCACCCCATGCGAAAGAAGGCTTCTTATGAAAAACTGGCCCATGGCGCTCATCATCTGTGCGACCATAAGCGCCTCAGTCGTTTTCGCGCCTCAGAGTTCAGCTCGCCGGACTTACTTTACGCCCGAACAAAAACAACAACTGCAAAAGGCTCAGACCGTATACGTGAACGCACTGGCGCTCACCGAGAAAGGACGGACCGATCCCGGGCAGTTGCAGCGTCTCGTCTCCCAACGGCTGCAAGAAATAGGCTTTTCCGTGACCGCCGATCGCACACAAGTCCATGACGTCGAATTCAAGGTGAAGTGCGAAGAACGAAAAACCTGGACCGGGACCACCGCAGCAGGAGGAGACGCCGAACTGCCTGATGCTCCAGCGCGACTCTGGAAAGGACCGGCGTGTTTGTTGACCTATATGCTCGATGGGAAAAATCTCGGATGGTATAAGGAAGTCCGGACGTCCTTCCAGGATGCCATGCAAGCTGCAAAAGAGGCAGGAGACAAAAATGCGGGGAGCTATGCCCTCACCAAATTGGCCAAACGCCTTGAGCAATACGATTTTCCGGTGCTGTTGGCCGCGGAATGGGGACAACCCGACCGGCTCACCAATCTGCTGGACACACCGGATACGCCGAAAATCCGCAAACTCTTCATTCTCTCCACGTTGAGCGCAATTAAGGCCGAAGCGGCACTTCCCCATTTGACCAAGCTGATGCGAGATAAAGATCTGGCGCAGGAAGCCGTGGAGGCGCTCACCGGCGTCGGAGAAGATTCCATCCCCTTTCTCACCGATCTCTTTCAATCGTCAACGCAACCCCAGATTCAAGCCGCAGCCGCCAAAGCTTTGGGAGACGTGGCAGGGAGCAGTGGAAACCCCGCGGCGATTCCCCCCCTTCTTGAATACCTGAAAACCGCCCTGAAGAATTTCAACTCCTCAGCCGATATTAATTTCCCGGTTTTAACCGAAGTCGTCTGGAGCCTCGGTAAATTGAGAGACGAAGACTCGCTCGAACCCATGGACGAACTGAACCAGAAAGTCTGGTTGATCCGAGACAATTCAAAAGAAATGGCAGCCCTTCGAGAGGCGGCGAATTGGACGTACAAGCAACTCGACCTGGACGGGCACGTGAGTTGACGCCCGTACAATACGGCAATCCTTCGTCGCACGCCTCCACAAGACACGGTATGAGAGAGCCCATGAAACCGGGAGCCCCCCTCTTTCCTTACGTACCCATTATTCGGTACTATTCATATTCCAGTCACTGCTTTTTCCAGGTTCACCCTGATTCCTGTCAGGAGGATTCATAATGAGATACGTATCCGGCATACTCGTCTGTTTATTGTTTCTGACGGCCACGACCGAAAGCATGGCACGCCGAACCCACATGACAAACGAGCAAAAAGCACAATTAGCCAAGGTCCAAACCATATACGTCAACGTCCTGGCCCTGACGGAAGACGGGCGTGTCCCGCCGGCCGATTTGCTGGCAACGGCAAAGACACGGCTGGAGGCCATCGGATACAACATTGTGACCGACCGAAAAGAACCCCATGACGTGGAATTCCGGGTCAAGTGCGAAGAACGGAAACGGTGGTCAGGCACAACGCGCTCGGGGGGAGACGCGGAACTGGCCGACGCCCCTGCTCGACTGTGGACGGGGCCGGCCTGTCTCTTCAATTATCGACTCGAAGGCCGGGATTTGGGGTGGTATAAAGAAACCCGCACCGCTTTCGTTGACGCCTATGCCGCGGCTCGAAAAGCCAAAGCCAAGAATTCCGGACAGTACGCCATGGAACAATTGAACCTGAAATTGCAGGAATTCGATTTTCCGGTCATGGTCGCTACGGAATGGGGACATACCGATCGTTTGGCTGAACTCCTGCAGAACCCGGATACGGATAAACGCCGTAAACTTCGAATTCTGTCCACCCTTTCACGGGTTCAATCAAAACACGCTTTTCCCCATTTGGTGAAATTGGCCAGAGACGAAAACACCGAGTATGCTGAAGAAGCCATTATTGCGCTGGCCGGACTCGGCAGCTCGGCAACGCCCATCCTCACGGATATTTTTGTCACGACACAAAACTCGAAAATTCAGGCCGCCGCGGCCAAGGGACTCGGATTGGTCGGCGCCCACACGGGCGACCCCAATATCACCCCGCCGTTACTCGACTATCTCAATAAGAATTTGGAAGACATGGACGAGTCATCCGACATCGATTTTCCGGTGCTCACCGAAGTCGTCTGGTCGATAGGCAAACTCCGGAACGAAAAATCCATCGAACCAATCGAACAACTCAACATCAAGATCTGGCTCATTCGAGACACGTCGGACGAGATGAGAAAACTACGGGAGGCCGCCAACGTTGCCACGAAAATGGTGGATCTCGACTATCAGATCATGTAGCCGCATCTTGCGGCGGTCCATTCGGGAACCGGCATGACGGTCCACGTTCACTCTGGCGTTGATGGAATGAAGGCACCCCATACGTGTCAATCCGAACCACGTAGGTCGGGTTAGCCGCAGGCGTAACCCGACAATTTGCAAAACCGTCGGATTACGCTATGCCTGTCCTGAGCGTAGTCGAAGGGCTAATCCGACCTGCAACGACTTGCAGAGGAGAGGAGAAGAGGGTGTCGCGTCCATCTTCGCCGTTACTCTCCTCATCCTCGTTGTCTGCGTTCCCTCCGTAGTGGCCCAAGCCGCCGATGCGGAGAGAGAACTCTCACGGCTCCAGGCGCAAGCGGAGGACGCCATGGCTCAAGGTGATCCCCAGGGCGCGGCCATCAGTATCGGCCGGGCCGCCCTGCTGGCATCTCAACTCGGCCAACAGCAGGCCCCTCAAACGGATCACCCGCCCTACCGGCTCATGGTCGATCTGTTCAGGACTCAGGAACAGGTGTATCGCGCCATTGCCCTGTTTCAACAGAGCGGAGAGCGCACCCCTGTCTCGTCCGGAATTTGCTCGCTCCTCTCTCTGGGCAGGCAACATGCCGCCCGGGCACTGAAGAACAATTCCGTCACTGCAGAAGGCCCGGCTTTTCACGAACCTCTTCATCAACAAACTACGGAATGGCTGGAGATCGTTCAGGAATTACAACAGGATTGGAATTGCAGGCAATAGGCGTCACGTATAAAATTTTCGCCACTTCATGCACGATAATGTCGTTTCTCAAGGATGCACCTGGGAAGGATTTAAAATGAGCGGATCGCCACGCACCAGACATTCACCTCTACTATTCCGTGAACACAGCGCCAATGCGAAACTGGTTCTCGGATTAATATTCATTGCGGCAACGACCGTCATCACGCCACAAGTCAAGGCGGCTGACTGGGTGCCCTCCGTGGCCGGCAATATTCCCACCAATCCGGCGGATGCGGTGCGCCCCCTGACCGTGATCGACCGGGAGGATATCGAATTGTCCGGCATGAGAAACGTCTATGACCTGTTGAATTCGGGATACGGGCGAGGGTACTTCAACAACTTCGGCAGCTTTCGGCCGTTCGTGGCCGGAGGCGACCGCGTCGCCATACTCATCAACGGCCGCCGCATTTCCGATTCGATCGTCGATCTGCACACCCTGCCGATATCGGGCATCGAGCGCATCGAGATCCTGGGAGACAGCGCCGCGGCCCTGCGCGGCGGACACGCCATCGGCGGTGCCGTCAACATCGTGCTCAAACGCGATCTTGACGGCCTTCAGGTCCAGGCGAGTCCTGCATGGACGACCCAAAGGGGCGGCGATTTCGGGCAGGGAAGCGTCCTGTGGGGAAGCGATCTGGGACGCGGTCATCTCACGATCGGTGCGGACCTGTTCCGGAGGGAGGAGATCCACGACAGGGACCGGGCCTACAGCCGCGCTTCGTGGACTCCCGGTGGCCTATTCGCCGACACGTCGGGCGTTTCGGTAGGCGGCAATACCCTCTTGATCAGGACGGGTAACAAAACGGTCGGACGCTCCCTTGGCGACTGCGAAGGCAGTGCTTACACCGGTGTGCTGGCCCAACCGCCGGGCGCCTCATCCGGCACAGGCTGCGGCTTTGCGTATGCCGACATCGCGGGGCACCTGCAGCCGAATGCTCGTTATGGACGGGAAAGCCTGTTTTTCAATTTCGATCACCCGCTCGGCACCAACGCCGACGTATACCTCGACTTTCGAGCTGCGTGGGCTGATACCGCAGAGCGCTATGCTCCATCGGTCGGCACCTTCTCCTTCACCCCCTCGGAGGTAATGAAACAGAAATTACGTCAAGATCCAGAATTTGCCGCGCTCCCGGACAAGATCCGTGTCGCACATCGATTCGTCGGCCATGGCAATCGAGATTGGCGAACGGACACGGATGAATACGACGCCACACTGGGTTTCCGGGGCCGATTCTTGGACGATATCAACTATAACACCT
>MPMZ01000035.1 GCA_002238765.1 Nitrospira sp. bin75
GGAAAAGTTGGGAGGTAGAGGCATCTATTCCCCTCCTTTGTAAGGAGGGGTAGGGGAGGTAGAGGCATTTGCAGTCACCCGACGCTCCGACTCTACCCCACCTGGCCTCCCCTTACAAAGGGGAGGGAAAGGGGAGGGAAAGGGGAGGGGAAAACCCCGGTAGTCCCCACTCAAGCTGACCATGCTGTCAACGAATGACTGAACACACACGGAAATGACAAAAGAGACTATTTCCATACGAATGACCGGTTCGGGGTGCCCATGGCTTTGAAAGCCTTAATCGTGGATGATGAACAGGCGATCGTTGACTTGGTTCGTCACCACTTGGAAAAAGAAGGACTGTCCTGTATCGAGGCGTTTGAAGGCGAAACGGCGCTGCAACTCGCCCGGACCGAACGCCCGGATCTGATTGTGCTGGATCTCATGTTGCCCGGTATCGACGGGTTGGAAATTTGCCGGTTGCTTCGCCGGGATCGGGCCCTCGTCAACGTGGCGATTATCATGTTGACGGCCAAAGCCGAAGAGGTCGATCGAGTGGTGGGCCTGGAGATGGGGGCGGACGATTACCTGGTCAAACCGTTTTCCCCCAGGGAATTGGTGGCTCGGATCAAGGCGGTATTGCGGCGGGGGCGTGATGCGCAAACGGGCGGCATCAGGCGAATCGGGACGCTTGAAATCGACGAAGCGAAACATCAGGTTCGGGTTGCAGCCGGTCTCATCGACCTGACGGTCAAGGAGTTTGATCTGCTCCGTGCGCTGATCCAAGCCAACGGCCGGGTGTTGAACCGGGAGCAGATTCTGGAAATGGTCTGGGGATACGCCAATGCCGTGGAGATCGAATCGCGGACGGTGGACGTGCACATCAGACGTCTTCGGGAAAAACTCAAAGATGAAAGTCACCGGATCGTGACGGTCAAGGGTGTGGGCTACCGCTTCGAGGAAGAAGGATAGACCTGTCCTGAGCCCTTCGACTGCGCTCAGGACAGGTGTAGCGTCAGCGGAGTCGAAGGATGAGGAGGCACCGACGTTGAAGGGCCGGTTGATTTCCCGTTTGGGTTTGTTCTTCAGTTTCATGACGTTGGTCGGCATGGGGGCCATGTGGCTGTTGACTTCTTTCGGGTTCACCGGCGGAACCCTCTGGGTCGGGGGTCTGGTGGTAGCCGTGTTGGGGTTCCCTTTTGGCGTGTGGTTGGGCCGGCGGCTTTTGCAACCGGTCCATGAAATCGACATCCGGGCGGAGCGGCTGTTGCAGGGATGGCGCGAGCAGGACAAGCCAATCGACGAAGATGAATTGAGCGGCTTGAGAAAGGCGTTGGATTACATCACGGCTTACCCCCGGACACGGGTTGAAGTCCTGGAGTCCGAACGGGCCAAAGGCACGGCTATTCTCGACAATATGATCGAGGGCGTGATCGCCCTGGATGGGCAAGGGTACGTGATGCTCATGAATCCCGCGGCGCGCAGGATTCTCGACGTTGCTCAGGATCAGGGAGAACGGCGCACCCTCTTGGAGGTCGTCAGGGACAAGGGATTGGCCGATTGGGTGGAGATGTGTCAGGCCCTCGACACTGCGGAGCCGTGCAAGCGGGAAATCGAGAGTCATTTGCCGTCCCTGAGAATCATCGAGGTGAATGCCATGCCCATGCCCATGCCTTTGTCGTCGGAGCGCCGGGGCTTTTTACTCGTCTTGCACGACATCACCGAACTCCGGCGGTTGGAAAAAGTCCGCGCGGAATTCGTGGCCAACGTGTCCCATGAGCTGCGTACGCCGTTGACGGCCATCAAGGGCTACCTGGAGACCGTCCTCGATGAAACCAAATTGGAATCGGATACGCACCGGCGATTTCTGGAGGTGGCGAACAGCCATGCGGAACGCATGGGGCGCTTGATCGACGACCTGCTGAACCTGTCCGATATTGAGACGGGCAAAGTGGTCCTGGACCCAACTCCCATCAGTCTCGGGGCCTTTGTGCAGGACGTCTCGGCGATGTTCGAGAAAGATGCCGCGAAGAAAGACGTGAAGCTTGTCAACCGGATTCCACCCGATTTATGTGTGCAGGCCGACCGGGACCGGCTCTCTCAGATTCTGGTGAACCTGGTCGATAATGCGGTGAAGTATACGCCGAAAGGGGGAACGGTCAGTTTGCTCGCGGCGAAAATGGACATCCGTCAAATTCGTATCACGGTCCGGGATACGGGGCAGGGTATTCCGCCAAACGATCTGTCTCGCATTACGGAACGGTTTTACAGGGTCGATAAAGCACGTGCCCGCGTGGAAGGCGGCACCGGCCTCGGTCTCGCCATCGTGAAACATTTGGTGCAATTGCACGGCGGCACGCTTCACATCGAGAGTGAATACGGCAAGGGCACGACGATCGAAGTTCTGCTTCCGGCCTCGCAACTCCAACCCGCCTGCTAGCTGGTCGGGTTACGCTACCTCGATCTACGGTCTCCTCTCCTTCTGTCATCCTCGACATTTTTAATCGAGGATCCAGGGTCTTTGCTTTTTCCTTCGTTCGCAAAAATCAGAGACGCTGGATTCCCGCGTGCGCGGGAATGACAGACTAGGGGAAGGTTCTCTCCCATGGAGAGAGGGTCGAGAAAATTAACGGACGTGTAACCCTTCTCATATGTGACTGCAATACGCTCCCCGTATAGTGCAGACGTCCATTCCGTGTGAACACGGCCGTTTCGTTTGGCAGACCGGCAGGGCCGAAGCAGGAGGGCATCCGGGTAGCCCCTTTCGCTTAACAATTTCGTAACCTACTTTTTACGCCCGGGAAACATTCAACCGTTAGAGTAGGCAACTGCCAGGGAACGGTACCGCAAATACATTCTTCAGAAGGAGGGTTGCAGCATGATGAGACGTTTCGTCTTGGCACACGACACAAGTCGTTTTTTCAGTAAGAGGATTGTATCCATGAGTTTCCTTTTCCTGGCAATCGGTATTGGCAGTGCAATCCAGAGTGGGGCGGCTTCCGACTCGATGGTGGACCCGGCCTGGAAAAGCTATAGTCAGGTGAGCGGGGTGTCCGGGAACCTGAACAGCATTGGGTCCGACACTCTCAACAATCTCATGACCCTGTGGGCCGAAGGGTTCAGAAAAGAATATCCCAACGTGAAGATTCAAATCGAAGGGAAAGGCTCCAGCACGGCGCCCCCGGCCCTCATTGAAGGGACGGCTCAGGTGGGGCCGATGTCCAGGCAAATGAAAGCGAAAGAGATGGACAAGTTCGAAGCGAAATTCGGCTATAAAGCCACCAGTTTCCCCGTGGCCGTCGATGCGCTGGCCGTGTACGTCAACAAGGACAATCCCGTGAAATGTCTCAGTATGGAAGAGGTGGATGCCGCGTTTTCAAAAACCCGGAGGCGCGGGCATTCCGTGAATATCGATACGTGGGGGAAAGCGGGTCTTGATGGGAACTGGAAAAGCACGAGGGTGAGCCTGTACGGTCGAAATTCAGCCTCGGGGACCTACGGGTTTTTCAAGAAGAAGGTGTTGAAGAAAGGCGATTATAAGGATGAGGTCAAGGAGCAACCCGGCTCGGCTTCCGTAGTGCAGGGCGTGACGGAGGATCGTGGTGGGCTAGGATACAGCGGCATCGGGTATCGGACCTCGGGCGTCCGGGCGATTCCGTTGTCGGCCAAGAGCGGCGCCGGGTGCTATGACCCGACGTTTGCCAACGCCTCCGTCGGCAAGTATCCGTTGGCGCGGTTCCTCTACTTGTACGTGAATAAAGCTCCGGGGAAACCGCTGCCGCCGTTGGTCTCGGAATTCCTGACATACGTGTACAGCACAGCGGGACAGAACATCGTCATCAAGGACGGCTATTTCCCTTTGCCGCAAACCTTGATAACCAAGAAATTGGACGAAATGCAATAGGTCTTGGCTTTAGCCGTCAATCCCTTTCCCATGAACCAGGCTGACCTCACAACAAATCAGGTTGAGCCGGCTTCCCCTCCAGCGCCGTCGGTCCGGGTGGCCGCCCGGACGTGGCGGCGTTGGGTCGATTCGGGCGCACGGGTCGTGATCACCCTTGGAGGGTGGGCGACCATTTTTAGCATCTTCGGCATTTTTGCCTACCTGTTTATCGAAGTGGCTCCGTTGTTTTACGCTGCTTCCTGGACCGAATCGAGTTCCGTACACATCGACCCGGTCGATGCCGCCGGTCAGCAGCCGGAACATGTCGCCGTCGGAATCGATGAATACAGGGAAGTGGGCTACGTGCTCCGAAATGGCGACATTTCGTTCTATGCGTTTCCCGCGGGGACCCCGATACCTCTCAAGTCCGAACCTGATTTCGAGAACGGGGACATGACCGCGCTGGCGCGCGCTCCGGGGAAAAATCATACCTATGGACTCGGGACGGAAACCGGCCGGGTCATTCCCTTCTACGTGACGTTTAGAGTCACGTTCGAGGATGACGTCCGAACCATCGAACCGGTGGTGACCACGGGCGAGCCGTTTGAGGCTGTCCCGACCGGTTCCCCCATTGCGCGACTGGCCTACCGGGAGACGGAGAGCGGGCCCATCGCCGCGGCCTTGACCGGGTCGGGACGCTTGTTCCTCACCAAGATGCAGGAATCGGAGGCGGAGGGGCTGTTTGCGCTGGAAACGGAATCGGAACTCCTTCAGGCCGAGATCATTGATGAGGGCGTGGTGGAGCTGTCCGTGCTGCTCCTGGACGACTTGGGGGAAACCCTGTTGGGTGGTACGAAGGACGGCAGGTTGCTGTATTGGGACATTCGGGACATCCAAAGCCCGAGGCTGATGGGGATGTATTCCGCCGGCACGTCCATCACCGCCCTTTCCTATCTCATCGGGGACCGGTCCATCGTGGTCGGTACGGAAAAAGGGACGGTCTCCGTCTGGATGTCCGTGATCGATCCTGACGTGGGAGGTGATCCGCGTCTTGAAAAGATTCGGGACCTGGCTTCGCATAACGGGGCCGTGAGCGCCATTTCCCCTTCGCTACGGGACAAAGGATTTCTCACGGCGGACGTCTCCGGCGGCGTGGCCGTTCATCATTCGACTTCCGATCAGACGCTCATCCAAATCCCCGGGAACGGGTCCGCCATTGTCGCTGCCATGTTTGCGCCGAAAACCGACGGCGTCGTGGTGCTCGATGATTCGGGACGGCTGACCACCTATGACATTGAGAATGAGCATCCCGAATCCACGTTTTCATCCCTGTTCTTTCCGGTACTCTATGAAGGGTACGAAGAGTCCCTCCACATCTGGCAATCAACCGGTGGCTCCGATGCGTTCGAGCCGAAATTCGGCTTATGGCCGATCATGTTCGGCACGCTGAAAGGGACGATCTACGCGATGTTGCTGGCCACGCCGCTCGCCGTGCTGGGCGCGATCTATACCGCGATGTTCATGCGTCCCAATATTCGCGCGGTGGTCAAACCGGTCGTGGAGACCATGGCGGCCTTCCCGACGGTCGTGCTGGGATTCCTGGCCGGATTGTGGTTCGCGCCGTTGTTGGAAAAAATTTTCCCCGCCGTGGTGGGCATGTTTCTCCTGATACCCTTGGCCGTGGTGTTGGTCTGCGTCGGTTGGCAATTCCTGCCTTCACGCCTCAAGGGCCACTCGGGGAACGTGACGGAATTGGCGGCGTTCGTGGTGCTCCTCGTCGGAACGGTGTGGGTCTGTCTCCAGTTGAATCACCAGATCGAATCCTGGCTCTTCGATTCGAACTATAAAGAATGGTTACAGTCGACGTTCGGATTGGCGTACGACCAGCGAAACACGCTAGTCATTGCCTTTGCCATGGGCATGGCCGTGATTCCCACGATTTTCAGCATCAGCGAGGATTCGCTGAGCAACGTGCCGCCCCATTTGATTGCCGGATCATTGGCCCTCGGGGCCACCCCGTGGCAGACCCTGACGAAATTGGTCATCATTTCGGCGAGTCCGGGCGTGTTCTCCGCTCTCATGATCGGGTTGGGACGGGTCGTGGGAGAAACCATGATCGTGCTGATGGCGACGGGTAATACCCCGGTGCTGGACATGAACCTCTTCAACGGATTCCGAACCTTATCGGCGAACATTGCCGTGGAAATGCCCGAAGCCCCGCATGGAGGCACGCTGTATCGTCTCTTGTTCCTGGCCGGCCTCCTCCTGTTCGTGTTTACGTCCATCGTCAACACCCTTGCCGAAATTGTCCGGCAGCGGCTTCGGGCGCGATACAGTCAATTTTAAAGGGATTCCATGCCTGCCAGGATCAAAAAATTTCTCGACTCGGGGGCGCTGTTCATCTGGTTTTGCGGTACGGCGGTGGCCGCCTCGCTGCTTATGGTCGGCGGCGTCCTTCTCCTGATCATGATCAACGGCCTCGGGTTTTTCTGGCCGCATGCCCTTGTGGAACTGACACTCAAGGACGGCACGCACGTGTTGGGAGAACTGAAAGGGGAAGAAGTCATCCCTTATTCGGAGACGCCGGAATTTCCCGAAGGGAAAACCCGTGTGAGGCTGAAAGTCGGCAATCGTGACCTCTATGGTCTGGACTTCAGGTGGGTGGATACCGATCAGATCGTCTCGGCGGAATCCCCGAAAGACGTGGCGGCGTTTGAACGGCGGGAATGGGGGAACTTTTATGGCCGGATTCGAGAGGTCTCACGCGGCGAAGGCGTGGTCGCCACGGGCAATCAGGAAGGCTGGAAGGCGTTACAGCCCCTGATCGAGCAGGCCAATGACCTGCATGAGGAGATTGAACACCTGCAACGAGACGTCATCGGCGACATCAATTATGACATCGAAGAAACCCGTTTGAAAATCAGGGAGTTGGCATTACACGGTCAAGGTCAGGTCCCCGAGGTTGCGGAGCTTCAGGCCTCCACCGAACAATTGGAAACCCGATACCGGAAGCACGTGGAGACCCTTCGGACGTTGAGCCATCGACTCGACGAGTATTCCGTGGTTCTCGTCGAGACGAATGGCCGGGAGAAGCGCCTTGCGGTCGGCCAAATCGTGAAAGCCCTGCGTCCCAACGACATGGGCTTCGTCGAAAAGATTCTCCGATACTTCATGAATTTTTGGTCCGTGCTGAGCGAAGAACCGCGGGAAGCCAATACCGAAGGGGGCATTTTCCCGGCGATCTTTGGTACCGTCATGATGGTCTTGATCATGAGCGTGGCCGTGGTGCCGTTCGGCGTCCTGGCCGCATTCTACCTGCGGGAGTACGCGCGACAGGGGCTGATCGTTCGGGTGATTCGCATTGCCGTCAATAACCTGGCCGGCGTGCCGTCGATCGTGTTCGGCGTGTTCGGGTTGGGGTTCTTCGTGTACGCGGTCGGCGGGACCATCGATACCCTGTTCTATCCCGAAGCCTTGCCGACGCCGACGTTCGGCACGGGTGGCATTCTGTGGGCGTCGTTCACCCTGGCCCTCTTGACGGTTCCGGTGGTGATCGTGTCCACGGAAGAAGGGCTTTCCGCCGTCCCCCGGGAATACCGTGAAGGATCCCTGGCGTTGGGCGCCACCAAGTTTGAAAGCATGCTTCGCGTGATTTTGCCCTGCGCCTTGCCGGGCATTTTGACGGGACTGATCCTGGCGGTGGCGCGCGCGACGGGCGAGGTGGCCCCCCTGATGTTAACCGGGGTCGTCAAATTGGCGCCGGCGCTTCCCTTGGACCACCATTTCCCGTTTTTGCACTTTGAGCGCAAATTCATGCATTTGGGCTTCCATATCTTCGACGTGGGCTTTCAGTCCCCGAACGTGGAAGCGGCGAAGCCGATGGTGTACGTCACCACCCTGATCCTGGTGATGGTGGTCATTGGTCTGAATCTCAGCGCCGTGGCCCTTCGCAATTACATGCAGAAAAAATTCAAGGCGTCGGCGGTGTAAATTTCAACGGGTTTCAGTATCATGCATGCAGGGATTGACGCGTTATCAGAATCCCATCAGGCGGACACGCAGGTCCGCCCCTACGCGACAAAAACGCAGACGGCGGAACCAACCATGGCTTCTTCTGAACGTGCTCGAGACACCAACCCCAAAATCACGGTCGAGGATACCGACTTCTTTTACGGGGAGAAGCAGGCGCTGTTCAAAGTCGCCCTGACCGTCCCGACACATCAGGTCACGGCCTTTATCGGTCCGTCGGGTTGTGGAAAATCGACGTTGTTGCGGTGTTTCAACCGGCTGAACGATCTGGTTGAAGGGGCCCGCATCACCGGAAAGATTTGTCTTGACGGCAAGGACATTTATGCCCCGTCGGTGGACGTGACCGACCTGCGGACCAAGGTCGGCATGGTCTTCCAGAAAGTGAATCCGTTTCCCAAGTCGATTTACCAGAACGTGGTGTATGGGCCGCAGCTCCAGGGTGTCCGGCGTCGTTCCGTGCTCGACGGCATCGTTGAAAAGAGCCTGCAGGGCGCGGGCCTCTGGGAAGAAGTCAAAGATCGCCTGCATCACAGCGCGCTCAGCTTGTCCGGTGGGCAGCAACAACGCTTGTGTATAGCGCGGGCGTTGGCCGTCAACCCCGAAGTCTTGCTGATGGATGAACCTTGCTCGGCGCTTGATCCCATCTCGACCGCGAAGATCGAAGAGTTGTTGCATTCCTTGAAAGAGCAACTCACCGTGGTTATTGTCACGCACAATATGCAACAGGCCGCGCGCATCTCCGACCTGACCGGCTTTTTTCTCATGGGGGAATTGATCGAATACGTCGAGACCAAGACCATCTTTACCAATCCATCGGACAGCCGGACCGAAGATTACGTCACCGGGCGTTTCGGCTGATGGTTCGGGAGAGGAAATGAGAAGGCATGGAACGTCACTTCGAAGAAGATTTTGACAAGATCAAAGGCAAAATTCTCACGATGGGCTCCCTGGTCGAGGACCAGATCAGGAATGCCCTGACCGCGTTGGTCGAACGTAACGAAGCCCTGGCGCAACGGGTCATCGAGAACGATCACCAGGTGAATACGTTCGACGTGGAAATCGACGAATTGGCGCTCGATGCGTTGGTCCGGTATCAGCCGGTCGCCAAGGATTTACGCTTTGTGACCACTGCCATGAAGATTTCCACTGAATTGGAGCGGATGAGCGACTTGGCGGAAAACATCTGCGAGCGGGCGATCGAACTCAACGAAGAGCCCCAGTTGAAGCCCTATATCGACATTCCTCACATGGCGGAGCGCGCCCGCATCATGGTCAAAGAATCGTTGGACTCCTTTGTCAAAATGGATTCGGCGCTGGCCCGGAAAGTCATTCAGGATGATGATTTCGTTGATAATCTGACGGAACAGTTGTTCCGGGAACTCCTGTCCTTCATGATGGAAAATCCCAAGACGATCAGCCGGGCCATCCGGCTCTCCTTTATCGCCAAGTACATTGAACGGGTTGCCGACCATGCGACCAACGTCGCGGAACTGGTGGTGTACCTGGTCGAAGGCAAAATCATCCGCCATACCATCCCCCCGCAAGAAGCCTGAGCGCCGCTCCCCCTCACCCTACCCCCTTCGACAAGCTTCCTTCGACTTCACTCCGTTACGCTCAGGACAGGCTCTCCCACCAGGGGAGAGGGGCATAGCGCCTCTTCTGTCATCCCTGTAAATGTTCAGTAATTCATTGACACTTTCCGCTGTCTCCTTCTGTGCCTCAGTTCCCCTCCTTTGTAAGGAGGGGCAAGGGGAGGTAGAAGCATTTGGTCCTGACGCTGCCTCGTTCATTCCCTAGCGTATGACTCCGTCATATCAAGAGGAGGTGGCCATGCGCACGACCAAACCCATCACGATTTCCTTGCCAACCAATATTCTTCGCGAAACCGAACGCAATCCTGCCATTCCCGCCGGTAGTTATCGGGAATCCGGAGTTCTGTCGTCAAAATCACCTCCGTCTGAGGCATTCCTCTTGACATATTTACAGAATGTGGCAATATGGAAATAATGATAAACTCGGTTAAAGGTAAAATTATCAAAGATATTGTTAACAAAGGTGCTTATAGGAAGTTTCACGACCGAATCAACAAAAGAGCCGTTTTGCTTCTGCAAGCGTTGAGTGATGTATCGAATTTTGATGATTTAAGAAGAATTTGCGAACCCCCCACTTTAAAATTACACAAGCTAAAGGGGAACATGAAAGATTTTTGGTCAATCACGATAGAAAAGCCTTGGTGTATTATTTTTAAGTATCAGCAAGGTGAGTTTGTCAACGTTGAAATTAAAGATTGCCATGATTAACTTTCAATAAAATAAACAAAGAAGGGACCGGTTTATGGTTGAACTGAAAGTCAGATATTCGCCAGGCGATTTTTTAAAAACAATGGTACTGGAAGAAAGAGGGTTGACCCAAAAATGGTTAGCTAAAAAAATTGGCTGTGCAGAAAGAAAGATCTCTGAAATTTGCAATAACAGGAGAGGAATTTCTGCTGTTTTTGCCCTTCAGCTTGAAGAAGTCTTCGGTATCAGTGCCGAGTTCTGGGTTACAATGCAAGCGAAATGGGAACTCTATATGGCCCGCAAGGAAGCTGCATAAATGACTCCCCGAAGAAGTCGGAGGGCTAATCCGACCTACGGGGGGCTCCCCTCTGTCATTCCCGCAGGTCGTTAGCGGGAATCCAGGGTCGTTCTTTTCGCGCCCAAGAAAAAAATAAAGACGCTGGATCCTATAATCATCTGGATCCCCGATTACAAATGTCGGGGACAAGCGTCGAGGATGACAGGAGGGGAGGGTCGGGAATGACGGAAGGAAAGGCGGGGATGACTGAAAACGCTACAAGGCGCCTGTGCCGCGGCTTTTCCAATTTTCCAGAAACCAGTCATGGGAATTGAGGGGGGCATGCTCGGGGACGAGCTGGAGACGGGTATAATCCCCGTTCGACAGCAACTGACGGGCCTTGACGTTGTCGTGAAGAGCCACTTGCAGGAGGTCCTCGACCAGGACTTTCCGCAGGTGAGGAGACTCGATCGGGAACAGGAGTTCCACGCGCCGGTCCAGGTTGCGGGGCATGAGGTCGGCGCTGCCGAGAAAGAGTTCTTCCTGCCCGCCGTTGCGAAAATGATAGAGGCGCGCGTGTTCCAGGAATCGTCCGACGACCGAGGACACGGTGACGGTTTCGCTGATTCCGGGAATCCCCGGACGAAGTCCGCAGACCCCTCGAACCTGAAGGTCGATCTTGACGCCGGCTTGTGACGCCCGATAGAGCGCTTGAATGCATCGTGTGTCCACGAGGGCGTTCATCTTGAATGCGATGTACCCGTCCCCCGTTTCCTTGTGTTGTTGAATCTCCCGCTCGATCCGCTCCAGAATTTGCTCCCGCATCGATTGGGGCGCCACGAGCAGTTTGGCATAGGAATTTTTTCGGGAGTAGCCGGTTAACGAGTTGAAGAGGTCGGCCACGTCCGCGCCCATGGCCGGGTCACAGGTAAAGAAACTGAGGTCGGTATACATCCGGCTCGTCACCGGATTATAGTTGCCAGTGCCCAGGTGGACGTACCGCCGGATGCTGTCCTCGTCGCGCCGGATGACCAGGCACATCTTGGCGTGGGTTTTCAGCCCAAAGACCCCATAGACCACGTGGATGCCTTCATCTTCCAGTTTCCGGGCCCATTCGATGTTGTTTTCTTCATCGAATCGCGCCTTCAGTTCAAGCAGGACCGCGACCTGTTTCCCGTTCACTCTCGCTTCCATTAATGCCTCGACGATCGGGGAATTGGCTCCGACGCGATAGAGGGTCTGTTTGATGGCCAGCACGTTGGGATCGCTTGCCGCCTCACGCACGAAATCGACGACCGGGGTGAAACTGTCGTAGGGATGGTACAGCACGACGTCGCCACGCCTGATCACCGAGAACAGGCTTTCCTTCTTATTGAGGGAATCCGGGATCTCTGGAACGAACGGCGGATATTTCAATTCCGAGAGATCGATGCGCGTCAACTCCATGAGGCTGGACAGGCCGAGAGGAAGGTCCTGTGTGTAGACCTGGTAAGGAGCCAACGAGAGATTCCTGATCAGTATGTCCCGGATATGATCGGGCGTCGTCTGGTCGATTTCCAGCCGGACCACCGAGCCGAAGTGACGGTTGTCCACCTGTTCTTCAATCGAAGCCAACAGGTCGTCCGCCTCGTCTTCCTCGATTTCGAAATCGGCGTCGCGCGTCACCCGAAAGAGGTAGGATGCGAGAATGGTGACCCCCGGGAACAGGAGGTCGAGATTGGCGGCGACCACGTCTTCGATCCAGACGAAGTTGTTGGCTCCCGAGTCGGGCAAACCGATTTGGTCCGCTTCGTTGACCATGTCTTCGCTGGGGATGCGGACGAGACGCGGAAAAATGTTGGGGATTTTGACGCGGGCGAAACATTCTCCGCGCTCGGGATCCTTCCCCACTACGGCTAAATTCAAACTCAAGGTGGAAATATGGGGGAAGGGATGGGAAGGGTCGAAGGCCAAGGGAGTGAGCGCCGGAAAGATTTCTTTGGAAAAATACCCGCGCAGTAAGTGTTGTTGTTTCGGTTGCAGTTGATGGTAGCGAAGCACGTACACGTCTTGGGCGTTGAGCTTTGGCAGGATATCGTTCCGCCAGCAGTCCGAAAAACGGGCCAGTTGACACAGGACTTCCTGCCGAACGGCCGCTAACTGTTCCGAGGTGGTCATGCCGTCCGGAGGACCTTCACGCACTCCACCGGACAATTGTTCTCTCAACCCCGAGATCCGGATCATGAAAAACTCATCCAGGTTGCTCGAAAAGATCGACAGAAACTTCACCCGTTCCAACAGCGGGTTGCCGTGATCCTCCGCTTCCTCGAGCACGCGGGCGTTGAATTGGAGCCAACTGAACTCACGATTCAAATACAGCTTGGGATCATCAAGGTCGGACGGAGAAGAATGGGCTGGGGATTTGGTTTCAGCGGAACTGATGTCCATGGTTGTTACCTCGGTGTCATTGCGTCATGCGGGTTTGGTTCTACCCCACCCGCATCCCCTCTTCGGAAATGCGCCCACTTACAAAGGGGAGGGAACGACGTCCTTTCTCTCCTGGTTCCCCTCCTTTGTAAGGACGGGAACTTTTTCCGAAGAGGGAAAAGTTGGGAGGTAGAGGGTTTGACGTTTGTCATATCTGTTCAAGCACGTCATTGGGCAAAGACCTCGCGGCCGCGCTTTTTGAGTTTCGCCCATTCTCGCGGGAAAATCGCTTTCGTCCGGCGTCGGCGAGCCCGCAGTCTCTCGACGATCTGTCCAATGGCGAACGCGGTCTTCACGCCTCGGGTCGTCAGGAGCAATTGCCGGAGTCGAGCCTCCGTGACGACGGCGTCCTGGTGCTCGCCCAGGATTTCCTGGTTTCGTTTGGTTTGGCGAACGAACCGTACGGCGGATTTCCCCATGGTTTCGAGGGCGAGTTCTGCGGCATATCGCGTGCGTTTGGTGCGGATTCTGAGTTGATGCAGTTCGTGATCCGAGGGCTCGGCAGTCCCGCGCTTGCCGGCCTTGACCAACTCTTTGAATGCTTGCGCAGCCCATTGTACCAAGGAACTCTCGGGTGCGTCACGCAAGGCCGGAGCTTGGACGGCTTGTTCAAGGCGGCCCAGGAGATCCAGATAGCGGTCACTGCGAAGGGCGTCGAGTAATTGCCCGCGGGCTTCAGAACGATGGGTTTCAAAATTGGTCAACAAGCGTTCGAAAATTTTTCGTTCGGCAGGAGGAAGGACGCGGGCTTCCGCATAAAGCTGCTCAAGTAGAACGTCCTGGTCCCGAACAGTGCCCAGCATCGCGCCAAGCCACTGGAGTTCTTCTTGCATGGACGCATACCATTCGGGTTCCATCAAGCCCCTTGCTGCCCGCAGGAGCGCTCGAAACCGTCTGATCCCCACGCGCATCTGGTGGAGTTCTTCAGGGTCTTTGCCGATTCGCGTTCCGGGGTCGTGCAGCAGGATGTCCCGGAGTTGTTTTTGCAGGATGGATTTGATGCGTTCCGGGAAGGGTGCTGATTCGGGAAGACAGGGATCCGAAAAATTCAGGTTTAAGGCTTGAAACACTTTCGGGCGGGAATCTCCGTCGGATGCGCCTGCTTCACGCAGGGCGGTCACGATTGCAGCGAGTTCTTTTTCCTTGCCTGAGCGGAGTGCTACTTCAATCTCGCTCAGATGACCCACCACTCGACGGGCGCTGAAAATCCTGACGCGGTCGATGACCACGTCGGCGATGGGTCTGTCCAAAGGTTGAATCCTGATGCCGGAACGACGTATCTGGAGTTTCGCAATGGCCGTCAACAGTTCACGTCGTAACAGGCCGAACAGGAGTTCCTCCAGCGCTGCCGGCGGGGTCGAGCGACCGGAAGCCATCTCCACTTCCAACCGGGCTGGCGGTCTCGGAAGTTTCAGTTGCCATAAGACGTGTTTCTGTTCGGTCCTGCGACTGAGTGTGACCCCAAGCCGGGCCAGCCTGAAATCAACGGTATCGAAGTAGGTGGAGGTAAACAGCCGAGGAGGAAGCGGCTCACCCGGAAAATGGGGCAGGCGAAACGTGTGCCCCGTCTTGAGCTTGACTTCCCGCTCCAGCATTTGCCGTACAACGCAGTTCATACCTTGGAATATTTAGCGAGGGTTGAAACGAAAAGATTAGCACGACGGTCTGGAGAAGACAAAGAGAAATTACGCGTTGTTGCTTACTTGCGATTTTGAAGCTCATCCAGGAGCCGTTGCGCTTCGGGCCGAAATCGTCTTTCCCAGGCATAAGGGTAATGCGGGTTCCGGGCCTGAATGACGGCGAGTAGTTGAGCTCGGGACCCATCGAGCTTTCCCTCCTTGATGAACAGCTTGGCCAGGATGATCCGAGCGTTGGTAAACTTGCCGTCCGCCTCGATGGCCCGGCGAAGATAGTCTTTGGCCAGTTTCGCGTTGCCGCCGAGATACCAGGGCAATTCGGCCAACAAGCCTCCTTTCATTTGTAACGATGGAGCGTGGTGCGGGTCGAGTTCAATGGCACGGTCCACGTGTTTTATGATGTCCGAGAGATTGACGGCCCCGGACGTGATGCCTCGCAATTGCGTGGCGCTCCCCAGGTTCGCGGCGTAGAGGAAATGCGTTTCGGCATCATCCGGGTGAAGCGTCATGGCTTGGGTGGCGGCTTTCAGTCCTTTGTCATACGCTTCAATTTTTTCTGATGTGTCGGTGAACAGATCATCTGCCATGTTCAGGTACGCGTGCGACAACAGCTTCCAGAGTTGAGGATTCTTGAGATCCTCGATCAAGGCTGCGGTGAAGTCGTCTCGTTGTTGGCGAAGGGACTCGGGATACCCTTCCGGAATGGAAAACTTTTGACTCCACGACGGGAGATGACACGAAAAGATGAGCAGGAGACAGAGAAGACAGGTGCCCGGAAACGCGGGGTGTCTCACAGATGCTCTTTGTGAACAAAGAAGGACAGCACGGAGCCCGTCATGCGGCTTCTTCCCATAAAAAGGAAGATGCCGATCCAGGCGCTTTGAAGAAAGAGCAGCACCGTCGGGTCCCACAGAGAGTGAAGCCCCACGAGAAGGTCTGGAAAAGCAAGCGGGAAAGAGGGCACAACCATCATGACGGCGATCATGTAACCTATTCCCACGACGGACATCACCTGGTACATGGAAATCGATCCTTGTCCCCGGTGATCCGCGCGCCAGGTTTCCGAGACGGCACGCCAGGCTTGCGTGATCATCAAGGAGACCAAAAGACTTGCTGCAAAGCGTCCGGTCAGGAACAATCCCATGCCGATCAGGTAGCCCGTCGTGGAAATGACGGCCGTGATGGCCTGAATGGGGACCACCGGAACGGATTCGAGGTTTCCGGCGTATGCAATTTTCTTGGTCGCACCCGTAAAGCGGCAGTGCAGGGTCTTGAATAATGTTCGTACGACCGGTGAGCAGGCGGAAAGCGGCTTCCCGTAGCAGCAGCCGTAGCTGATGCAGGCCAGTCTTCCGATGCCTTCGCCAAGGGCGAAGGAGACGACGAGCGCCGAGAGTGCCGGAAGAATCGGGAGCACGTCAGGCTGGGGATTCATCTCATTGATCGCGACGGCCACCACCGGCGCCATGACGAGGCCCGTGAAGGAAGCTCCCCCGATCGTGAAGGTAAACGCTTTTTTTTCGACGACTTTGGCGATGATTTTGGAAGCAGGAACCGCCAGGCTCATGAGAGAGAGGACGAACAGCAGGGAGATCGAAAGCCGAACGTGGAGTGCTCCCAGGAGAAACAGCATATTCCCGGCGGCAAACGTGACTGCACTGGCCGTGATGAACCCATAGTAGGTCAGGTTCAGCCCGTGCCATCGCTTCGAGTCGGCCCGGTGCCGTGGGAGCACGGCCATGATTTGCCACTGTTCTTGGGGGAGGATGGCAAAGGCCCACCGAAAGAGAAGAAAGAAGCCGAGGGTGACGGTTCCCAGGAATAGGAAAGGCACCCCTCCAAGGTTCTCCATCCAGATGTAAGGCAAATCCGAAATACTCATGACACGTGAGTCTCCATATCGCGCATGGAGGGCAGAGCTTGCCCGATGGTCGAGCGAACTTTGACCGCCGTCTCGACGGCCGGACGACCAAAGCCCAACGAATACCGACTGATGGCGTCTCGTCGCCGTTGGTTCAGGCGCAAGTCCTGGCAAAAGTCGACCCGTCCGCGTTGCAACAGAAGCACATTCGTGGAACTGCCTGGTCGATACAGGCTTTTCGGCTGCCCTTTTTTGACGAAAAGACCTTTTTCCATTTTCTGCGGGTTGTCGTAAAAGTGTTCGCTGTAGCATTGATCGATCGCGCCGATCATGAGGGCCACGATTTCAATCATGGTGACGAGGCCGGCCTGCGTCCCGCCTGGAACGTCCGTATCGATCACGGTGACGACCCGCTTATTTTTCGAATAGGGTGTGACCACCGAAATAATCGGACCCGGGTTGCAGCTATGATAGGTGCCGTCCACTTCATAATAGTCCACGACCACACCGGAGACCGGTGAGTGGTTGTAATGATATTCGTCGGGTGTCAGGCGAAAGATGGCAAAATCTCCGTCTTGAAACGTCTGATGCCACAACGCCTTTTCTTGACCCAACAATTCATACACGTCGAAAAATTTCCCCTTCAAGAACAGTTGAGAACTGGTCTGCAAGGACCCGAGAAGCACCTTCGAATCCGCAGGCGAAACGAGAATGGAAGCCGCGGAGTCCATGGGGCGACGTTCCCAATATCGGATCTTGCGTTCAAACACTTTACGTGGAGAATCGAACGTCGCAAGACTGTCCACGCATTCCGAGAGATTGATGCCCAACTTTCGACAGAACGACGAAACCCCTGAAGACGCAGGGCCGAAGGTGACGTCATAATTCCAAAGGCCGACCAGATAAGAGATTGACGATGAGGTAAGCGCCTTAAACAGGGTCGGAGCCTTTTCCCTGACGGCCGAGTAGAGATAGTTGACGACCCGGTCCCCGTACAGTTGCTCGCTTTGCACACTGGCGGTTTCGCGATCAATATATTGATGCAGGCTTGAACTAATCAATTTCGGATTCATGATCGCCGGCATGTTGCTCATCGACCAGTAAGGTGATCAACACCAGATAAATCAATTTCGTGAGTTGAGGGAGGGAGATCGTTTCGTCGATCAGTACGGGCTTTGTGCGTTCCAGAAAGGATCCCGCGGACGTGGAAGGCCCCAGGATGGTTTGCATGAGGGCTTTGCTCGTGTGAAGGGTTGAGCCCGTACAGTCATCCAGGGCGGCGCAATCAACTTCCAATTCCTGAATCGCTTCGCTGAGGTGTCGTTGTCGAAGCGTGTGACGATAGTAGGTTTCAGCGGCTGTGTTGTACTCCTCTCCTGAAAGACTGAAGGGGGAGGTTGCCCCACTTTCCTGCAGTATGCCTTTCGTCAGCTTCCCGAACGTCGAGCAATCATCAGGGTTTTCGAGCCGGTCTTTGAGTTTGTCCATGACGTCGTGCAGTTGAAAGGCTTCAATGAGGTCCGGGCCGTCCTCCCGGAGAATCGTCAAGAGGGTTCGGCCATATTCCCGATAATGGACCCGATAATATGAGGAAAATCGTCGACTCAGCCGCACTTTCGGCGTTCGGGCCAGGATGCGTTTCAGAAACCAGTTCGACGTGTCGGCACGGACGTAGAAGGTGGGGAGATTGACGGCCGCCCCGAAAAAGATCTGTCGCCGTTCACTTTCCGTGGCGGGGTCGTCGGAAATGTCGGAAGGCTGCACGTCAAATTGGAAGATATATTTGAACGCCAACGCGGTGACCAAAGCCTGAAGACTGGCGGCTTCTCCCATGTCGTCGAGGAGGCTTTCGAACAAACTATAGTACCGGCCCTCGAATCCGGAAAATCCCATTGTGGAAAACGTTCGGAGTTTATAAAGCTGATAAAAGGACATTCGTTCGTCATAGATGCCCTGTTCGGCCAGGTCTCGTTTGAGCCGAAGGTCGTTCCCAAGCGTGCCGTCGAGGGCAGGACATTCTTCCGTGCTCGGCAGGACGACCAGATAATCGATGAGCCGGAAATCGGGGATATAATCCCCTCGCATCCCAAACCCGTAGCTCAACGCCTTGTCCAACCACACCGGTCCCAGTGGCGTGACGGGTTTCCCGAAGAACCGCAAGCCGGCCTTTCGCTTCCACCGCTGCCAGAGTAAACGCAGAAATTGGTGATCCAATTCATGGGGGAGAAAGCCCAACACGTTTTCCGGATGAAAGTCCCAGAAGTCCAAACGATACGGAGCGGCGCTGTAGGTTCCGACGAATAACGGAAGGAAATGCTCGGCGACTTTCGTCACGAGATCCCCGAAATATTTTTCATCGCGGGGTGTAAATTCGTCGGGCATGGTTCGGGAAAGCTGTGTCAATTTTCGGCTTCCCAAGCTGATGTGGGTGCCGTTATTTGCCAGGCTGATGTTAGAGGGGCTGGTCGGGACGACCAGATTGCGTGTAATGATTCCGGCATTTTTGAGCTTTCCAATCACGTGCTGGTGACTTCGTGACAACACCTCATGGCAGAGTCGCATATACTCGTGCTTGTCTGGCCCGTTGTCCCATCCCGACAAACAGGGGTTCATGAAGAGTTCCCGATAAAAGTTGTCGGAAATGAGACCGTTGAGACGTTTTTGACGGATTGGCGGATGCGGCGCAAAATACATCAGGGCCCGTTGGCCCGTTTCGAGCAACGCGAACTTCCGGTTGGCGTACGTGGTCAGTAAATGACTGAGAAAGAATCGTTTGCTCGCTTCCTTCCCGACTGTACGTCCCATCTTGGTATCCTGATGAAGGTTCATGATATAGAAGCTGCACGTTTCCGGAGACGTGTTGTCATTCAGAAAGTGATCCATAAGGCGTTCGCCGATGCGACGAATGGCGGAAGGGGCCTTGCCGCTTATGACGTCGGCCAATGCGAGGCGCGAGAGGTAACTGATTGGAACGCGGACCCACTCTTCCCCATCCTGATAAAACACCACCTTCCTGATGTCTCGTCTCGGCGGGCCGGCAAGGTCTTTTTTATCGGCCAGGAGATCATGTTGAAGCACCTGTCTGGCAAACGGACCGAGCGTCCGCCTCGGAAACCGGACCCAACTGTTTTCCCATACGTCGTTGGATTCGTGAGCCAAATAAGCCTCGAGTTCGGATTTGCTGCGTTTGGAATGGCCCCTCGCTTTCGCGAAGGGAGCCCCTTTGCGCCAGGTTTGTTTGACCAGGTTCTTGTAAAAATTGGACGTTTGCAGGGTAATGGGTAGGTCGACGTGTTTCGTCGTGCCCAATACCGCGGTTTGGTATTCGTTTTCCGAGCCCGCTGTCACGTCGTCCGGTGCGAAGGGGAGACTGCAGAGGTTCAAATTTGATGAGCGCCCGCCGGCACCGAGTACGTCGGCCAGACGTTCGACCCTTTGTTGGTGATCAGAAGAAAACGTTTGAACGGTTGAGGATGGTGATTCGGTTTTTATCAGCATCGTTGCCTCTTCGTCGCCCGTTTAGCCTGTTCGGCAGGACGGGCGCGTGCTTTTTTGGGACGTATTTTTACGCGGTTTCCCGGGGCGACTTGTTATCTGAGGGTTACATTGCCGCAGCCCCGGTGTTAAATTGTCACGTGTCAGGGTTTTCTGAAAACCGATTGTGCAAACCAATGGGGAACATGAACAGTTGATGGATGCCGAGGAACTAGAACGCCTGCTGGCCCTTTCAATTCGCGCGGCGCAAACGCCGGCCGGGCTGCTGCTCGACTATTTTACGGATCGCACCCTTCACGTCGAACGAAAAGACGACGGCTCTCCGGTGAGCATTGCGGACTGCGAGGCGGAAACCGCGATCCGGAATGTGTTGCAGGGCGATCCGGTCGCCGCGGGCTTTGACGTGCTGGGAGAAGAGTTGGGAGAGAAAGGAAGCAAGACGCGCTATCGCTGGTTGATCGATCCCATCGACGGCACGCGCTCCTTCGTGAACCGGATCTCCTTGTTTGGCACGATTGTGGCGTTGGAGGACAGGGAAGCCGCCAAAGCGCTTATCGGGGTGATCCATTTGCCCATGCTGAACATGACGTATAGTGCGGCTCGAGGGTTGGGAAGTTTCTGCAACGGGACGGCTGTCTCGGTTGCCGGGGAAGCAGCGTTGGAAACCAGTATCATTGCCACGGGAGATATTGCTCAATTCACGAGTGCGGGCTGCGAAGGGATGTTCCGGCAACTGGCCGGCGTGTGTCCGTATCTTCGGGCCTATACCGATTGTTACGGCCATACGCTGGTGATTAAAGGATCGGTCGGCGCGATGGTCGATCCGGCACTCAATCCATGGGACGCCATGGCCACTCAAGTCCTGGTTGAAGAGGCCGGCGGGACCTTCGTCACCCGTCCGTCTCGGGTGGAGCACAAAATCGATGTCCTGTTCGGATCGCCCCAACTGGTCGAACGATTGGTTGCCTTACTGCATTTTTAGCTTTTACCGAGCAATGTAGTCTGGTATGTCGGGGTAGCAAAGCGTAACCCCACAGGTCACCGTGTTCCAGAGGCTTCCACACAATCGTAACATTCGCACAACAGTGCTGTTATAAGGCCTGCCTATCCTGTTAAGATGAAGGCCAACCCCTAGTGTAACCGCCGGAGCAGGTACCGCGATGTCGAAGATCGCCGTAATAGACATTGGCACCAATTCCATTCACATGGTGTTGGCGGAAGCCGAACCTGATGGCTCCTATAAAATTCTTGACCGGTTCAAGGACATGACCCGTCTGGGTGACGGGACGTTTCGCCAGCGGCGTTTGTCCTCCGAGTCGCGGGCGCGAGGCGTTGAAGTCCTGAAAAACCTGACGATGTTGGCACGAAACAAAGGGTTTGATCGCATTCTGATGGCGGCGACCAGCGCGGTTCGTGAAGCGCGCAACAGTGGCCAATTTGTCGAGGAAGTGTCCGAGAGCACGGGTGTTCGCGTCAAGGTCATCACGGGTCAGGAAGAAGCCCGCCTCATTTACCTGGGTGTTCGCCAAAGCATGGATTTGACGGACCAACCGACTCTGCTGGTGGACGTGGGCGGAGGCTCGGTCGAAATTATCGCGGGGAATCGAAAGCGTCTGCTACACGCCGAGAGTCTCAAACTCGGGGCCATTCGCCTGAAAGATCTGTTCTTGACCAAAGCGCCGCCTCCGAAGGCCAAACTGCGGGCCATGCACGACATGATCGCCAAAGAACTGGAAGCCGCCTTGGAGCGATTTTGTCAGCCTGAGTTCGATCGAATCGTGATCTCTTCCGGCATGGCGTCGAACCTGGCGGAAATCATTTATCTGGAACGGACCGGTGCCCCCATTCCCCAGATCAATCTTTCGACCATTACCCTGAAAGAAATCCGTGCCGTCGAGCAACGGCTCGCGACGAGCGACGCGGACACGCGGCTCGGCATCCCGGGTCTGGATCCGCGACGGGTGGATACGCTGCTGGCGGCGACGTCGGTGATTCGCCAAACTCTCGAAGCCATCGGGCATAAGGAAGCCACGGTCAGCGACAAAGCCATGCGTGAAGGCCTAGTGTACGATTTTATCCAAAAGAACCAGGAAGGCTTGCTGATCGAGCAGGAAATTCCGAATATTCGATTGCGGAACGTCGTGGCCTTGGCCAGACGCTGTCATTACCCCGAGACGCATTCCCGTCACGTGGCGACGTTGGCCTTGTCGCTGTTTGATCAACTGCAATCCCTGCATGGCATGGCTGAGGAGGAACGCGAGTGTCTGGAATATGCCGCGTTGCTCCACGACGTGGGGTATGCCATCAACCCGCGCCAACACCATAAGCACAGTTATTATCTCATTACGAACAGCGATCTGGCCGGATTTACGGTCGATGAAATCGAGATGATCGCCAACGTGGCCCGTTATCATCGCCGCTCGTTACCTGGCCCCCAACACCTGCCGTATAAACTCCTTTCACTGGCCGGGCGAAAGGTGCTGGAGACGCTCAGCGCGATTTTACGCATTGCGGATGGCTTGGATCGCAGTCACTTTTCCATCATCCGGGACGTCCACGTCACCATCGGAAGAAAAATGAACATCGAGTTGAAGGCGCTGGCCGACTCGGAGTTGGAAATCTGGACTGCGCAATCGCGAGCAGATCTATTCCAGAAAGTCTTCGGACGAGAGGTCACGTTCACCGTTCAGGTGGAGCCCAGGCTTTCGACAAACGCGGCGGAATGATTCAACAACCGCACGAAAGAACAGGCGGCTCTCCTCTTCCCTCCCCTTTGTAAGTGGGCGCATTTCCGAAGAGGGAATGCGGGTGGGGTAGAGCCCCCCTGCCTTGGGGCACGGGCTTTCGCCTCTGTAGACTCTAACGCCCTTCACCCACTTTTCGCCAGTTTCCTGAGTTGAGCCGGTTCCAGCCACCATTGTAACGCGCCGTTCCCATGTCGGGGCTTTCCATGAAACCGGATACAGCACGCTCCGGCTTTTTTGAACGACAACCCTGAAACGAATTGGCCCAACAGCATCGTGCCCGCGGTATGCCCCAAAAGCGGTTCATGGCCGACGCAGAGCACGCAGTCATCCTCGAAAAACGAGACCAGCACGTCGAGGACATCTTCCGGTGATGCATCCGGCTTGAGTTCGGCGCACTGTTGAGGGGGCTCGGTCAATCCCAGCGTTTCCTTGGCAATATCCGCGGTTTGCCGGGTCCGGAGGTAGGGGCTGCAGAGAAGGTGAGTGGGGGTGACGCCCAGCCGGATAAGGCCTTGCACGGCTTTTCGTGTTTTCTCGATCCCCTCCTCGGTCAAGGGACGCGAGTGATCTGCCTGTTGCCAGTCTCGCCAATCAGCGGCAATACCATGTCGGAATAAAATACAATCCATGGTCGGGGTCCAGAGAAAGAATTCTAACAGAGGAGGTTGAAGGAAAAAAGGTGGAATGCGTCGAGTATTCCGAGGAGGTCCCTTTGGCGAGCGACGTTCGCGTCAGGTCTATGCCCCGTCGCGTAAATACGACCCCAATTCTTGCCGAACGAATGCTTCAACCCGGCCATGGATCTCATCGCGGACGAGTCGGAAAACGGCCCGCCGTTCTTCAGTCGTCCCTTTTGCTTTGGCAGGGTCCGGAATGCTCCAATGCAGAAGGCGGGGTGAATCCGGAAAGGTCGGGCAGCGTTCCTGGGCCTGGTCACAGACCGTGATGACGAAATCAAATGGTTGGCCGAGGAATTCACTGATGAATTTTGAGCGATGGCCGGAGATATCGACGTCGCGTTCCTTCATGGATTCCACGGCCAGGGGGTTCACCGTTTGCGGATCGGTCCCGGCGCTGAACGACTCTATGGGTGGTCCGGTCAGATGCCGAAGCCACCCTTCGGCCATTTGGCTACGGCAGGAATTTCCCGTGCAAAGAAAAAGGATTCGGGCCATGACTTGGATCGCGGCTTCCGGTCAGGTCCCCGATATGGAGAGAGAGTTCGGAGTGGGCAAGCCCTCCGGCGCGGAATCGCATTTCGCCGGCAACCACCTAACCGCGACGACCCGGAGAATGGCGAGCGCCAGCAGAATCCCTCCAAGGGTCAGGAAAACAGCAGGTACAGGTCGGCAAAGGTTTTCACGACTCCGCCGGTCAGCGCCATCAGGAGCGTCAGAATCAATAAACTCAGCACGACTTTCGTGCCGTGCATCCAGATCGTCGTCATATCGGAAAAGAACGTGCGTGTCAGAAAAGACATAAGAGAACACCTTAAACTGGAATTGGTTGACAAGGAATGCCTGACCGTTAGAGGTCATCGACGGCCACTGGATGCAGCATGTCCCGGACGGACAGGACCCCGACGATCTCGTTTTCCTGCGTGACGGCCAAATGGCGCGTACCGTGTAGTTGCATCATGTCGGCGGCTTCAAAAACCGGCCGGTCCCGGCCGATGCCGATGACCGGAGCGCTCATGACCCGCGTGACGGGTGTATGTTCGGGAATCCGGCTCATCGACACCACCTTCTTGACGATGTCGGATTCGGTGACGATGCCGATGATGGTATCCTGCTCTTTCACGAACACGCTGCCGACGTTCAGGACGCGCATGAGCAAGCTGGCCCCAAACGCGGTTTCGTCGCTCCGGACTGAAATCAAGTCTCGTTTCATGAGTTTTTCGATACGAAGCATAGGCCCCCTTTCTGACCGTGGATGGCCTAGCGTATCCGCGCAATGTAAAGAGAAGGTTTCCGTGACGTTAGGGTCAAGTAAATAAATGCCGAAATCGCCGGAATGCCCCGCGCAAACGGGGAACTTCGTCTTGACGGTATGCTAGAATGGGTCTCCGCTCCTTACTCCATCACTCCCCCCTTGAGGGGGAGTCGGGGAGCCAAGGGCGTAGCCCGCCGGCGAACCGGCGGGGGGACAGTCTCCATCACCGGATATTGACGACTTGATGCAGTGCTTATCATCAAGAAAGGAGTCAGAAGAAGGATGAAAGTCTTGGCAGGACTCGGATTGAGCATGGTGTGGCTGCTCGCGGCATGCGGTGGCACCCCCCACGTCGTGACCCAGAAAGTCTATACGGACCCCAACCGGGAAGTCGGACTGCAAACGGTTTCCGAGAGCAGCCGGGGGGAGGGGTTTTCCCATCCGGCGTTTCTCAAGAACACCGATATCGCCAACGTGCTGAAAGGGCTGTACGTCGAACGCCAAAGCTCCATCTCCCTGCCGTTGATGGGCGGGGGCGAATCGGAGCGCTACCCTGTCTTCAATCAGAAGGAAATCGCATTTTTTGCGCCCCTGCTGGCTCAAGGGTTCGGCCTGGCGCAGCCGAACGAAGTCGTCACCTTTTATGAACGCGGGGAGATTTCCCACTTGCATGAAGTGAGGACTTCCGGAGGGCTGTATCTGCAGGGCGACGTGCTGTACGTGATCCTCAGCAATCATGCGGCCCAGACCGAAATTTGGCAGGACGTGGAAGAATACCACTCACCCGTCAGACTCCAGCCCCTCAAGCAACTCGAGCCGCAACCCGGCCGGCTGGTGTTTGATCCTCCTCAATTCATGGTCACACCGCAAAACGAGTCCTTCGGCACCGTCGCCACGGGAAAGCCGTGGCAGGTCGGGGTACGCTTCAAGGAATTGCGGTAACAAATGGAATGACACCGGCGCGCTCGTTCATTGCACCAGTTCCCTTCTCAATTGTCCCGGCCTCGATTCGACTGAAAAAACAACGCGGGACTTATGCGGAATCGTTGACTCAACGCCTCGATGTGATCGCGCGTCAGACGGCGATCGCCGCGTAATATTCTGGACACCAGCGATTTGCTGCCAATCTCCGGCAGGTCGGCAACTCCCAGGTGATGTTGCTCCATGATGACTTTCAGCGTCGTGATGCCGCTATCGAGTTTTTCAATGCGGTCATTGAACGCGCTGAATTCAGGAGACGTATTTTCCCACCGCGCGATTGAACCGGAAAGCACGTCAATCAATGCTTTTTGGTTGTCGTAATCTTCGATCAATTCGTCCATGAGGGCCATGGCCCGTTCATAGTCGCGTTTATTCCTGATCTGACTGATAAAAGACGCCTCATTGAAGAGCGCAGAGGCCTTCTCTTTAATGGCTGTAAATCCCATACCAATTGCTCTCCTTTGCTGTATTCTTTGTTGCGTATTGTATATGTGAATATGGGATTGATTAACGATTTAGAATTCTTTTCCCGTGATTACCTCCTTTCGTATTGTCTGGAAATCCTGTCATATTCGGCATGGTTCACAATGTGCTTGACGTACAGGCGGTTGTCTTTGAAATTGATGAAGGCAATCAGACGCAGGTTGTTCCCACCTATATCAATGACCCACCATTTGTCCTCATGTGTAAAGTTGCCCAGTGATGGAAACACCTTTCTCAGGTCATCCGGGCGCTTAAAGGTGCCGTTACATAAAACCTTGTATGTTCGGTCAATAGCCGTGGCATCATTCGGATACCTTGCTGCAGCATCGCGAAAAGGTTTTCTGGATATAACGTGCAATATTTTCCCTTTGCCAAAAGTTTCCTTTTTGGAAACTATGGAAGAGACGCTGTACCTTTGTCAAGATGGGATGGAGGGACGGCAGGGGGGGGCTTCCTGGACCGTCGCGGTCCAGGAAGCCCCCCAGGAGGAGGAGTCACAGCTCCTCTCAGGATAAGAAGTCGATCAGAAGGACACGTCCCACTGGAGACGGACGCGTTGTTCCGTCCACGCTGGCAAGTTGGGGTTTGGTTGCTCAAGTGTCAGGTGCGAAGCGTCGAGCGTCAGCTTGTTGCGGTGCCCGGCAAAGAACCAATTGAGGCCCGTGGTAAATTCCTGGCGGAGGTCTCCGCCGGCATCCACGTTCGGATCGACGTGTGAATACCGGAAGGCGATTTCCAATGGCTTGGGAACGGCCGAAATCAAATAGTGCGGGAAATAGCCTGTCTGCAAATAGCCACCGAACATGTTTCTTTCTTGATCCGGATCTCCTGCCGCCGCTTCAGTATCCTTGATCTGTTTCCAATGCGTTTCATGCTGCCAGGACCACCCACGATACTTCATGGCCGATCCGACCTGCATGCCGCTGACCTGGTATTGGCCGTCGGTGGTGGCCCTGTCAAAGCCGCTCACCTGTCCGCAGCCGCTGGACGACCATCTCGTGCACCGACCCTTCACCGTGTACGCGCCGTACGAGATACTGGCCGTGGGTTTCTTGTGGTATTTGACGTCGCTCTGCCGCCATTTGAGCTCGCGACCGAACACGTTCCACTGGATGCGTCCCATGTACATCATGTTATCGTCATCGTTGATCGTCGCACGACCGGACCCGGAATAGATCCCGAGGTAATAGTTCGTATCCAGGATCGTGCCGGGGTTCACGCGGCCGTACAACATCATCCCCACTTGCCGGTCAATGGTAAACACCCGGTTCATGATGGACCGTTCCACCATGGTCTGTTTGCCTGAGGAGTCGACCCGCTCTCTGCTGTAATTGATTTTCCATTGGCCGATCCGCAATTTGAGCCACTTGTATTTTTCCAGCATGATGCGCCAATCGATCAGCCTGGTCCTGTCGCCGCAGCAGCTATATGAGGTATTCGTGGGTTGCCAGTCCACCTCGAAGTAATATTTGATCCAAGGCTTGTACCCGTGCCCGCCGACCTTCATCCGGACCCGCCGCAACTCGAAGGTACTTTCTTCGTTGTCAGAGAACGCGCTTGCATTGCGCGGGTCTGACCGTTCGGGATAGGTGTACCGGCCCTGAAACCGCCATTGGATCTTGGTTTTGAACAACCCGTCTCTGGTGGCCAGGGTAAACCCTTTTTTCCCGAAGCCGACTTTGACCCCGGAATCTTTCTTTTTGGATGGTTCCGACGTTTTCGCGACTGCCGGCGTCTCCTCTCCGTAGCCGGCTTCGATCTGGGGTGTCTTTCTGGAGTGTGTCGCGGCTCTTGCGGCTTCCCGTTTCTTTTCTTCGGCTTTGATCTGAGTCAAATCATCCTTTGTGATGATGCCTTTTTCCAGCAAAATCTCCAGGAGTAAGTTCCCCTCTATTGCCGTTGCCGGCGACGGCATGAGGGTCATCATGACAAACAGTGCCATCATTCCAAGGATCGCTCGCTGAACACTCATAAAGAAATCTCCCCTCTCAAAAATGGTCAATGGCATGGAAATATCGATTTGCGTTTGATGAAAATTCGTGCTGGAGCAGTTTTAAAATTTTTTCGTTACGGTGGCGTTACAGAGGGTTCAACGAGCCGTAAATTGTCGGAATGAACGGTTGGTTATCGGAGAAAGCACACGAAAATAGGGCGGAAAGAGGGGAACTGGATCACCGAAGGGAGTGGGCAGGCGCGTGCCGGTTACGCAGACCGGTCTTGCCTTAATCGGCTTCTTTCAAGGGTGGTAATACCATCAACTCCGAATCGCGTGAAATTCGGAGAAAATCTCGATCGGCAGTCAACAGGGGGAAGCCCTGTTCAATGCAGACTGCGGCAATCAGACAATCGACGGGACCAGCCTGGACTCCTTTTTCCCGACACGCGGTTCGTAGACGGGCTGCCTCAATATGGATCGCGCGGTTGGGGACGAGGAGTGGGAAAGGCTCCAGACTTCGCGTGAGGCGTTGGAACTGGCTCCGGGAACGAAGGCCATCCAGCAGTTCCTGGAGAATATTGCCGATCAGGAAGAGACCGTCTTCAGCCGTCAGGTGGCGGCGAAAGGCCTGGACGAATGGATTGTCGACTTCCACCTGCGGCCGCCGCAGGATTAGAGACCACACCGACGTGTCAACGACGAGATTCACGGCCGTGCCGATCAGCTTTGTAATCCCAATCCTCGCGAAATTCAAACGTCCCGCACACGCGCAGGATTTTGCGTTGCTGCCGTCGCTGGATGAATTCTTCCAACGCTTTGGTCACGGTTTCTTTTTTCGTGCGGAGCTTACCTGCTTGAACCGCTTTCTGTAACAACCGATCATCAATGGCCAAATTGGTCGCCATAAGGAACCTCCATGTGTAGCTTCTACACATACAATAGGCAAGCCGGACTTTCTTGTCAATGTGTCGTGTTCGTTCATTCCATATGAGACAGTCGGCTCGAGGATGACACGGGGGGGATAATTGACAAAAAACATTTAACGTGACCCATCGCGCCAGCCGCTTGTCAGAGCATATGGACTATGATATGTATGCCTGTATGCATCAGAACCCTAAACAGAAGATTCGCCGCGTGACGTCCAATTTACCCGCCGACCTTTTAGAGGAAGCGTGCCGCGTGTCCGGCGCGGGTGTGACTGAAACCCTCACACAAGGATTGTGTTTGGTCAAACGGGGGGCGGCCCTGACCAAGGCCTCGCGTCTTCGTGGTCGTCTCAAGCTTGACGTTGATCTTCGGGTATCTCGTGAGCGCCCTCGTCGTTGATACCTCCAGTTGGGTAACCTACTTTGCGCATACGGCTCCTTCTGTCATTGATGAGGCCTTGGCTGAAGGCCGGGTGTACCTTCCCCCCATTGTTGCTGCGGAATTGCTCAGCGGGAAGATGAGTGCACGGCAGCGTGCGCAATTAGAATCCTTTCTCCTTGACCTTCCTCTTTGCACGCATGATTTGGAGCACTGGATGCGCGTGGGACGATTGCGGGCGCACTTGTTTTTGAAGGGGATCAGCGTTTCGACACCTGATGCCCACATTGCTCAATGCGCGCTTGATTTGAAAGCCGAGCTGCTGAGTGAAGATCACGTCTTTTTCAAGATCGCTCAAAAGACCGCTCTTCGATTGTTACTGGTTTGAAGGGTCCGATGGGTCCGCGTTTGGGCCGGAATCCTCGAAGCGGCGCTGGTAGATGAACTTTCGGCCGAGCAGGATGAGTCCGAACGCGATCCCCAGGGAAATGGGCACGAACAGGCCCGAGAGCAGGTCGGCGTTGTCAATCCAGCCCAGCGTTTTCAAGGCCTTGAACACGTAACTGCCGAGGCCGCTCAGGTAATACGAAATCACGATCACCGAGAGGCCTTCGACCGTATGCTGCAGGATGGCCTGGCGGCGGGTCGTCTTGTCCATGCTGCGCAGGAGTTTCAACATCTGGTTTTCCAGCGCCAGGTTCTGGTCTTGCAGTTGAAGTTCGACTTTTGTGCGGATCATGGCAATGGAGCCTTGGAAATCATTCACCAGCGCATTGATTCGTCTGACGAATTGCTGGTATCCATCGGCGACCCCGATGGTTTTTCCGTCTACGTATTCCGAGATGCGCCGGCACCCTGCGAGAGTTTGTTCGTTCAACAACGCCAGGTTGGCCCGAATGATGCGATCGTACGGCACGGACGCGGACAGTTTGTACCGCATGGATTCGGCCATGCGACTGACGTTCATGAAATCCTGCGTCATCACGGTGAGCCAGTGCTGGAGTTTTTGCGATGTGGCGTTCTCAATCTCCGTGGCGATAACGCCGCGTTGATACAGATGACGTTGTTCATATTGATGGACCTGATCTACCGATTCGGCGAAGGCGTGAAACGGAAACAGGATCAGGTGCGTATAGTTTTCAACAGTCACGAGTGTATCGATGGTGCGGGCCACGTGCGTGAGCAACACGTCAAACGACGGTGAGAGAATGAGATAGCGCTCGCGTTTATACTCATCCGGGGTAAAGGTGGTCATCACGGAAATGTCTTCCCCGAAGATCCGGCTGCCATAAAGCTGGGGCCCGGGCATCGTGTTTTTGACTTCTTCGATGCCCAGGGTCACGTGTGGTAGCACCAGGATGTCCAACGCATTGACCTGTAGGCCCAATGGTGACAACGGCATGATATAGTCGGGAAACGTGAGCGGCCCGAATGCGAGCGGCTTCAATTTATCGTCGGGTATGTGCCACAACTGGTAACTGTAGTATTCGGTGTGGGCCTCCCACGTGACGAGCAAGCGGTCTCCATTGGAGGCGATTTTGGCGCCATGGCCGAACTTTTCATGAATGACGGTCTGTTCTTCGGGCACCTCCAGGGACTGCAGGAGCTGTTGAAACTCTTGCCGGCTTTGAGGACGGTCCGACGGCGGGTTCGCCATATGATGGGCGACGTGGTGAATGTGCGCCGGCACGTCGAACCATTCTTCCAAATATTTTTTGGAAGGTTCATGCAGTTGCCGGAGAAACCCTTGGTCGGAAGCCGGAAGATTTTGACTCATGGTGGTTGCGCTGGATGACCGTCGTCGATCGCGTCTCCCCACATGTTCTATCTAATCCCTTGAAGGCGGATCAAGGAGGACGCATTTGAAATGCCAAAGGGGCCTGAAACGGCGCACCACTCCCCCGGGACACAAATCCTGGACTCCGCGTGTGCCCGCTTCAAAAATGGGTGATGCTAAAAAGCCCGGTGCCCGTGGTCGGCTTTGGATCTAATTACAACAGGATCGGCCGATGCCTCTTACGCAGCCCCGCGGGCTTCATCCACACTCCAGATTCCCGACCCTTGTGCCGAAATGAACAGGAAGGCGAAGCAATACATGATGGCCAAGTCTCCCTGGTTCACGATCGGGAAAAAGGCCTGCGTCCCATGCACCATCCAATACCCCGCAGCCATCAAGCCGCTGCACAAGAACGCCGCCCATCTGGTGAACAAGCCGACCGCGACCAGCAGGCCGCCGATCAATTCAATAGGACCGGCGATATAGATGACAAACGCCGGAACTTCATGTGGCGAGGGCACGGGAAAGGTAAAGAGCTTTTGTGTGCCATGAAACAGAAACGTCAGTCCCGCGAAGATTCTCAACAAGGCATACGTTTGGTTGGTGTACGCTTGCATGAACATCCTGACACCTCCTTTGAAGGCTCAATGACCGATTGGCGCGGAAAGACGTTCCGGTCTTGAGATAGGGTGGGTTTGTTGATCCGATGCATGGGTTCGCCAAGGCTTCTTGCCGCACCGGCATTGGGGACAACGAGTGAGAAATCGAACTCCCGCAGAATGCGTCGACCGTGAACTACACGGCGACGCACATCCTGCATCATACCGCATCTTGCCGTACAATGCATCCCTTTCTTGGCACATGATCGGGAATTGAATCGGGGAACGGCGTGCGACTCGTCCGGCATCGGTTACAAGGGAACCTCGGGCGGCTGGGACATCAAGCGAAACGACAGAATCCGGCGCTTGCCTTCGGAGTCGAGTTGAATGATCAATTCGACGGCGGTCCCCGTTCTCAGGTCCCGCAAATCCACGATGGATTCCGAGGCGCGTGGATGCACCGCCAGCAAGGCCTCACCGGGAACCGGGCGCCATCCCATTTCGAATGACGGATCCGCGGCGCGCTCATGCCAATCCAACCAGAGGATCGGCCCGTCGAAGTCAATATAGCGAATGGTGCCCCGGATACCCGTGGGCTTGGTAAAGTTCAGCACGTCCGTCAGAAAGGTATCCAGGGGATGAGGCTCGGTTTGATGCTGCGCCAACGTCGGAGCCGGGACAAGAACAACCAGGAGCACCAATGCCAGCATTCCTTTATGAAGTAGGGGTAGACCTATGTGTCCCCCAGGTCTTTTGTCTTGTCTCATGTCTATCGGCCTGAATGCCCGTCGCATGTACTTAGCATACACGTTCTTAGGTTACGGGTCCGGTATTAAACCCTTCCCGGCTCACTCCCACCCGCTCATGGCTCCCAAACACGCGACGGAACACGTCCACGATTTCATGAAATTTCTTTAACGTCGTCCATTCGTCATAGCCTGCCTCCCGTAACAGCCGCGGAAATACCGTCTGTTTCGTCCGTTGCCCCTCTTTGCTCCCATCCCCGAGCAGGTAATGATCCAGGATGACCCGCGTGCAGGCCTGCTCCAATTCACCGGCAAATCGCCGAGGATCATCCAAGGGCAACAACGGACTCACCGTCGCCACCGAGTCCAACCCTGCGGCTCGCAGGGCGTGCAG
>MPMZ01000036.1 GCA_002238765.1 Nitrospira sp. bin75
TGCGCTGTTCCCGCCACATCTTCTACCTCCCCTTGCCCCTCCTTACAAAGGAGGGGAACTGAGGCACAGAAGGAGACAGCGGAAAGTGTCAATGAATGACTGAACATCTACAATCCCCGACTTGATCGGGGATCCAGTGTCTTTGCTTTGCCTTTTGTATTTCCCACTCTCCCCAGCCCGACGCTCCCACCCCGGGCCATGCCGCCTCACCGCAAGCTCAACACCGTATAGTCGCCGTCAACAATCAGACGAATCGACACATACAGGCCGAGCAGCGGGAACAATAACCAGGTGGCATTGGATCCCCAAATATACATAGCCACGTCGGCCCGGCTGATCAGCTTGTGCCGTCCTGCGACATAAAAGCTGACCATGTACACGGAGGTGGCATACTCCCATTGCCAAAACAGCATGACCCCGAGAATCCCGGCGACATATGCCGGCAAGAACGCGACGGTGAAAGCCGCATACAGGACCAGTGTCGGCACCAATGTGAAAAAGCCATTGGCGATATCGATATTGAACCCGTACGTGCGCCGGTCGGTGTACGACCCGTCGTAGAGGGTGTAGTACGCCCACATATCAGCCCCTGCCTGGGGGGACAGAATCTTGGTCAACGGAATCTCGGTTGTCAGAAATTTCACGACCGGGGACCGGCCGGTTTCCTCCCGCCGCGCATGCCAATACTCGGCGCGTTGCCGGATGAGGTCCAAGTGAAGGATCAGACAGGTTTCCCAATAGCAGATCAGCAGGTTGGTCGAAAAAAACAGGCTCAACAGACAAAAGGATGCATTCAGGTGCCCATGCACCCAATACCTGCCACCAATACCAGCAGCCGTCAGCACCACAATTACACCGATCGCCAACGCACCCAGCCGTATCGTCATGCCCCCTAACCTCATCGAGATCAAGAAACGGAACCCCGACAGAGTGTAGGTGTTCAGTCACTCGTTGACAAGGCGCGTTGATGTGATTGGCGGGAGCAGCCGGCGAGGTGCTGTCATCCTGAGCCTAGCGAAGGGTCTCGCTGTTTCTGCAGTGTTGTTGTCTTTGGTCTTTCCGTGTCCCCTCCTTTGATGTAGGGACAGGCCTGCGTGCCTGTCTGAGGGGAGGTAGATGCCCGGCAGTATTCGCAAGTTCTGATTTCAGTGTTTCAAATTTTCCAAATCAGTTATCCATTGGTCGAAGATAGGACAGGACTCTCGCATTTTATCGATCCCAATTTCTTGAGCGATATTGATGCCAGTCGTGGTCTTCTTGAATCGATCAGATAGGGCTTCCAGCCGCTTCGAAGGGGCAGTTTGGGACTTGTCGTTAATTTTCTCCGGCTCGCCACATTTCGAAAGAATCTTCTCCACATCTTTTTGCCGGACATTCAGCTTTTGCGCCAGGATCTTGGCATCGCTGAATAGCAATGCCTCAAACTCGAACATCGAAACGTAAGGTATGAACCGCCGCTCTGAATCGTGATCCCCGAAGAGTTCATTGACCTGCTTCCGGGTCGCTTCGTTCATCACGCGGGCCTTCGACACTGGTTGGGTTTCGCGTTTTGACTTTTGGTACCCTGGCCAATCACTCTTAATACCATAGTAATCAACAAGCAACGTCAACCAGGTTTCTTTTCTTTGCTTGAGATGACGCTCAATGTCGTTTTGGGCACGCGAAAAACGAACGTCACCGCCATTTTGACCTGGCTTCGTCAGGATAGTCGAAGTCATGCATATTCTTGCCCGTGCCAGATAAGGAGACAAAAGAGACTCGATGAAGATCTTCTCGGTTGGGCCTTCTACCAGCGCCACCACTTCAATGGGCCTACCCATAAACAGGCCATCCCGAGATGACGTTTTTGTGCCAGAGTTCACCCACGGAATAGCTTTCAAGCCATACTCGATAATCTTTTTCGTTCAGACGTTCAAACGTGGATGCGCCATCTTTCCGGCTGACCACAATGACGTCTTTGACCGAGAAGTTGTCGATCAGTGCCGGTGACTGTGTCGCCACGATGATCTGTGTGCGCTTGGAGGCGTTTTGAATGAGCTCTGCCAAAATGCTGATTGCCGCAGGATGGAGTCCCAATTCCGGTTCGTCGATAATCAGGGAAGAGGGGGGATCGGGTTGCAACAAGGCGGTTGCCAGGCAGATAAACCGGATACTCCCGTCTGAGAAATGATACGGCTGCATCGGGTAATCCGACCCCTTGGCTTTCCACGAAAGCTCAACTGTCTTTTTCCGCCCCAAGCGTTCCACGTCAAGAAGGAAATCATTCAAATAGGGGATCACCAATTTACAGGACTGGAGGATTTCTTCATATGTTTCTTCGTCTTCGTTTTTTAGTTTCAGCAGGAACGGTGCAATATTCGAGGCATTGAAACGTAGCGTCTTGTTGTCCTGGACGATCTCCTCGTTCCGCATCGGGGCCTCTTCGCTGGTGTCATGAAAATGATAGATCTTCCATGAAGATATGGCGTCATAGACAGGCTTACTGTATTGGGCGTCGTGGTCCTTCCCTGATGCCTCTTTCACAAGCAAGGATTGTCCGTCAGAGTTGTCACCAGGAATGTTCCACCAGCCCGATCTTCCATGTTCATAATAGCGCTGTTCGTCTGTCAGCGCCCAGTCTCGCAATCGTCCGGGTTTAATCTTGAAACGGTACCCGCGCGGGCCGAAGCGAGTTTCAAACTCAAGACGCCGCGTGGTCTTTCGTCCATTAAACAGTAGGTCACTGATACCCCCGCTGCCTCGAATGTAGCTATCCAGGTTTCCGTTGATGATCGCTTGCAGCATGCGGAAAAATGAAATGAGATTGCTTTTTCCTCCGCCATTGGCGCCAATCAACACGTTCAGGCTTTTGAATTCGAAATCTTCCAGTTGGCGGATAGATTTGAATCCTCGTATCGTCAGTCTGTTTAAATGTTCTCCCATTTTAACGCTCTCCGTCGTACGCAATTGTCATAGAACGTCTCGATGCCGGCGATGCGTCAGATCCCATGGGCTCGTGCTTGGTTTCGTACAACTCGACGAGGTCGGCCAGCACGTCGAGTTCATCATCTTCCCTGCTACCGGGCTTGGCATCCATCAACTCATCAATGCGGGCCAATGCGGCTTGATAGTCCGCTTCGGTACGGACAGGTTTGATCCTCTGCATGGTACACCTCTTTTGAAAAGAATAAAGTTCCTTTGTGCTCTAGGCAAGCCCCGGCGATTCAAACGCACCATGAACTGGCGCAGCTACAACCGCTCTGCCTCCCCTTGCCCCTCCTTACAAAAGAAGGGGAAAACAACGACCCTGGATCCTCGATTAAAAATAGCCTGTCCTTGACGTTAGTAATCAAGGATCGAGGATGACAAGAGAGGGAGTCTGTGCTGACGGCGCTTTTCCTTTTCGAGCCAGTTTGCTAACATCTTGTCCGTTGAGTCGCGTGTACGTAATAATTATGATATAGTCCTGCCAGGTTTTGGAAAGGGGAGTGCGTGCGGGTTGTTATTCGGGAGGGAGTGAACGTGTCGATAAAGATTGTTTTGTGGAGAGGGATCGCGGTGGGAACGGCATTGCTGCTGGCTGGCGTCGTCGCGCCGGTCTTTGCCGCGGATGAGGAACCGCCGGGGGGTGAAGCCGGCGACGCGCCGGTGCGATTGGAAGAGGTGGTGGTGACCGGGTCCCGCATCCATATGCCCAATTTGTCCAGCGCCAGCCCGATCTACCACATCGATGCGGAGGCCTTGTCGTTCCAGGGCAATGTCCGGGTGGAGGATACGTTGCGCCTCCTGCCGCAGGTGTTCTCCACGCAAAACGCCGGCATCTCCAACGGCGCCACCGGCACGGCCACCTTGAACCTGCGCAACCTGGGCACGCAGCGGACGTTGGTGCTGGTCAACGGCCGTCGCCTTCCGGCCGGCTCGCCGATCCAGGGCGGGATTGGCGCCGACATCAACCAAATCCCCGGCGCGTTGATCAAGAGCGTCGAGGTGCTGACCGGCGGTTCCTCGGCGACCTACGGGGCTGACGCCGTGGCCGGGGTGGTCAATTTCCTGATGGTGGACGACTTCGAGGGCGTCAAGTTCGATTACCAGTTCAGCCAGTATCAGCACAACAACGACAACAACAGGGTGCAGGGGATTGTCCGGGACGCCGGGTATTCAGCGCCCGCCGGCTCGACGTGGGACGGCGGGATCTCGAATGCCTCCCTGGTCATGGGGAAAAACCTGGGGAGGCGCGCCAACGTGACGGTCTATGGGACCTATCGCAACATCGAAGCGGTGTTCCACGGGGACCGTGATTTCAGCTCATGTGACTTGGAACAGGGCCTGGCGACGTGCGGCGGTTCGGGCACGACACCGCAGGGGACCTTCTCCGACTTCGGCGCGCTGGGCGCCCGGGGGCTGGAGAGTTTTGATTACAAAGTGGAGGGCGACCGGTTCGTACCCCGGGAAGGCACGCTGTTCAATTATGCGCCGACGAACTATTTCCAGCGTCCCGACCGGCGCTGGACTGCCGGCCTGCTCGCGCACTATGACGTGCACGACAAGGTTCAGGCTTTCACCGAATTCATGTTCATGGACGACCGGTCGGTGGCTCAGATCGCCCCATCCGGGGCGTTCTTCGTCACCGACACGCTGAACTGCGGCAATCCTTTACTGTCCCCACAACAGTTCGAGGCGTTATGCGGTTCCTACGGCTTGACGCAGGATGACATGCAAGAAGTGTACATCGGCCGGCGCAACGTCGAGGGCGGTAGCCGGCAAAACGATCTGCGCCACACCTCCTATCGGAGCGTATTCGGGTTGCGCGGCGATCTGAATGATCGCTGGCGCTACGAAATGCACTATCAGTACTCCAAGGTGAACATGAAGAACACCTACCTGAACGACCTGTCGACCACCCGGATCAGGCGTTCGCTGGACGCGGTGGAACACCCGGGGACAGGTCAAGCCGTGTGCCGGTCCGTGCTGGATGGCTCAGACCCGGGCTGTGTACCGTGGAACATTTTTCGGGAGGGCGGGGTGACGCCGGACATGGTGAACTACCTGACGTTGCCGTTGACCGCCCAAGGATCGACGGACCAGACGGTGGTGTCCGGTTACCTCACCGGTCATCTCGGCCAATACGGCATCACCTCGCCCTTCGCCGATAGCAGCGTGGACGTGGTGCTGGGTGGCGAATATCGCAAGGAGACCCTCGCGTTCAATCCTGACGAGGCCTATCGCAGTGGCGAAGGTGCCGGCCAGGGCGGCGCCACCCCTCCGGTCAGCGGCGGATTCGACGTGACGGAGTTCTTTTTCGAAGCCGGCATCCCGCTGGTCGAAGGCGCCCCGTTTGCGGAAGAACTGGGGCTCGACGTGGGCTATCGCTATTCCGACTACGATTACGATTTGCAAACCAATACCTTTGGCGTCCGCTCGGGTTGGCACGTCAATTCCGGCATCAAGCTGCGGGCCAGTTTTCAGCGGTCGATCCGTGGACCGAACGTGCGGGAACGGTTCCGGCCGCCGGGTTTCAGCCTGTTCGAAATGCCCGCCGATCCCTGTGGCGGTGCCGTGACCGATGGTCAAACGGCCGCGGGCCGCACCCTTCAAGATTGCGCGCGAAGCGGGGTCACGGCCGCCCAGTTCGGCAATATCGCCCACTCTCCGGCCAAACAGTACAACGTGCTGCAAGGAGGGAACCCGGACCTGGTGGCGGAGGACGCCGACACCTACTCCTTCGGTCTGGTGTGGACGCCTAGCTTCATCAATGGGTTCAACTTCAGCGTGGACTACTATTCGATGAGAATCAGCAAAGGGATCAGCAGTTTGAACCCGCAGCTCATCCTGGATCTATGCCTGGACGGCGATGCTGTCCAATGCGCCAAGGTCCGGCGCGGGCAGGGTGGTGATCTGTGGATCGGGTCCGACGTCGACCGCAGCGGCCGCATCGTGTCCCGGTTGGACAACTTGGCCATCGAGAAGGTGCAAGGATACGACATCAGCGCCCTCTATGCCCTTGACGTGGGAGAGTGGGGACGGGTGAACTTCAATGATATCCTCTCGATCACCTCAACGTGGGACCAGCAGGAACTGGAAGGCGCGCCCACGACCGACTGCCTCGGCAAATGGGGGCTCACATGCGGCTCGCCGACTCCGGAAATGCGCAACAATCTGCGTGCCACCTGGATCACGCCCTGGGGGTTGCGGCCCAGCCTCATGTGGCGGTACGTCAGTGGTGTCGAAGCCCTGAGCGATGGCGGGGCGGATCTCGCGGAACGGCATTACATCGATCTGGCTGCGATGTGGGATTTCAGGGACAACGCCAGCCTCCGGATCGGCATCAACAACCTGTTCGATCGGGAGCCCCCGATCGCCGGTCAGGAGGCCGGGCCCAGCCTCTCCGGCAATGGTGGCACTTTCCCCGGCCTCTACGACGTCCTGGGCCGGTACCTGTTCATCGGTGTGACTGCCAATTTTCTTTAGCCTTTGTGTCGGATTACGCTATGTCTGTCCTGAGCGTAGTCGAAGGGCGTACCCCGACCTCAGCAGCCCTTATCTGTCATCCCCGACCCCGATCGAGGATCCAGTGTCTTTCTCCTCACAAATGAAAAAAGAAAAACCCTGGATTCCCGATTAGAGCCTGTCTTCGGCTCGATCTCGGATCGGGGACGATAAGAAAAAAGCCTAGTCGTTCAGGAGACTGACAGAGCAAAGGGCTTGGATTAAATACCCTCACTCAGGTTATCATTGAGTTTTATAAAAAGGGCAATATGTGGTAGACCCTACCCTTTCTATATGTACTTGGGCTTACTTGCTGCCATTAGCAGGAAGGCATAGATGTCGCTGGAATCTGGCAGCCAAGTGTTATCGGGTCTACTTAAATCGTGATATGTATGGGCGTTTTGACTTGGAACCGGGAACGGTAGACAGTATTTGACTTTGAATTGTAATGAGTTTTCGTGGCTGCGAGGCAAGAACTGACGAATGGCTCTAAAGAAATCCCAACTCTACTCCTCTCTCTGGAAAAGCTGCGACGAGTTGCGAGGCGGCATGGACGCCTCGCAGTACAAGGACTACGTTCTAACGCTGCTGTTCATGAAGTACGTCTCGGACAAGCACGCTGGCAAGCCTGGCGCGCTCATCGAAGTGCCAGTAGGCGGCGGCTTCGCCGACATGGTGAAGCTGAAGGGCGACAAGGAGATCGGCGACAAGATCAACAAGATCATCGCCCGGCTTGCCGAGGCTAATGAGCTCAAGGGGGTCATCGATCAAGCCGACTTCAACGACGAGGGCAAGCTCGGTTCCGGCAAGGAGTTGCAGGACCGGCTCTCCAAGCTGGTCGCCATATTCGAGAGTCTCGACTTCCACGCCAACCGGGCCGAGGGCGACGACTTGCTCGGTGATGCCTACGAATATCTGATGCGGCACTTTGCGACCGAGTCGGGCAAGAGCAAGGGGCAGTTCTACACGCCGGCCGAAGTCTCGCGCATCATGGCGAAGGTGGTCGGTATCGGCTCTGATACCCGACAGGATCAGACTATCTACGACCCGACCTGTGGCTCCGGTTCGCTTTTGCTGAAGGCTGCGGACGAGGCACCGAATGGCATTACCGTTTATGGCCAGGAGATGGACAACGCCACCTATTCGCTGGCGCGGATGAACATGATCCTGCACAACCATCCGACCGCGGACTTATGGCACGGAAATACGTTGGCCGCTCCGTACTTCAAGAATCAGAATGGCAGCCTCAAGACCTTCGACTTTGCCGTCGCCAATCCGCCCTTCTCCGCCAAGGCCTAGTCCAGCGGTCTCAATCCGGCTCACGACGAGTACCGGCGCTTCGAATACGGCGTCCCCCCGGCCAAGAACGGCGACTACGCCTTCCTCCTGCATCTCATTACGTCGCTCAAGAGCAAAGGCAAGGGCGCGATCATTCTGCCGCACGGCGTACTGTTCCGTGGCAACAAGGAAGCCGACATCCGAAAGAATCTTATCCGGCGTGGCTTCATCAAGGGGATCATCGGCCTGCCAGCCAATCTGTTCTACGGCACCGGCATCCCCGCCTGCATCCTGGTCATCGACAAGGAGAACGCCCACGCCCGCACCGGTATCTTCATGATTGATGCGAGCAAGGGCTTCCTCAAGGACGGCAACAAGAACCGCCTGCGCGCCCAGGACCTCCACCGGATCGTCGACGTGTTCAACCGACAGACCGAGGTGCCGCGCTATTCCCGCATGGTGCCGGTGGCCGAGATCGCCAACCCCGCCAACGACTACAACCTCAACATCCCGCGCTACATCGATTCCAGCGAGCCGGAAGATCTACACGACCTCGACGCACATTTGAACGGCGGCATCCCCGACCGCGACATCGATGCGCTCGACAATTACTGGACGGTCTTTCCCTCGCTGCGCCAGGCGTTGTTTGCCGGCAACGGTCGTGCGGGCTACAGCGAGGCTCGAGTCGAGACGCCGCAAGTGAAGGCCGCCATCCTCAGTCATGGGGAATTCCAGTCGTACGAGGAGCGGGTCGCAACAGTTCTCGACGGTTGGTGCCAGGCGCACGCGCCGGTTCTCAAGGGACTGGAGATAGACACCAATCCCAAGGGCATCATTCGCGCTCTGGCGGAAGATTTGCTCACGCGCTTCGCCGACCTGCCACTGTTAGACCCGTATGACGTGTATCAGCGGCTGATGGACTATTGGGATGAGGTGATGCAGGACGACGTGTATCTCATCGTTACGGATGGTTGGGGCGAGGCCGCCAAGCCGCGCGGGATCGTCGAAGACAAAGACAAGAAGTTCAAGGAGACGCCAGACCTCACTATCAAGCGCAGGAAGTACAAGATGGACTTGATCCCTCCGGGGCTGATCGTCGCGCGCTACTTTGCCGATGAACAGGTCGCTATCGAGGAGCTACAGGCCAAGCAAGAGGACGCGACCCGTGAGTTGGAGGAATTCATCGAAGAGTACACTGGCGAGGAGGGCTTACTGGAGGACGCGGTCAATGATAAGGGCAAGGTCACCAAGGGCGGCGTGATGGAGCGGCTCAAGGCCATCCGGTACGAGAAGGAAAGCGACGAAGAACACGACGCCCTCAAGCATTGTCGGACCCTGATTGAGACCGAGGCCGAAGCAGCCAAGGTCGTCAAGGAGGCCCAAGCCCGTTTGGATGAGCAGGTGCTGGCCCGCTATGGCGCACTCACCGAAACCGAGATCAAGACGCTGGCGGTCGAGGACAAGTGGTTTGCCAGCATCCAAGCCGTCATTAAGGGCGAAGTCCATCGGCTGACCCAGCAACTCGCCGGGCGCGTGAAGGAGCTGGAAGAGCGCTATGTCCGCCCGTTGCCGGAGTTGGGACGGGAGGTGGAGGCGTTCGGCGCAAAGGTCGAGGGGCACTTGAAACGGATGGGGTTCTCGCTATGAGTCAAACGTTCGATTTTGAGAATCTCGTCGAGTTGTGTCGGCGAACCCACGAGGAAACACGACGCTCGGCGTCGCACGCTGTTGACCGCTCACTTGTGGTGCGAAACTACCTGTTCGGCTGGTATATCGTCGAGTATGAACAGCATGGCGCGGATAGGGCGAAATACGGAGCGCAGACCTTGAGAACCTTGTCGTCGGTGCTCAAGGCCAGGATTGGCCGCGGGTTCTCTGTGGATGCTCTGGAGCGGATGCGACGGTTCTATTTGCTCTACGGTCACATTCTCTCTGAGAATCCGGCGCGAGAGAAATCCGCGACACTGTTGCGGATTTCGGGTGGCCGGGTAATTTCTGAGACAGCGTCGCGGAAATTGCCCGACCCAGTGATGGAACTGCCGGAGATTCTGCAGGCTCTATCTGCACAATTAGTGAAGCGATTCACTCTCGGCTGGTCCCACTACGTCACCCTTCTGACCATCGACAGCGCAGAAGAACGCCGTTTCTACGAGCTTGAAGCAGTGGACAACGGTTGGAGTGTGCGCGAACTGGAGCGGCAGATAGCCAGCTCCCTGTACGAGCGGCTCGCGCTCAGCCGTGACAAGAAGGAAATTCGTCGACTTGCCAGCGAGGGGCAGTTGATCGAAAAAGCATCAGACTTGATCAAGAACCCCTTGGTGCTGGAGTTTCTCGGGTTGGAGGAAAAGCCCGTCTATTCCGAGAACGAACTGGAAACGGCGATCATCGACCGGCTCCAACAGTTCCTGCTGGAGTTGGGCAAGGGATTCCTGTTCGAGGCGCGGCTGAAGCGTTTTACTTTCGACAACAGTCATTTCCGCGTGGACCTCGTTTTCTACAACCGGCTGCTGCGCTGCTACGTGCTGATCGACCTTAAACGCGGTGAATTGACCCATCAGGACTTGGGACAGATGCAGATGTACGTCAACTACTTCGATCGTTACGTAAAGACTGAAGACGAACTTCCGACCGTCGGCATCGTACTCTGTGGCCGCAAGAACGACGCCGTGGTCGAACTGACCTTGCCGGAAGAAGCCAACATCTACGCATCAAAATACCAACTCTATCTGCCCTCGAAACAAGAACTTGCAGCCCAACTGGAGAGCATCCAGAGAGAACTCGGAACCCAGGAAAGCGAAGACGATGAATAGCGGGCAAGGGACAATGGGTAGCGTCCTTGGAAATGGACGCCGTGCGCTAGCGGAAGAGGTGCCAGTGGGTTACAAGCGGACTGAGGTGGGGATTATTCCTGAGGACTGGATGGCACGGCATCTCGGTTCATGCCTGCGTTATGCTCCCGGATACGGAATCAATGCGGCCGCCGTTCCGTATGACGACAGATTACCGACTTACTTACGAATTACAGACATCAGCGACGATTGTCGGTTTCGGCCTTCTCCACGGGTCTCTGTCAGGAATTCAAGTGTGCCGAGGTTCTTCCTCAGTGAGGGTGATTTGGTTTTCGCCCGTACAGGAGCAAGCGTAGGCAAATCGTATCGCTATGACAAAAAAGATGGCCCATTGGTTTTTGCAGGATTCCTCATCCGTATAAGTCCAGATCCTGAGAAGCTTGAGCCAGCCTTTTTGGCATACTGCGTTCAGTCAAGACGTTATTGGGAATGGGTCGCAACTATGTCGATCCGAAGCGGTCAGCCGGGAATCAATGGACAAGAATACGCTATGTTCCAGATCCCGCTCCCACCCCCCTCCGAGCAACGTGCCATTGCCGAGGCGTTGTCGGATGTGGATGGGTTGCTCGCGGCGTTGGAGGCGCTGATCGCCAAGAAGAGGGCCATCAAGCAGGCCACCATGCAGCAACTCCTCACCAGCAAGACCCGCCTGCCGGGGTTCAGCGGGGAGTGGGAGACGACAACGGTCGGAGAAGTTGCGGATATAAGAAACGGTGCAACGCCAAGTACTCAGATCGGTGCCTACTGGAACGGGCCGATTCCGTGGTGTACGCCGACCGATATCACGGCTACGCCGGGGAAGTACCTCTGCGCAACAGAGCGGAGTATCACTGCGATGGGATTGGCGAATTGCGCGGCAAGCCTGCTTCCTGTTGGTGCTCTTCTCTTGTGCAGCCGCGCAACTATCGGGGAGATCAAGATTGCGGTTTCTTCGGTATGCACAAACCAAGGCTTCAAGTCGCTCGTCTGTAAAGACGGTGTATCCAATGAGTTTCTGTATTACCTGCTTTTGACACTCAAGCCGCAAATGATAGAGCGGGCCATAGGGTCAACTTTTTTGGAAATCGGCAAGCGTGATGTGACGTCAATCGAACTTTGTATCCCCACCTATGCAGAACAATGTGCCATTGCCACCGTCCTCTCTGATATGGACGCTGAGATCGCCGTGCTGGAACGACGTCGGGATAAGACCCGCGCCGTCAAGCAGGGCATGATGCAGCAACTCCTCACCGGCCGGGTACGGCTGGTTCAACTTTCTCGCTCCACGGAAGAGGCAGCATGCTGAACATCTTCGCAAAATGTCTTTTGGTAGCGACATCCTTATCTCCTGTGCTGGGGGCCGTGGCCGTGAATCAATTCGAGCGTGGCAAGCCATGCACGAACTGGATCTGGTGGCTGGGGGGAGCTTTGTTTCTAGTGCTCTTGTGTGATGCCTTGTTAAGGTATGCGAAAGAGCACGCACAGAAGCAATTATTCTATATTAAGGAATTTGAACGCAAAGATCAGGAGATGCTCACATACCTGTTTATCTATCTGCTGCCGTTTATCCGATCAGAGAACTCGACGTTTGCCAATGAATGGATCACGAGTGTGTACATTCTAGCAATCATTATCTTAGCCATTGCGTATGCCGATGCCTTCCATTTCAATCCGGTAATGCGTTTTCTAGGTTATCGTTTCTACGCTGTAAGAGACCGTGATGGAGTGTCCAATCTACTGATCAGCAAGACAGACTTGCGGAGACCCGACAAGGAGGTCCAAACGGTGGGACTCGCTCGGAACGTTTATTTACACATAGGAGAGCAGGATGCTTGAGAACTTCCATCTTGCGGCGATCATCAAACAAGGTGCCCAAACACGCATGCTACAGATCCCTTTGCATCAAGCGTTGCAGGACAGCCTCACAGCAGACTGGCAAAGCCAGTACGAGGCTTTTGTTGACCAGATAGATGAGATTGATTTCAACGTCGGGTACCAACCAGAGGAGCATGAGCGTTTTTGTCTGGCTGACTACGAACTGCCTGACTGGCTAGCCAAGGAAAATAGCCAGACCATCGCGAATCTTGATACGATCAACGAGAATGAGGCGTCGCTCGATTCCATTAGGGGCACGGTGGCATTTGCGCGAAATGACCAGGGCGCAGAATTGGTGCTGTTCCAAAACTTCACCCCTTCTCAGGTAATCCGACCGAGCAAATCTCTCTTCCTAGAGGCCGGCACCTATAAGAGTATAAAACGTCCGGGACTGACGCTGGGCGACAGATTAAGCGCTGTATATCAACGTGCCGAGTGTAAGCTGCTGTTCCATAAGTTTCGTGCTGTCAACACTTTCCTTCCGCTATCTGATTTTTATAAGGAGGCATCGGAACAAGAGATTCGAGAAATATTGAATCACAAACTGCTCGAAGCTGAAGACGCAAATGCACTGGCGACCAGTGCCAACCAGTGGTTCCGTAAGCGATTCACTATGCTCAAAGATTCAGGCGTTCTTGATCGCTTCTCCGCCAAAGATATTCAATCGCGTTCCAAAGGATATGACGTCTCGATTCAAATCTTGAAGGGCAAGATAGTCTTTCCGTCTGACAAACTCGTGGCAAAGAAACTCTTGCAGTTTCTCAATGAGGAACTTTTCCGGGGAGCTATCACCAAAACGCTCTACGAGACCAATTCTAAAAGGCAAACCGATAAATGACCACGGTCGGCCAGCGGGAGACCCTCACGCAGCGGTGCGTGGTCGGGTTCTTCAAGGACGCGCTCGGCTACGCTTATCTTGGCCATTGGCAGGATCGCGCCGACACCGGCAACGTTGAAAACGCGCTGCTCACCGATTGGCTGAAGCGCCAGGGACATGACGATAAGATCATTCCCAAGGTGTTGCGTGAGTTGGGCAATGCGGCCGCGCTCGGTGGCAGCAAGACTCTTTACGATGCCAACCGCGAGGTTTACGACCGGCTCCGCTACGGCGTGAAGGTCCAGCCGGGCGCGGGCGAGCAGTACAGCACTATCTGGCCGATCGATTGGACAAACCCTGGCAACAATGATTTCGCCATCGCCGAGGAAGTGACGGTTGCCGGAGAGAACACCAAGCGGCCGGACCTTGTGCTCTACGTCAACGGCATCGCCTTTGGGGTGCTGGAACTGAAGCGTTCGACGGTGTCGGTGACCGAGGGCATCCGCCAGAACCTTGACAGCCAGAAAAAGGAATTTATCGAACCGTTTTTCGCCACCGTGCAACTCGTGATGGCGGGCAACGACACCGAAGGACTGCGCTACGGCATGATCGAAACGCCGGAGAAATACTGGCTGCGCTGGAAGGAAGCCGAGGTCCACCCGGATGCCGCCGGCAACCCGCTGCTCCGGGAACTGAGCCAGCTCTGCGGCAAGGAGCGGTTGCTCGAGATCGTGCATGACTTCATCGTCTTTGACGCCGGCGTCAAGAAGATCTGCCGCCACAACCAATACTTCGGCGTGCGAGCGGCGCAAGAGCGCGTCCAGCGCCGCGAGGGCGGTATCATCTGGCACACCCAGGGCAGTGGCAAGAGCCTGACCATGGTCTGGCTGGCGAAGTGGATTCGCGAGCACGTGACTGAAGGACGCGTGCTGATCATCACCGACCGCACCGAGTTGGACGAACAGATCGAGAAGGTTTTCAAGGGCGTCAGCGAGAACATCTACCGTACGACGAGCGGTGCCGATCTGGTGCGCGTGCTCAACACGGGCGACGAGTGGTTGATAGGCTCGTTAATCCACAAGTTCGGCGTGTCGGAGGAAGGCGACATCGATGCTTTCCTCAAGGATATCCAAAGCCATCTCCCGAAAGATTTCTATGCCAAGGGCGAGATCTTCGTATTCGTGGACGAATGCCATCGCACCCAGTCCGGCAAGCTCCATGAAGCGATGAAGGCGTTGCTCCCTGGCGCGATGCTGATCGGCTTTACGGGCACACCGCTGCTTAAGGCGGACAAAAAGCGGAGCATCGAAACCTTCGGGCCGTACATTCACACTTACAAGTACGACGAAGCAGTGGACGACGGCGTGGTGCTGGACCTCCGCTATGAAGCGCGCGACATCGACCAGAATATCACCTCGCAGGCCAAGATCGATCAGTGGTTCGACCTCAAGACCAGTGGGCTGACCGACGTGGCAAAGGCCCAACTCAAGCAGCGCTGGGGCACGATGCAGAAGGTGCTAAGTTCGCGGGACAGGCTGGAGAAGATTGAAGCCGACATCTTGCTCGACATGGAGACGCGTGATCGTTTGAAGAGCGGTCATGGCAACGCGATACTCGTCTCGGACAGCATCTACTCCGCTTGCCGCTACTTTGATATGTTTCAGCGGACCAATCTGGCTGGCAAATGCGCCATTGTCACCTCGTACAGGCCGGCCCCGGCGGACATCAAAGGCGAGGAGACCGGCGAGGGGCTTACCGAGAAGCTGCTCCAGTACGACGCCTACCGAAAGATGCTGGCGGCGCACTTCAACGAGCCGGAAGACTCGGCGGTTCGCAAGGTCGAGCAGTTCGAGAAGGAAGTGAAAAAGCGCTTCATCAAAGAACCGGGGCAAATGAAGCTGCTGATCGTGGTGGATAAGCTGCTGACCGGCTTTGACGCGCCATCGGCGACCTATCTCTACATCGACAAGCAAATGCAGGACCATGGCCTATTCCAGGCGATCTGCCGGGTCAACCGACTTGACGGCGAAGACAAGGAATACGGCTACATTATTGACTACAAGGACCTGTTCCGGTCACTCAAACAGTCCATTAAGGATTACACCGGCGAAGCTTTTGGCGGCTATGACAAGGCCGATGTTGAGGGCCTCCTGAAGGACCGGCTACAGCAAGGTCGGGAGCTGTTGGAGGAGAGGCGCGAGGCAATCAAGGCGCTGTGCGAGCCAGTCGATCCGCCGTGTGACACTGCGGCATATCGGCGCTTCTTCTGCGCCGCAGAGAGTGGCAACGCCGGACAGCTCAAAGACAACGAACCGAAGCGCATAGCCCTCTACAAGCTGTGCGCGGCGTTCCTCCGGGCCTACTCCAACCTGGCCAACGAAATGCGGGAGGCAGGCTACTCCGACGCGGAGGCTCAGGAGATCAAAGCCGAGGTGGACCACTACGAAAAGGTGCGCCAAGAAGTCAAGCTTGCCAGCGGCGATTACATCGATATGAAGATGTACGAGCCTGCCATGCGGCACTTGCTCGATACGTACATCCGCGCTGAGGAGAGCGAGAAGGTCTCGACCTTTGATGACATGACGCTGGTCCAACTGATTGTCAGGCGTGGTGAAGCCGCGGTCGAGGCGTTGCCTGAAGGCACCCGCAAGAATCGCAAGGCGGTAGCCGAGACCATCGAGAACAACGTGCGGCGTCTCATCATCGATGAGATGGTCGTCAACCCAAAGTATTATGAGAAGATGTCAGCATTGCTCGACGATCTGATCCTGCAACGCAAGCAGGAGGCTATGAACTACAAGGCCTACCTGACCCAGATCGTCGAGTTGACCAGGAGGATTAGCGGTCAGGAGACTCAGGGAACCTACCCTTCGAAAATCAACAGCGCCGCGCTAAGTGCACTTTACGACAACCTCACGGAACCGGAAGCTTTGGCAGTCCAGGAACCGCTGGCGCGATATGGCAGTACATCGACCTTCGATCCCAGGGAAGAACAGGCCCTTGCTCTTGACCGAGCTATCCGCAATGTAAAAAAGGCGGATTGGCGGGGAAACAGATTCAAGGAACGCGAGGTCAGAAACGCCATCAAGTCAGAACTCGGCGATGACGAGGATCTCGTAAACTTGCTGTTCGAGATTGTGAAGGCACAGCGTGACTACTAATGTTAGAGGCCGCCGTATGGACGTGCGAGGGGTACCGGTGGAGGTGATCCGCAAGGACATCAAGAACCTCCACGTGGGAGTCTACCCGCCGAGTGGCCGTGTGCGGGTGGCGGCCCCGTTGTGGCTTGATGACAACGCCGTGCGGCTGGCCGTCATTTCACGCCTGGGATGGATTCGACGACAGCAGATTGGCTTCGAACAGCAGGATCGCCAATCTCAGCGGGAGTTCGTCACTGGTGAGAGCCATTATTTTGAAGGGCGACGCTACCGGCTCGATGTACTTGAGCGCGCTGGTCGACCGACTATTCGCCTACTTAACAACACAACGATGGAACTGTGTGTTGCCCCGGGTGCTGACCGGGCCGCACGGGAGGCTGTGCTGCATCAATGGTATCGCCGCCAACTCTGTGACCAGTTGCCGGTGCTTCTCGCCAGTTGGGAACGGAAAGTTGGCGTGACTGTCGATGATGTGCGGATCAAGAAGATGAAGACTCTCTGGGGCTCTTGCACCGTTGAAGCCAAACGCATCTGGATAAACCTCGAACTGGCCAAAAAACCAACTTCGTGCTTGGAGTACATCCTTGTGCACGAAATGGTTCACTTGATCGAGCGTAGTCACAACGATCGTTTTCGGGATCTGATGGACAGGCTCATGCCTCAGTGGCGCGTGCATAGGGATGAACTCAACCGTGCGCCGCTTGCACACATGGACTGGCGTTACTGAATGGCAAGCGCGATGAGATCGCGCGGCTACGACTGCAAAAACCCCAAAGATCCTGGATCCCCGATCCAGTCGGGGATGACAGGAGGGGAGTCAAGGGTGATAGAAGGAGAGACTGAGGGATTGTAAATGTTCAGTCATTCATTGACACTTTCCGCTGTCTCCTTCTGTGCCTCAGTGCCCCTCCTTTGTAAGGAGGGGCAAGGGGAGGTAGAAGATGTGGCAGGAACAGCGCAACCCTATGCCCCATGGACGCGTGGCTCTACCCCACCCGCATTCCCTCTCCGGAAATGCGCCCACTTACAAAGGGGAGGGAAAAGAAAGCCCTTCTTTCTGGTTCCCACTTTGTGGGCAGTTCCTCATTCTGTCAACGAATGACTGAACACCTACAGCGATGACAGCGGGGAAAAGCAGATAGTTCCTTCGCTTCGCTCAGGACAAGCAGGACAAGCTCGGAATGACACTGTGGTGTTGAGTGTCGCCCGGAGCCCCGTGCTTGACACTCTCAGGGTTTGTTGCTAACTTCTGTTATTTAGACATTTTTTTGCCGGTCGGGTCGAAACGGCTACGGGGCCCGGCGGCAACGACCCCCGTGACCGTTCAGAATCTTATCCTCTCGCTTCATCAGTTTTGGTCAAAACACGACTGCATCATTTGCCAGCCGTATGATTTGGAAAAGGGCGCCGGGACGTTCAATCCGGCCACTTTTCTGCGTGCCTTGGGGCCGGAGCCCTGGCGTGCGGCGTACGTCGAGCCCTGCCGCCGTCCCACCGACGGCCGGTATGGCGAGAACCCCAACCGATTGCAGCATTATTATCAGTACCAGGTGGTGATCAAGCCGTGCGTGGATACGATCCAGTCGTTGTATCTCGAGAGTCTCTCGACGCTGGGGATCGATCCCCACAAACATGACATCCAGTTCAGGCAGGATGATTGGGAATCGCCGACGTTGGGCGCGTGGGGGCTGGGCTGGGAAGTGCGGCTTGACGGTATGGAGATCACCCAGTTTACCTATTTCCAGGAGGCCGGCGGGCATACGCTCGATCCGGTGACCGTGGAACTGACCTATGGGACGGAGCGGATTGCCATGTATTTGAATGGGGTCGATAACGTGTACGATCTCGAGTGGTCGGAGGGCGTCAGTTACGGCGATTTATTCCATGATTCGGAGGTCCAGTTCTCTCAATACCACTTCGAGGTCGCGGATATTGACATGATCCGGACGATGTTTGCGTCTTGTGAGAACGAATGTCGCACGTTGTTGCAACAGGGGCTCGCGTTGCCCGCCTATGATTATTGTATGAAGACCTCGCACTTGTTCAACGTCCTGGATGCGCGGGGCGCGTTGAGCGTGGCCGAACGAACGGGTTTTATCGGGCGCGTGCGCGGGCTCGCGCGGGGCTGCGCGGATGCGTACGTCGAACGGCGAAAGAGCCTGGGTTTCCCGTTGTTGGCCGGAGCAGGGGCGGAGCCTGCCGTATCTTCCAAAGAGAGGCCATGACCGGATGGCGCAACTCTGTGCTCCATGGGCGAATTCCTCTACCCCACCTGACCTCCCCTTACAAAGGGGAGGAAACCCGACGGTAAACTTCAGTGTCTACGAAACATCCTAAACGAGACCGTCTCCCCACGACCTCTTTTCTCCTGGAAATCGGGTCCGAAGAGTTGCCCTGGCAAATGGTTCAACCGGCCATGACGCAACTCGGCGAATTGATCGACGGGTTCTTGGCGGATCACCGTCTTTCCCATGACCAGATCCGGACGTTCGGGACTCCGCGCCGTGTCGCGGTCCTCGTCACGGGTTTGGCCGCGAAGCAAACACCGGCTGTACAGGAAGCGCTGGGTCCGTCCAAATCCGTGGCGTTTGACGCCCAGGGCCATCCGACGAAGGCCGCTCAGGGGTTTGCAAAATCTCAAGGTGTGGATGTCGGCGAATTGGAGACCCGGGAAACACCCAAAGGAGTGTACCTCTGCGCGGTCAAACGGGAGAAGGGGTTACCCGCATCCCAGGTCTTGACCGAGCATCTCCCCGGTCTCCTTCAGCAACTCACCTTTCCGAAAACCATGCGATGGAACGCGTCGGGGATCCGGTATCCACGGCCTATCCGTTGGTTGGCCGCCGTTGTGGGCAGCAGGCCCTTGTCGTTTGATTTCGCCGGGGTGCGGTCGGGCGGCCATTCCTGGGGGCACAGGTTTTTGTCAGGCGGAAAGGCCGGCGCGGCAAGCCGGGGAATCAGGATCCGCCGGCCGGAACTGTATGAAGCGGCATTGGCCCGCGGGGGCGTGACGGTTGATCCGGCCCGGCGGCGGGAGGCGCTTGCCGGACAGCTCAAGCAGCTTGCCCGTTCGGTCAAGGGACGGGTGTATCAGGCCAATCATGAAGAACTTCTCGACCAGGCCGTGTTTTCGTTGGAATGTCCCAATGTTGTCTGCGGATCGTTTGATCGGATGTACTTGGCCGTGCCGCAGGAAGTGCTGATTGCCTCCATGGAAGAGCATCAGGGGTTTTTCTCGGTCGTCAATCGGAAAGGGGAACTTTTTCCCCGGTTTTTCGCTCCCACCAACATGGAGTTGAGAAACATGGAATTGATCAGGGTCGGCAACGAACGGGTCCTGGCCGCGCGCTTGGCGGACGCCCGGTATTTTTTTGATGAGGATCGCAAGGTGAAACTGGCCGACCGCGTGCAGGAACTGCATGGGGTGGTGTTTCACAAGCGACTGGGCTCCTTGTATGAAAAAACCCAACGGACGATTGACTTGGTGGGGGCCTTGGCTGATGCCGCCGGTATCCCGGAGGTCAAGGAATCGTGTCAGCGGGCGGCGTTTTTGAGTAAGGCCGATCTGGTGACGGGGATGGTAGGGGAATTTCCCACGCTTCAGGGCGTGATGGGGGAACATTATGCGGCACATGACGGGGAGTCCGTCGAGGTGTGCCAGGCCATCGGGGAATACTACCGGCCTCGCACGCCGGATGACGCCATTCCCGAAACCACGATAGGCCGATTGCTGGCGCTGGCTGACCGGCTGGAAACCCTGGCAGCGTTTTTCTACGCCGGGATGGTTCCGTCAGGCTCGGAAGATCCCTTCGGGCTTCGCCGCGGTGCGTTCGGCGTGATTCGGATCGTGATCGAAGCCGGGTTGAACATCAATCTGGCAGACATCCTGAGCAAGGCGGAACGTTTGATTGTAGAGCAGGGCGTCAAGGCGGGCGGACACCCTTCGGCTTCGCTCAGGGCAGGCTCCGGTCCGCCCCCACGGAAATTCTTGGAGGAGCGCCTTCGCTATTATGGCCGGACCGTGGCGGGCTATCGTGAGGACGTGATGGACAGTGTGCTGGCCCGTGCCGATGGCGCCGATTGCGATCTCCGTGATTTGTTTTTGCGCATGGACGCGCTGCAGGCGATCACGAGTCAGCAGGACTTCGAGTCGTTGATTGTCGGGTTCAAGCGGGCGCACCGGATCGTGGAAAAGGAAGGCTGGACAGCAAGGACCGTCGAGGCCTCGCTGTTGACCCATCCGACGGAGCAGACGTTACATCAGGCCATGGACACGGCCACACGTGGGGTCGGACACTCGCTTGACGTCCATGATTATCACGGCGCCCTGAAGTACCTCATTGGGCTGAAAAGCCCCATCGACGAATTTTTCGACGGGGTGCTGGTGAATGCCCCGGAACCCGAGGTGCGGGCAAACCGGTTGTCGCTCTTGCGTCAGGTCGATGACCTGTTTGCGACATTCGGGGATTTGTCGCAAATCCAGGTGCAGGGCCAGTAGGGGGTAGTCTGTGGTTTGTTGACATTCCCCCTCACCCCAGCCCTCTCCCGCCAAGGGAGAGGGAGTGAAGAGAATTTCCTCTCCCTTGATGGGAGAGGATGAAGGTGAGGGTGGTAAAAGCCTTTGTCTTTGTGCCGGAGGAAAAAGAAAAGACACTGGATGCCTATAGATCGTCTGGATCCCCGATCAGGTCGTGGACAAGCGTCGGGCATGACAGAAGGAGGCAGTACCCTACAGGTCGGGTTAGCTGAAGGCGTAACCCGACAAACAACTGAATGCAGAAAATGATAAGAGGCATAGCGTACACAAAAAAGAGCAAAAAATAACCAAAATGGAGCAGAAATGACTCTAAATTGATGTATTTTGTATGCCAAAATGCTCTATTTTGCATCAATTTGGAGACTTTGATGTTTCTCTGTTGAGCTGGAGACGTGAGTCGCCATGACTTTTTCCGAGTCCGGATTCCGATGGTTTCGCCGTGGGATTACGTTCAGTTTGATCGTCGTCTGTAACGTGATGCTGTTGGGGGCGTTGTGGGTCTCCGGCCTGGATCTGGATTTCGTCCTGACCGATTCCGAACTCTACCATCCGGAATCGGGGCATTGTGTGGGGGTAGCCTGGACCGAGGTGTCCGGGGTCGAAGGGCCGATCCGGGTGTGTTCGGAATGGTTGGATACGACTGACCCCACCGGGCGGGTCCATACCTTACGGGCGGGAGAGCCGTTGGCCATGAGCACCGAAGGAAACCTGTACTATGCAAACCTCAGAAGTGCCGACCATTGGGTGTTGGGGCTGTTGTTGTTTACCGTGGCGGTCGTCTACTTGGGCATGCGGACCAAGCGCGTGCTGTTGACCTGGTACGAGACGCGTCTTCGCAAACAGGAGTCGTGAATAAATTTTTGAGGGGAATCCGATCATTGTGTTAAATTTTCATTTCAGAGGTTCACCGGCCGGATCGAAGCTGTCGCCTCGTGCCGGTCAAAGGGGAGAACTCATGCATGCGTAACAAGAAGTACGTCTATTCCTTTGGGGACGGCAAAGCCGAAGGCACCGGCGCCATGAAGGCGTTGCTCGGCGGCAAAGGCGCCGGCCTCGCGGAAATGACCAACTTGAAGATTTCGGTCCCTCCGGGCTTTACCATCACGACCGACGCCTGCCTCGAATATTTCAAAGCCAAAAAACACTACCCGGCCGGCATGTGGGACCAGACCCTGAAAGGGCTGAAGCGGGTGGAGCGGTTGATGAACGCGGGGTTTGGTGACCCCCGTAACCCGTTGTTGGTGTCCGTGCGGTCCGGCGCGCGCGCGTCCATGCCCGGGATGATGGATACGGTGTTGAACCTCGGCTTGAACTCGAAGACCGTCGCGGGCTTGGCCGACAGGACGAACAATGCCCGCTTTGCCATGGATTCGTATCGCCGGTTCATCACGATGTTCAGTTCCGTGGTGATGGACGTGCCTCGTGAAAAATTCGACGAGGTCCTGGAACTCACAAAGCGGGAGGTCGGGGCCGTGACGGATACCGACCTGTCCGCGAAAGCCCTCCGCGAGTTGGTCGCCGCGTATCAACGCCTCGTGCAGCAGGAAACCGGACGGGCGTTTCCCGAGGATCCAATCGAGCAGCTCGACATGGCCGTCCGGGCGGTTTTTGCGTCCTGGTTCGGTGAGCGGGCGGTGACCTATCGAAGGATCTACGGCATTCCGAATGCTTGGGGGACCGCGGTCAACGTCGTGGCCATGGTGTTCGGCAACATGGGCGAGACCAGCGGGACCGGCGTCATGTTTTCCCGCAACCCTTCCACGGGCGAGCGCGCGATCTTCGGGGAATGCCTCTTGAATGCCCAGGGCGAAGACGTGGTGGCCGGGCTTCGCACGCCCCTTTCCGTGTCCGCTCTGAAGGATAAATTGCCCGCCGCCTATCAAACCCTCATGACGACCCAAAAGACTCTGGAGAAACATTATCGTGACATGCAGGACATGGAGTTCACGATTCAGGAAGGCAAGCTCTATATGCTGCAAACCCGGGCCGGCAAGCGAACGGGGATTGCCGCGGTGCGGGTTGCCGTGGATATGGTCAAAGAACGGCTGATCGATAAACAGGAAGCCGTGCGCCGGGTCGAACCGGAACAGTTGTCGCAGTACCTGTATCCCATTTTTGAACAAGCCGAGGAAAAAAAGTTTCAACCGATCGGGAAGGGTCTGCCGGCCGGGCCGGGCGCCGCGTGCGGGAAGATTGCCCTGACCCCGGATCATGCCGTGGCCCTCAGGGCGCGGGGAGAAAAAGCCGTGCTGGTTCGCAAAGAAACCAGCCCGGATGACATTCACGGTATGCACGCCGCGGAAGGCTTCCTGACTGCCACGGGAGGGATGACTTCTCATGCGGCGGTGGTGGCCCGGCAGATGGGCAAGGTGTGTGTCGCCGGGTGTGAAGACGTGGAAGTCTTCGAGGAGGAGGCCAAGGTTCGCATCGGGCCCTCGGTCTTCAAGGAAGAGGATTATATTTCCATCAACGGCTTTTCCGGTTATGTCTACGGCGGGATGTTGTCCGTGGTGGATTCGGAAGTGATCCAGGTGCTCCAGGGCACTCGTGCGGCTGGGCAGTCTGACAAGATCCGTTATTTCTTCACCATCCTGAAGTGGGCGGATGAGATCCGGCGTCTCAACGTTCGGGCCAATGCCGATGACCCGGGGCAGGCCAGAATCGCGCGCGGGTTCGGGGCGGAAGGCATCGGTCTCTGTCGAACGGAACACATGTTCTTTTCCGATGACCGTGCGCCGATCATGCAGGCAATGATCCTGGCTTCGACCCGAAAGGACCGCGAACAGTATCTGGAGCAACTGCTTCCCCTGCAGAAGAAAGATTTCATCGGGCTCTACCGGGAAATGAAAGGGTACCCGGTCACCATCCGGCTGTTGGATCCGCCCTTGCACGAGTTTTTGCCGAAACGCGAACAACTCATGGTCGAAATCGCCAGGGCCGAAGCCGCGAACGCGAATTCGCCGGACATCGAGGAAAAGCGCAAAATGCTGGCACGGGTTGAAGAGTTGCATGAATTCAATCCCATGCTCGGACTCCGGGGCTGCCGCCTGGGCATTACCATGCCTGAAATCACGCGCATGCAGGTGCGGGCGATCATGGAAGCAGCTTGCGAGGTGGCCAGGGAAGGGAAGAAGATCGTGCCGGAAATCATGATCCCCCTGGTGGGCATGGCCTCGGAAATGAAGGCGCAAAAAGCCCTGATCAAAGAGGTTGCCGACGAAACCATGCAACGTTACGGGAAGCGCTTGACGTATCTGGTCGGCACCATGATCGAGTTGCCGCGGGCCGCAGTCACGGCCGGGCAGATCGCCGAAGACGCCGAGTTCTTTTCGTTCGGGACGAATGATCTGACCCAGACCACGTATGGGTTTTCCAGGGACGATGCCTCCAAGTTTACGGGTTTTTACCGTGACCACGACCTGTTGGCGTTCGATCCGTTTGCCGTCCTCGACCGGGAAGGGGTGGGCGCGGTCATGCGGCTGGCTATGCGTGAAGGGCGGGCCACCCGTCCCGACATCAAGCTTGGGATTTGCGGGGAACACGGCGGGGAACCCAGTTCCGTTGAGTTTTGCCATGACCTCGGTCTCGACTACGTGAGCTGTTCTCCGTATCGCGTGGCCATCGCCCGGTTGGCCGCGGCCCAGGCCGCGTTGAATGTCGAAGGTGAACAACCTGCGGCCAAGCCGAAACCCAAAGCGGTGAAGGCGCCGGCCAAGTCACGTTCCCGTCGCGTGAGTGCCGCCACGTCTCCATCCAAGTCGAAAACCCGAGGGCGGTCACGCACAACCCGATCCCGCCGGTGAACGACGTCGAGCAAGACGTCCTTTTCATGAGACAGGCCCTCAGGCTTGCGGCTCGCGGCCGTAGGACGGTTCGACCGAACCCCATGGTCGGTGCCGTGATCGTGGCGGACGGCGCGGTCGTCGGGGCCGGTTATCACCGGCGGGCCGGTGGCCCCCACGCGGAAATCGTCGCGTTACGACAGGCCCGGACCCGGTCACGCGGCGCGACCCTCTATACCACCCTCGAACCCTGTTGCCATACGAATAAGCGTACCCCGCCCTGCGTGCCGGCGATTCTGGCGTCTGGCGTTCGTCGCATCGTTCTGGCGATGCGCGATCCCAATGTCCAAGTGGCGGGGCGCGGGATCCGGCAACTCCGGCGGGGGGGGGCGGCCCGGGGGGGCGGGGGGCCCCGGAAGGGAGCGGGTTCGTCGCATCGTTCTGGCGATGCGCGATCCCAATGTCCAAGTGGCGGGTCGCGGTATCCGGCAACTCCGGCGGGCGGGGCTGTCCGTGGACGTCGGGTGCCTCGGTAAGGAAGCGGCTCAGCTCAATGAAGTCTATCTGCATTGGATGAAAACCAAACGGCCATTCGTCGTGCTCAAGGCAGCGATGACGCTGGACGGCAAGATTGCCACGGCGTCCGGTGAATCGCAGTGGATCACGGGAGCAAAGGCGAGGGCGCACGTCCATCAATTGAGGAGCCAGGTCGATGTCATTGCCGTGGGAGTGGAGACGGTTCTGAAAGACGACCCGCAATTGACGGTCAGGCTTTCCGGGGGGCAGCGGTCTGCAACCGGCGTCCGTCAACCGGTGCGGCTGATCGTCGACAGTCGTCTGCGGACTCCGTACAAGGCGCGCGTGCTTCAGGGCATCGAACAGGCCCCTACGGTCATTGCCACCACGAAACTGGCTGGTCCCCGGAAAGTTGAACGGTTACGAAAGATGGGTGTACAGGTTCTGGTGTTGCCTCGAAAAGGAAACCGTGTCTCTCTCGACAAGTGTCTGCAAGCCCTTGGGAACATGGGGATCGTCAGTATGCTTCTTGAAGGAGGGAGTGAGTTGAACGCCGCTTTTTTGCGTGCCGGTCTGGTGAACCGGGTGGCTCTATACGTGGCTCCGTCCTTGTTGGGTGGACAACTGACCAAAGGCCTGTTGGGAGGTCCTTCGCCCGGACGCTTGGCTGAAATCCTACCGGTGTCCAATCTTCAGGTTCAAACTTTGGGCGAGGATATGCTTGTCACGGGAAACGTTGTATCCCTCCCCTTTGTAAGTGGGCGCATTTCCGAAGAGGGAATGCGGGTGGGGTAGATTCGATCGGCCATGGGGCACGAAGTTGCGCCGTCCTATTCGCAGACTCTACCTCCCAACTTTTCCCTCTTCGGAAAAAGTTCCCGTCCTTACAAAGGAGGGGAATCAAATCGATTGTCAGTTGAGACATTTCATCATTGTCTATGCAATAGCATTCAGGGAGGGTGTCATGAAGAAAGTTGCTGTCATTCTGTCGGGCTGCGGGTTTTTGGATGGAGCGGAGATCACCGAAGCGATCAGTACGCTGGTGGCGATCGGGCAACAGGGTGCGGACTATAAGTGTTTCGCGCCGAATAAGGACGCGTCTGAGACGAACCACCTGACGCAAGAGGCAACCGGTCAAACGAGAAACGTGATGCAGGAGGCGGCCCGGATCGCGCGTGGGGATATTCAGCCTCTGGAGGAACTCAAGGCGCAGGATTTCGATGCCCTGGCGTTTCCCGGCGGGTATGGGGCTGCGCTTCATTTGTGCGATTTTGCGCAAAAGGGGAGCGGGGGACAGATTGATCCGCAAGTCCTGCGTATCGTGAAAGAATTTCACGAGAGCCGGAAACCCATTGCCGCGATTTGTATTGCCCCGGCCATCATGGCCCTGGCGTTTGGCGAGCAAGGGGTGAACGTCACGATCGGCGAGGATCAGGGCACGGCTTCGGAGGTTGAAAAGACCGGGGCCAAGCACACCAATTGCGCGGTCGAGAAGTTCGTGGTTGACTCTTCAAATAAGGTGATCACGACTCCGGCGTATATGTACGGAACGGCCAAGCCGCACCAGATCTTCGAAGGCGTGAGCGGCGCCATCGCCGAATTGATGAAGATGGCGTAGGGGGTCGGTGCGTTCTACTTTGCCAATGCCTTATGCTTCGGCGGAGGGGCCGGCACGCCGGTGAGCATACCGAGAGCACTGAGGTCCTCATCAATATCCGGCCAGTGGACCCCTTGTCCTGTTCCGATAATTTCGAAGTGCTGACGTTGCGCCGGGGTCGCATTGGATAAACGCCACGACCACGCCAGCGGGACGCTGACAGTGCGGCCATCTGCGAGATGAGCAATAATGAGGTCTTCAGTCACCTCCACCGTCATAATCCGTGGATCGTTACTCGCTACAATGCTCATGCCACGCCTCCTTGATATATTCTTGTACATCGTTGTCAATCTTCCATATCCAAAAACTCAAATCGACCATCACGGAGCAGGTTCTCACGGGCGCGTTCGGCGTTCTGACGCACGCCCTCGTCGCTGCTTTCAAGACCCGCTTTCAAGATAGTGCGCGCCCTGGCGGTTTCAACAATGTATATCTTGTGCTTTAGAGCACAATCGGTAAATTTGGCAAAGCATTCGACCACCTTTGCAGTGTGATCTACAAGCATTCTAACTAATGGATCTAATCCCCTATCGTTACCCGAGGGTGCTAAGTTTTTCGATATGCAGACATCCAAGACCTTGGAATAGGCTTTCAACCGCCATTCAGCATCCAGGCATTCGGCTTCCAACCAGAATGAAAAATTCTGTAGTTCCGTCGCCTCTCCAACTTCAAACCGCCAATCGAAGAACTCTATAATCTTTTTATGCAAAGCATCATCAAGAGTTTCGCCGCTGTTCCGTAACCATTTGCCGACATCGTCGAACAAACTAGCCCAGTAGATTCGATTGTCATCTGTGTTCTGGTAATATCGGTCAAGCAGGCTTTTTTCTCCGTTGAGTGGGTACACTCCCGACAAATAATAGGTGAACAGGTGTCGTCCGAGAATCTCAATCGGCTTTTCGCCAAAGCTTTCTTGATCTTTGAATTTGCCCAGATGTTCCAACGCAAAATCGAAATCATCGCGAAGAATATTGAATATTTGCTTGAACGGGCGGTTAGAGCAGACGAAGCCCTTGAATGCCTCTATCCATGCAGGCCATTTACCTTGTGGGAAAAAGTCTGATTTGTGCTCGGTTGCCCACGTCTCATCAAGACTGAAAATGTCTCCGTAGTGCCTTCCCAGGATTGCGTGTTCAGGCAGTGATAAAGAATATTCCGTTTCGGAGGCGAAGCGTTTTTCAAGAATCGTCGTTACTATGGCAACGTCGGTCGTTTGGTCATATCTCCGCAACCAGAGACCGAAATTGACGAGACTACGTAGCGCGCGGCTTCTTGTATTGCTAAAAGTCTCTGTGAGTTGGTCGTCGTGGTGCGAAAGGACCGGCTTATTCCGATCCAGTCTCCAATCAAATTGTGTACATAGTATTTCCAAAAGCTTGGCTAGTTGCCTCTGCGCAGAACTTGGTACGTCTTTTTCTATACAGACGCCTACAAAGTCCCCCACTGCCCGCCGTGAGCTATGCCAATAGGGGTGCTCCCGGGACTCGTCGCTGAGTCCTGTGCCATCTTCCGGGTCTTGGTCCTGGTGCGAAAGTACCCATTCGCAAAACATTAGCCATTCGTTGAGTTTGTCGAAGTTTTTCGCCTGTACACGTTGTTTCATTTCATCGACCATAGCCCGGATGTAAATGGGCCGTTCGATCTGTTCTCGATTGTCTAGCCAAAATCTGAGTCTGTTCGCATCCGGGATGATTGATTTACTGAAAACGCTTTGGAACGCTTCTGCAAGGGCTGCGATATTGATCTCTGCCAACCAGTCATCTTTATCGTGATGTTCTTCCTGCCATTCGTTGATGTAGGTGAGGAGTTCTTCGTCGATGAGGGTTGCCAGCTCCTCAGGAGATCTTGGACTATTTTGGGTCACGTATCCGCTTTGTGCTCTGATGACTGAATAGTCGTTATCGGAAATTTGGTCGTTGGCTTCAATTTCCAATTCTTGGAAGTACGCCGAGAATTCGCCAAATAGTACAGAAACAAAGGGTTTGAACTGTATCCTGTGGAAATACCGCTGACGTTGTATGAATAGCTCTTCGGTGAATTGATCGCCCATCGACTCACGGTAATTTGTCTTCGACGGGCCGCTACGGATGGCATTGAAAATTCGTGTACGCTCTTCTCCCGTGAGCAACTCCGTGCCAAAGTGTTCACAAGCGATCCGTATCATTTGCTGAAATTCGTAAGGGTATTTCCATCGAGCGTAATCTTCATGTGCCAGGATCAACGCCCTGATCCAGGGCTTGGTTTGCTTGTTTGGGTGCAGGGCGTAAAGGTGCTGGCGAAGGCGTCTGAAAACCTTCCAACGCTGCTTGCATAGAACTTTATCCAACTGCGTGATAGATCCAGAGGATTTTTGGTAAACCTCCTCGCATGCAAAAATCAGGGTATGAATAAGTGCTGTCTTGGCGTCATGGTAATCGCTATCTTGTTCATCGAGCCGAGGCCACCAAATTTCAGATGCGTCTTCGTCTTTGCCCTTGGCAAGTTCATCCTGGTCCTTGTGCAAACGAATCATATCAGCCATAGCGTCAATAAGGATGCAGGCAACTTTGAGTGGTTCCTTTTCAATCAGCGGACGGACACCTTTCTCTAATACGTTCACATATTTCCATGCATCGAATCGTGGAACAGGTTTCAGCGGTCGAGGCAAATTGAACCCCTCTTTAAAATAGTCATCGCTTGTCTTCTGTGACGTTGTCAGGTCATCCGGGTTCACCTTCCGTCGCGCTTGTTTGTATTCTGACTGAGGGTCAGGCACAAACTTGACGAGTATCTGTAAAAGCTCCAAAGCAGCCTGTATTTGATTCTCTGCTGTCCAATGGGCTAACAAATCTGCGTATCTATCTGCGTACCACTGGTACTCTATGCCGGTATATTCAAGTATCTTGGGCTTAAGTTTCGTGGATTGTTTGCCGTGGAGTCTCAGTGCAATATCCAGAATGTCATCGTAGACCTTTGGGTTATCGACTTCTGGAAGCTGGGACACGATTTCAATGACTTCATCCGGCGCATGATCGGACATGTTCTTAAGGTATTGAAGTTCTGGCCAAACCGATAATTGTATATAACCGTCAGGCAAATGTCTGATTCCCGGCGGAGATTGAAAATAGCCCCGCCCAGCCAACGGCTGAATCCACAGGGGATTTTTCAGCCGAGAGAAGAAATACTGGCGGTCAGTTTCCTTCTTTACTGACGCCAGGGCCTTCTCTATCATTTCATCCGTTGGTTTCTTCCAGGATTTCATGGATACCCTTTATTCGTCCAAATTCGCTGCTTGCAGCCACATATAGTAAACCATCCAGCATCTGAAAATGTTTTGTAACTTTAGATGGCGCATCCTCATCAAATGTTTTCTCTCGTAGATGGGCGTAGGCCAGGAACCATTTTTTCGCTGCCTTCCATTCCTTTAAAAAATTGTGGGGTATTCTTTCTTTGTCTTCGTAGGCTAAAAAGGTTGCAAAAAACAGATTGTCAGCCTCCGAGCTTCTGAGCCGGCCTCTATTGTGCTCTTCAATCAGGCTTTTTACCTTTTGGCAGGTTTCATAGGGGATTAAATGTCCGTTTTCAGCAGTGTCTATGCTATTAAAGCCTTCTGCTCCCCATTCTGTTTTCCACTCGTTTTGCAATTCATCCAGGAGTTGTGGATAGTGAACTCTGCCAGATTGAACGTTGGAAACCGTTGCAGCAAGGCGGTTCATTAAGTCTCTTCCCGCATGTGCTACAAATGTAATATAACCTGGCGGTTTTTCATTTAGTAGATGTAAGGCTCCCTTGTACATTTCAGCAAAGATGGGAAGCTGAAGCTTGTCGTTTAGCCAATCAAAGACGTTTTGTTGTTCATTCGTGAGCATCATGCCGGTGTAAATGCCTTTTAAGAACGACATCTTTTTTACAGCCAAGTCAGATCTTACTGCCCCGAGTTCCTCCAACGTTGCGCCAGCAATTCGTCAGTCGTCACTCCTCTTCACGTATCTCGATCAGCCGCTTCTCCCGCTCAATTTCCGCAATAAGTTCTTCCTCACTTGGCAGAATCAGGCGGTATTTTGAGGCAAAAAGTTGTTCGCTACCTTTGAGTACCGAGAACTTGACGATGGTTTCATCTTTGGAAGTGCAAAGAATCAGGCCGACGGTGGGGTTGTCGTCCTCGCCGCGTTTAAATTCGTCGAACATTCGTACATAGGTATCCATTTGCCCGATGTCCTGATGGGTCAGTTGATCGGTTTTGAGGTCAATCAACACAAAACACTTGAGCAGGTAGTTGTAGAACACCAGATCAATGTAAAAATGGTTGGTTTCCGTACTGATGCGGTATTGTCTGCCGACAAATGAAAATCCTTTGCCGGCTTCAAGCAAAAACTGGGAGAGGTTATTGATAATGGCGGTTTCCAGGTCTTTTTCTTTGGGAGCAGTGTGATCGGGGAGTTGCAGGAATTCCAGTACATACGGGTCTTTGATAAACGATCTCAACTCGCTTTTGGGGGCCTTACCGGGAGACATGATTGTTTCAGCCGGTTCCTGCGAAGAAAGCAGGCGTTCGTAATAGAGGGTGTTGAGTTGCGCTGAAGTTGTCGGACGCTCCACCCTTGCTGGACGGCTTCTGCAAGGTAGTAGATTCTCGCTTTCGCGTTTTCTAGCCGCATGATCAACCGGTTATGACTCCAACTCAATTTGCTACACGGTGTGTAGCAAATGTCTTTATTGGGGTAGGTAAGGTAAAATTGGCGGAAGTTGCGCAGGTTAGCATAGGAAAATCCTTTGCCGAATTCATGGGTTAAGTTTCTTGATAAATTTTCCAGCAGTTTCTTGCCATACTCTGCCTTTGTCTTGCCCCCCTGTTCCTCTTCCACAATTCGTTTGCCGATCATCCAGTAGGCTTCGACCATGGCACGGTTGATTTCAGAATAAGCCCGGTTGCGAGCATTTTGAAGAATCTGTCTGATATCTGAATAAAAAGTTGTCGGATCCTTCATCCTTTTAGCACCTTTCTAATCTGCACCCAAGAACAGGCCAAAGCATCGTCCAGCAGCCAGTCACGTAAATCCGGCGGTAACAGGAAAGATTGGTTGCAATCGATTTGCACGAATTTGCTCATGGGGTTAGCCTCAACAATGGTTGCTATTGGTGATCAGGTTAAAGAAATATTAGGGAATTATCCATTTAACTTGACAGGATAATCCGATTGTGATAGGCTTCTTTCATACCGTGGATCGCATGGCGGCCTTGTTCGGCGGCATGCCTGGAAAGACGATGACCTACAAGGGGTTGGTCGC
>MPMZ01000037.1 GCA_002238765.1 Nitrospira sp. bin75
CCATCCGGACCGTGGTCCTTTCGGCGTTGGAACAACAGCGGCGAGAAAAAGTCATCGGGTCTTCGCTGGAGGCCCGCGTGGTGCTGAACGTGGTTCCGGCCTTGCACCAATTTCTGCAAGCCTACGAGCAGGAGTTGCCGACGCTGTTCATCGTGTCCCAGGCGGTTGTGCATTCCACCGAAAACCCGTCAGGCGAGAAACACCTGGCAAGTGACGAGGCGTTGGGCATGAGCGTGAACGTCGTCAAGGCGGAAGGCGAAAAATGTGAGCGTTGTTGGAATTATCGCGGCTCCGTGGGCGGCATGACCGACCATCCGACGCTCTGTGACCGGTGCATCGAGGCCGTGACGTGAACCACGGATTCCAGCGGTGGGGCATCCTGCTTGGCGTGGGTCTCGTGATCGTGGTCCTGGATCAAATCACCAAGATCCTCGTCATGCATACCATGCACTTGCATGAATCGATCCCCGTCATCGCCGGGGTTTTCAACCTGACCTATATCCGGAACCCCGGTGCGGCCTTCGGCATGTTTGCCACGACCAACAGCGCGTTCCGGCTCATCTTTTTCGTGGGGACGTCCATCTTCGCCCTCGGGCTGTTGGGGACGATCTTTTATCGCATGCACCCGGCGGACGTGTGTGGTCAACTCAGTGTCTCCAGCATTTTCGGAGGAGCGATCGGGAACCTGATGGACCGGCTGCAATACGGGGAAGTCGTGGATTTTCTCGACTTTTACATAGGCGGCTACCACTGGCCGGCATTCAACGTGGCGGACAGCGCCATCAGCGTGGGCGTCGTGTCTTTGCTGGTCCTGTTTGCGATGGATAACAAGAGAGAACGTCCCGGTCCCGTCGTCCCCACTGAAGAAGACTCCTTCAACGGCAAAAAATAAGACCGGAGGACAAGCCATGCTCTGTGATCGCTGTGGAGAAATTACTGAAACCTATATGACCGAAGAACACGGCGAAATCTGCGAGGCCTGCCTGCAAGCCATCCAACAAGAAAACCGCCAACAATTCGGCCGCGCCCGCCCCCAAGGCCAGGACGGATAAGGTTGAGCAGTCGGAGGCTTGAATCAAGGCACAGAACCCCAAAAGAGAGTCACCAGCCATCACTCCCCCCTTGAGGGGGAGTCGGCAAGCCAAGGGCGTCAGCCCGCAGGCGAGCCGGTGGGGGGAGGGGAGTCGGTAAGGCACCCCCCACCGCATCAGCCTTCGCCTCACGGCTCGGCTTCTGCGACTCCCCCTCAAGGGGGGAGTGATTGGACAGTCGGCCGCGCCAGCCCACAGGGCCAGGACGGCTAAGAACGTCCTTGTTCCCTCACGATAGAACCCTCTCCCCAAATCACCCTCTCCCTTGACGGGAGAGGGCTGGGGTGAGGGTGAGAGTGAAAGGTTAAAGCCTTTCTCATTGCGTGGGCATGCGCTACAATACGCCCTCCCAGCCCACGGAATCCCGAATGAAGGCACGGAAACCCAAAAAAACCGCAGGGGCCTCGACAGCGAAGCCCGCTGATAACGGTGCCACGACCGGCCATGAAGCCGACCTCTGGCGCATGGCCGATGCCCTGCGCGGCTCGATGGACGCTGCCGAATACAAGCACGTCGTCCTCGGCCTCATCTTCCTGAAATACATCTCCGACGCCTTCGAGGAAATCCACGCCCGACTCGAAGAAGAGCAAGCACAAGGCGCCGACCCCGAAGACCCGGACGAGTACCGCGCCGAAAACATCTTCTGGGTACCGCCGGAGGCCCGATGGCCGCATCTCAAGGCCCAGGCAAAGCAACCCACCATCGGCCAGATCGTCGACGATGCGATGGACGGGATCGAGCGTGACAACCCGGTGCTCAAGGACGTGCTGCCCAAGAACTACGCCCGCCCCGCGCTTGACAAACAGCGGCTCGGCCAACTCATCGATATGATCAGCAACATCACGGTGGGTGACGCAGAAGCCCGCTCCAAGGATGTGCTCGGCCGCATCTACGAGTACTTCCTGTCACAGTTCGCCAGCGCCGAAGGCAAAAAGGGCGGCGAATTCTACACCCCGCGCTGCGTGGTCAAGCTCCTGGTCGAGATGCTGGAGCCCTACCAAGGCCGGGTCTACGATCCCTGCTGCGGGTCCTCCGGCATGTTCGTGCAGTCGGTGGAGTTCATCCGTGCCCACGCCACCGGCAACGGAAACGGCGGGAAGGCGCGCGGGGACATCTCCATCTATGGCCAGGAGTCGAATCACACGACTTGGCGGCTGGCGAAGATGAACCTCGCCATCAGAGGTATCGAGGGGCAGATCGCTCACGGTGACAGCTTCCACAATGATCGCCATTCCGACCTCAAGGCCGACTTCATCCTCGCCAACCCGCCGTTCAACGTCTCTGATTGGGGCGGCGAGCGACTCGTTGAGGACAAGCGCTGGCAATACGGCACCCGCCCAAGGGCAATGCCAACTTCGGCTGGGTACAACACATGGTCCATCACCTGGCGCCCAGGGGCATTGCCGGCTTCGTGCTCGCCAACGGTTCCATGTCGTCGGGCCAGTCCGGTGAGGGCGAAATCAGGAAAAACCTGATCGAAGCCGACCTCGTGGACTGCATGGTCGCGCTACCCGGCCAACTCTTCTATTCGACCCAGATCCCCGCCTGTCTGTGGTTCCTGGCCCGCGACCGCAAAGACGGCAAGTTCCGTGACCGGCGAGGCGAAATCCTGTTCATCGACGCCCGCAAACTGGGTCGCATGGTCGACCGCACCCACCGCGAACTGACCGATGAAGACGTCACCCGCATCGCCGACACCTATCACCTCTGGCGAAGTGACCCTCACCCCGGCCCTCTCCCAGTGGGAGAGGGAGTGAAGAGGGGGCGCCCTCACCCCGGCCCTCTCCCACAGGGAGAGGGGAAAAGACAATATCGTGGTGGATTTGACTTCTCGGGCCTCGCGCAAACCGCCAAGGAACTCCGCAAGAAGCAGACAGCGGCAGAAGCGGTGATGTGGGAATTCCTGCGTAATCGTCGTTTCATGAATCTGAAGTTTCGCCGCCAACATCAGGTTGGCGAGTATGTCGTCGATTTCTACTGCGACGAATACAATCTCGCGATTGAGCTGGATGGACCCGTTCACGATGAGGCGAAACAGTCCAAGAAGGACAAGACTCGAGATGCCTATCTGCAATCACTCGGTCTGACGGTTCTGCGTCTTCGTAATGAGAATTTCCTTGCTGACCCGGAAGCCGCTTTTTCGAGGATCGCCCAGTCCCTTCCCTCTCCCGCTGGGAGCGGGGCTGGGAGCGGCGAGCGGCTCGCCGAAGAGTCCCTTCCCTCTCCCGTTGGGAGAGGGGCTGGGAGCGGCGAGCGGCTCGCCGAAGAGTCCCTTCCCTCTCCCGTTGGGAGAGGGGCTGGGGGTGAGGGTGTCGCGGTTTACCGCGACATACCCGGCTTCTGCAAAAGCGCAACCCTCGAAGAAGTACGCAAGCACGGCCACGTCCTGACCCCAGGCCGCTACGTCGGCGCCGAAGCCCAAGAGGAAGACGAGGAACCCTTCGAGGACAAAATGAAGCGCCTTACCGCGCAACTCCGAGAACAACAAACCGAAGCCGCAAAATTGGACGCCGCCATCGCTGACAACCTGAAGGCGTTGGGGTTTCCAATTGGAGGAAAGGACGCATGACCGTCAGTGAATTGATCGAGTTGCTTCAAGAATATCCCACTAGCCTGCGCGTGGTGGTGAATGGCTACGAAGAAGGCTACGACGACCTGTCACCGGAGCAGATCTCCATAGCGAAGATCAGTCTGAACACGGGAACACATGACTGGGAAGGACAACACGGAGATCCGCGCCGTCAGATGGAAGAGACTCCTGACGGCGTCAAGGTTGTTGAGGCTTTGGTTTTACGTCGTGTGTCCAACTGATGGAAAGGAATCCAAAAACAGACCATGATCGATTACGACAACTTTCAAAAGTCGCTAAAGCGTCTTGAGGAGCAATACAAAAACTATCGAGAACTTGACGAAGCTCTGCCCGATGTGACGCAGGAAGCTATCGCCGAATCGGTTATTCAGCGTTTCGAGACCTGCTACGACTGTCTGTGGAAGGTGTTGAAACGATACCTGATTGAAGATCTGGGCCTTGCGAACGCACCCAACAGTCCCAAGGGCATCTTCAGACTGGCGCATGAAAACGATCTTTTCGACACGCCTCTGGATCAATGGCTACATTATGCCGACGCCCGTGTCGATACGGCCCACGACTACAGCGGCGAGAAAGCGCAAGCCTGCGTGGAACTCATGGACGACTTCATCGACGACGCCATCGATCTTTATGAGACCATGAGCGAAGAAGAATGGGATTAGATCGGCCCATCGACATCACCGCAGACCAGAAAAAGACCCTTCTGGCGCTGATCAAACGACACCTGCAAAACACTACAGCCTGGGTGTACGGCTCCCGCGTCAAGTGGACGGCGCGCCCGCAATCCGACCTGGACTTGGTAGTATTCACCAAGCCTGAGCAGGAGCGCCGGGTTTCCGATCTCAGAGAAGCATTCGAGGAAAGCAACCTGCCCTTTCGAGTGGACCTGTTCGTCTGGGACGCCGTTCCCGAGCAATTCCGAAAACAGATTAAAGCGGATTATGTGGTGTTAGTAGAGAAAAAAAAGCAGAGTGCGGTTAGTGAGTGGGCCAGAAAGACATTAGGCGAGCTAACCGAGAACTTTGATGCTGTTCGTGTTCCTATAAAGCAAGCAGAGAGGAGGCCTGGTCCTTACCCGTACTATGGCGCTTCTGGGATAGTGGATAGTATCGATGATTATCTCTTCAATGGTGAATACCTTCTCATTGCAGAAGACGGCGAGAACCTTCGTACACGAAATACGCCAATCGCATTCCTCGCCAAAGAGAAATTCTGGGTCAACAACCATGCCCACATCGTGCGAGGCAACCACGAGGCGAATACACGGTATCTGATGTACGCGCTGTCGGAATTGGACATCAGCGGCTATCTCACTGGCTCCACGATGCCCAAGCTGACACAGGGCAACCTGAATCAGATTTCTCTGGTCATCCCGCCCCCTTCCGAACAACGTGCCATCGCCCATATCCTCAGTACGCTGGATAACAAGATCGAGTTGAACCGGCGCATGAACGAGACGCTGGAGGCCATGGCGCGGGCACTGTTCAAATCCTGGTTCATCGACTTCGACCCCGTCCGCGCCAAGATGGCAGGCCGCGACCCCGGTCTGCCCCAACCCCTCGCCGACCTCTTCCCCGACCGTCTCGTGAACTCCGAACTGGGGCCGACCCCGGAGGGGTGGGAGGTCAAGACGTTGGGTGAGTGCTTCAATCTGACCATGGGGCAGTCTCCTCCAGGGAGCACCTACAACGAACAGGGTGAAGGCCTACCATTCTTCCAAGGTCGGACTGATTTCGGTTTCCGGTATCCAGAGAATCGGAAGTTCTGTACGGCTCCTACGCGAGTCGCTGAACCGGGAGATACGCTGGTTAGTGTTAGGGCACCCGTCGGCGACATCAACATGGCCTGGGAGCAATGCTGCATTGGTCGTGGCATAGCCGCTTTGCGGCACAAAACGACAGCAACTTCTTACAGCTATTATTTCACTTGGACGATTCAGTCTGTGCTTCGGGAATACGAGCAGACAGGAACAGTGTTTGGTGCTATCAACAAGAACCAGTTTGAAGCCTTGCAGGTGCTTGAGCCGGATGCCAACAGCGTTGATGCTTTCGACTCATGCGCTCGGCACCTAGATGCCAGAATCAGGTCCAGCATCGCCGAATCGCTCACCCTCACCACCCTGCGTGACGCGCTGCTACCCAAGCTCATCTCCGGCGAGTTACGAGTGAAGAATGCGGAGCGGCTCATTGAAGAGGCCAAATCATGACGATTCACCGGTCTCTTTTCGATGATATGAAACGAACAGATGCGAGTTCAAGACATCCGAATGAACTATTCTTTGCCTACCTGAACCGATCTGCTGATCCCAAGGCGGTCGAAATTCGTGGTCGGCTTGAATCGTGGTTCGAGCGGTTTCCGGTCGAGGCTCGAGATGATGTTCGGGGAAGATTTCGCCAAGATGACGATCATGCCCATCGAGGGGCAACTTTCGAATTACTCATACATGAGTTGCTCATTCGACTGCATTGTACAGTGGAAGTGCATCCTAAAATCTCCGGAAAGAACTCGCGGCCGGACTTCCTTGCCCGACATGGCGATCGTGTTTTCTATGTCGAAGCCACGGTCATTGACTCCAAAGAGAATCCGTTGGAAGAAGACGTTCTGGCTAAGATTAATAGCCTGACTTCGCCACACTTTTACATATCTGCGAAAGTGGACGGGAAATTATCAAGTGCTCTTAGCTGGGAGCAAGTAACCAAACCATTTTCCAGCCTACTGGTTGCTCACAATCCAGATGAGGTCAAACGTTTAATCGACGAGGGAGGGCTAAGAGCAGCGCCTTCTCGAAAGATCGAGTGTGGGACCTGGAGCTTACAAGGCTGGCTTGTTCCAATATCTCCAGGAAAGCGAGGAATTCGTAGCTCCCGAACGCTCATTATAGGTCCTGCACGTAATGATATGGTTGACTGGCCGACTTCCGTTCAGCATGCGGTGCGGAAGAAGGCTGGCAAGTATGGTGCCCTCGGTGCGCCGCTTGTGGTGGCGGCGAATGTGCGCGATCCATTCTTTGATAAGGAGTCCGCGATGGAGGCATTGTTCGGCAAGGAGCAGATTACTTACGTCGAAGAACGCCCTGATCTCCCAACGAAACTTGGTCGCAAACCAGACGGAGTTTGGATCCAAGGGGGTTACCAACCACGCTACACACGTCTTGACGCTGTGTGGATGTTCTCTAATGTCGTTCCATGGAATCTTTGCAGTATGTCCAACTGTCTTTATGTCAACCCGTTCGCACGCGACATGAAACTGCCTGATGTTCTCTATCGATTGCCGCACGCGAGAGCGCATGAATATGAAATCCGATGGTCCGAAGGTGAAAATATCGGCCAGATGTTCGGTATCGGCGAGGATGGGTAGACAAAAGCACGGGAAGCAGAATTGGCGTATGATCAAATCGCTCATTAACCGTGACACTCTGCTGCTCAAATTGGTGTTGGGAGAGACGCGGGTGAAAGGCGACTACAACGGATTGAGGCAATGAATTCGAGACGATTCTCGCCACGGGCAATTAGTCGATAGGTCAGAACTTGTAAGATAATGGCTTGATAAAGAAGGTTCACGATGAGCCAAGAGGCAACACCTCAGAACATTTTGATTCTCCCTAGCAATGCCGGTCGTGCCATCGTCAAAGAAGGTGCCCTGATCGCCCGTCCGCTTCTGAGAACAGATGAATTTATTAAATTCTGCAAGGCTCGTGGCCTATCGCTCGATCGAGAGCGCTTGATCAGGCTGGAACGGCTCGGACTATTCGCGCCTATCTTCCGAGTGCGAACACCGCCGGGAGCACGACGGCATTTCGTGATTCCACCTACAGCAGATAACGATTGGTTCAAACAGGGGTGGGCCTGGGATACGACCTCAGTGCGAGATACCTATGCGGTTCCCGACTCCAAGGATCGCAACCATGAGGGCTACTACTCGATTTTTCAGATCGGCCATCTCGACTTTATCCTGAGCTACATGACTCTATCAATGCACATGGACAGCTTTCTGGAAGTAGCAGAAACATCAGAAGTGGCTTGGAACCAAAAGGGTAAGCAATGGCTGAAACTCTTCAAGAACCATGCAAGTGTACTTCGTGACAATGACTATCGTCGCAGCCAAGCCCTTCTTTGCCAGTTTATTTCGAATCGCTATTATCCCCATACACAGGGCGATCAACGCACGATCCAAGTGTCTGATGGATTTTTTGTGGACCCTTGGATCAGTGTCAATAATACAATGAACTGGGATTGGCACGAATATGTTCGTCACTGGAAGCCAAGCCGGACTATACAACTATTCCATCTCACACGAGAAAAGCTGCGCCACGCCTATGAAGGGCTGGCAATTGCACAAGAGAGTTGTGATCCGATGGCCCGCTGGTATCAGCTCATCCAATTCGTGTCCGTAAGCGAGCGGCGTAAGCTAAAAGGCGATGCCCTCCGAGCCGAGACGCTACGCGCTGGCGCGCATATGCTACGACTTCTTTATAAGGACTTGTACGGCGAAGGCTTGCCGCACCCGAACGAAGTCACCGGGACCGTCATCACTCATATGCCAGAACTGGAGGTCCGTCGTGATACGCGGCGTTACCTGGAGTTTGTCGCGAACCGCTACGGGCTGAATCCACAACCCAAATTGTGCCTGATGGTTGAAGGCCCCTCTGAGGAATTGGCGGTTCTGAAAATATTCGAGAGCTGGTTCGGGGCGCATCCCGGCAAACGCGGGATCGAGATCATATCGCTCGGCGGGGTCGATACCGCAACCGGTGGGAAGGAAGATCGGTTTCGCGCGATTCTGCGCCTCGTGGATTACCTACACCATCATCAAACATTCACGTTTCTTATGCTTGATAACGAGAACTACGCGAAACGGCTAAAAGTTGAAGCCAGAAAGAAGAAGTCGAGACATCAACAGCGCCGTTATGTCACCAGGCCGGAATACATAAAAATCTGGCGCAGATCGTTTGAGATGGATAATTTCTCGGCGACGGAGATTGCAGCCGCGCTTAGTGCGCTGGCACCGGGAAAGGTGCGTTTCACCCGCTCGGCAGTCACCACGTGTATGAAGGGAAAAAATCCCATGGCGAGCCTGAATGACTTTTATAAAAGAAAGACAGGGGGAGACATTCCAAAACTCCAGTTGGCGGAGCGGCTTGTCGATGGAATGCTTGCTAAAGGGGTGCGCCGGACAATCGAGAGCCGTCCGATCGTGAAGACGCTGGAACGGGTCGCTACTTTGGCTGCTCGCAACCATCCTCCTACGATGCTCAATGTATGGGAACACAATCAGGCCTCAAAGTATTTCGGCAAGAAGGGACGCTAAAGGGCTCTCGCTAAAACAAACTATTTTTTCATCCCGCGTCAACTTTTGCTCAGTAGTTCGTATGTGCTCTTTCAGCATAATAGCGGATTGGGATAATTTCACGTCTCGGCGGGTCGGCCAATCGCTCAGGCTGATTCCCAGATTGCAACGGTCGCCGCGTTTCGCATAAGGCGGCAAATTGGCCTCTGGACATTTCCTTTCAAGCAGTCGGCGCATCAAACCTTTCAGATAGCCGAACTGAACACTCTTGTTTGGTAGCCATCATGGTCTGAGTTGGACTATTATGGATGGCTTGGAGGGCATATGACTACCAAACCTGCCACGCCCAACCGGCCGTGGACCCTGGACAATCCATGGGAGATGCCATGACCCGCATCACCGAATCCGTTGTCGAGGAGGCCGCGCTACTATCGAAGCTGGTGTCGGGTGACCTGCGGGACCAGGATGCTAAACAACAAATGAAAGCACGCACATGACTGAACTGCAGCGACATCAAGCAGGCGACATGGATTACTGTGAGCGGTTGGCCCAGCGGATAGTACAATCTGCGATGCCGGAATTAGAGATGAGATTTAACGTGAACCAGAGTGGTTCTGTGGCTGACTTTTCTCTATCACGATTTGGCGAGCCAATTGGTGCTTTGGAGGTTACCCGATTTACGGATCAGAAGTGTGAAGAACTCAGTTCCATTATTAGGGAGAATCTTTTTATTGCAAGGCAAAAGAGTGCGAATCGGACTGGCTCATTTACTTGGATGAAAATGCAAGAATTAATAGTATAAAAGAGTCAGTAGACCAATACCTAAGAAATATCGAAGAATCAGGAATTGACGAATTTTTTTCTCCAATCGATGCACGTTTTGAGGCAGTTAACAGGATTTGGCGAGATCTGCATATCGAGGGTGGTAGGAAAACAAAGTGGAAATGGCCCTGCATCGGCCTGTCGGGGCCGTCATTTGGAGGTTCGGCAAATTCAGAAACGGTTTGGAAAGATGTGCGACCAGAGGTGGACAAGCCAGACAATAGATACAAGCTTGGATCAGCCGGGGGCTCGAATCGACATTTGTTCATCGTCATTCAGGGTTTTCAAGGCCCTGCGTATGTCAGCATATGCCACTGTGAACCACCACGGGCGGTTCCCGATCTACCGTCGGAGATTAGCCATCTTTGGTTAGCCGCAGAGGAAGGGGCGTTCGTATATGTATGGCTGGCGGACTCAAATGGTTGGCAAAATTTGACCGATAAGGTCAATGGAAGCGCGTAAGTTCCCCCAGGCCGAACATCGCCTTTTCCGCGTTTATCGGCCCTTTGAAGCCCGGAGAAACTATTCAGTGGAAGTAGACGTGGTCGATACAGATCATCCCTGGCGGTCGATGCGATGAATGACGTCGTGGCCGCGACGTCCCCCGGCGGCGAAGTCGTCCTCTACGAGGCCCCGGACGGCGAGGTGCGCGTGGATGTCCGGTTTGACCGGGAAACCGTCTGGTTGACCCAACAGCAGATGGCGGAACTGTTCGGGCGGGATCGTTCGGTCGTGAACCGGCACATCCGCAATGCATTCCGGGAAGGAGAGTTGGCCCCCGAGGCAACCAGTGCAAAATTTGCACAGGTTCAGTCCGAGGGCGGACGGACGGCGCTTGCCTTGCTCATCGCCGAAAGCGCGCCCGCCGGCAAGGATCTGATGATCCGCCTTATTATCAATCTTCTGGCGGAGCCTGTTGAATGAGCGGCGTCTCCGAATCCGTCGTTGAGGATGCCGCGCTCGACTGGCTGGACGGCCTCGGCTGGAGTGTTGCGCACGGGCCTGACATTGCGCCCGACACCCTTGCTGCCGAGCGTGCCGACTACGGGCAGGTGGTCCTGGAGCGGCGGTTGCGGGATGTCTTGGTCCAACTCAATCCCGCTCTGCCCGCCGAGGCGCTCGACGATGCCTTTCGCAAGCTGAACCGGCCGGAAGGCACGACGCTGGAAACGCGCAACCGGGCGTTTCACCGGATGCTGGTAGAGGGTGTGACGGTCGAATATCGTGCCGATACTGGCGCCATCCGTGGCGCGCAGGCCCGGGTAATCGACTTCGACGTTCCCGCCAATAATGACTGGCTGGCGGTCAACCAGTTTACTGTCGTCGAAAACAATCACGAGCGCCGCCCGGATATCGTGCTGTTCGTCAACGGTCTGCCGCTTGGGGTGATCGAACTCAAGAACCCGGCGGACGAGGACGCCACTATCTGGACCGCGTGGCAGCAACTCCAAACCTACAAGGCTGAATTGCCGTCGCTGTTCACCATGAATGCGGCCTTGATGGTCTCGGACGGAGTGGAGGCGCGTATCGGTACGATCACCGCCGGGCGGGAATGGTTCAAGCCTTGGCGCACGATCTCCGGCGAGGGCTTGGCCGATCCCCACATGCCTGAATTGGAAGTGATGCTGGAAGGGGTCTGTGAGACAGGCCGGTTTCTCTCTCTGGTGCGTGATTTCATCGTGTTTGAGGACAGCGGGAGCGGGGCTCCGGTCAAGAAGATGGCGGGCTACCATCAGTTTCATGCCGTGCAGGTGGCGGTGGCGGAGACCTTGCGCGCCGCCGAGTTGCGAGAGGGGGTGTCTGACGAAGAATTTGGCCGCTATGAATCAGGTCGTCAGCCGGGTGGTGAGCCCGGTGACCGGCGGATCGGTGTGGTCTGGCATACGCAGGGTTCGGGCAAGAGCCTGACCATGGCGTTTTATGCCGGGCGCATCATCCGTGAGCCGGCGATGGAAAATCCCACGGTGGTGGTTTTGACTGACCGCAACGATCTGGACGATCAGCTCTTTAGCACGTTTTCGCGTTGCAGCGACTTGTTGCGCCAGCCTCCGGTACAGGCGGAGAGCCGGGCGGATTTGCGCGCCAGACTCGCGGTGGAATCGGGTGGGGTGGTGTTTACGACGATTCAGAAGTTTATGCCGCCTGCGGCACCCTCACCCCGGCCCTCTCCCAATGGGAGAGGGAGTGAAGAGGGCGGGGACATGCCTGCTTTATCCGGTCGGCGCAACATCGTGGTCATTGCCGATGAGGCGCATCGCAGCCAGTATGATTTCATCGACGGGTTTGCGCGCCACATGCGCGATGCCTTGCCCCATGCTTCGTTCGTCGGCTTTACCGGCACGCCGATCGAGCTTCAGGACGCCAACACTCGCGCCGTGTTCGGCGACTACATCAGCATCTACGACATCCAGCGGGCGGTGGATGATAAGGCGACGGTGCCGATCTTTTACGAGAGCCGGCTGGCGAAGCTGACGTTGGACGAGGACGAGCGACCGAAGATCGATCCCGGCTTCGAGGAAGCGACCGAGGGCGAGGAGGTCGAACGCAAGGAGAAGCTCAAGACCAAATGGGCGCAGTTGGAAGCGGTCGTCGGCGCCGGGAATCGCCTGAAGCTCGTGGCCCAAGACGTTGTTGACCACTTCGAGCAGCGCCTCGAAGCCCTGGACGGTAAGGCGATGATCGTATGCATGAGCCGGCGCATCTGCATCGACCTGTATCATGAACTGGTGCGCTTGCGTCCCGATTGGCATCACGAGGACGACGACAAGGGACACCTCAAGGTCGTGATGACCGGCTCCGCGTCCGACCCGCCCGAGTGGCAGCCGCATATTCGCAACAAACCCAAGCGCGAGGCGCTGGCGAACCGGTTCCGCGACCCCGGCAACCCGTTGCGCATGGTCCTGGTGCGGGACATGTGGCTCACCGGCTTTGACGCGCCGAGCCTGCACACCATGTACGTGGACAAGCCAATGCGCGGCCACGGGCTGATGCAGGCCATCGCCCGGGTCAACCGCGTGTTCCAGGACAAGCCCGGCGGCCTCGTCGTCGACTACCTGGGGCTCGCCCATGAACTCAAGCGTGCGTTGGCGACCTACACCGAGAGCGGCGGCACAGGGCGGACCTCGCTCAATCAAGCGGAAGCGGTGGCGGTGATGCTGGAGAAGTATGAGGTCTGCCTCGGCCTGTTCCACGGGTTCGACTGGTCAGGATGGATCTCGGGTACGGCGGCGGAACGGCTGAGCCTGCTGCCTGCCGCGCAGGAACACGTCCTGGCCCAGGAGAACGGCAAGGAGCGTTGCCTGCAGTCGGTGCTGGCGCTCTCCCAAGCCTTTGCCTTGGCCGTACCCCACGCGGAGGCGATCCGCATCCGCGACGATGTGGCGTTCTTTCAAGCTGTCCGAGCGGTGCTGGCCAAGCGCGCCCCGGCTGAGGCACGGCCCGAGGAGGAGTTGGATCACGCCGTGCGTCAGATCATCTCGCGCGCGGTGTCGTCTGAAGGGGTGATCGACATTTTTGCCGCTGCCGGTTTGGAGAAGCCCGACCTCTCGATCCTCTCCGATGAGTTCCTGGCCGAGGTGCGGGGCATGCCGCAACGCAACCTTGCGGTGGAGTTGTTACAGAAGCTGTTGAAGGGTGAGCTTGTGACCCGACGGCGGAAGAACGTGGTCCAGGCGCGCTCCTTTGCCGAGATGCTGGAGCAGACCCTCCGCCGTTATCAGAACCGCGCCATCGAAGCGGCACAGGTGATCGAGGAGTTGATCGGACTGGCAAAAGATATGCGGGCGGCCGCCGAACGTGGGGAGGAGTTGGGGCTGTCTGAAGACGAGTTGGCTTTCTACGACGCGCTGGAGACCAACGACAGCGCGGTGCGGGTACTGGGCGACGAAACCCTTCGGGACATCGCGCGCGAATTGGTCGAGACCGTGCGTGGCAACGTCACGATCGACTGGACGCTACGCGAAAACGTGCGAGCCCAACTCCGGGTACTGGTCAAGCGCATCCTCCGAAAACACGGCTATCCGCCGGACAAGCAGGAGAAGGCGACGCGGACCGTGCTGGAACAGGCGGAGGTGCTGTCCGTCTGCTGGGCTGCCTGAAACGGTTTCAAAAGATCCCCCCCACCGCATCAGCCTTCGCCTCACGGCTCGGCTTCTACGACTCCCCCTCAAGTGGGGAGTGATTGGACAGTCGGCCGTGTCCGCCCCCAAGGCCAGGACGGCTAACGTCGTCCTGGTTCCCTCACGATAGAACCCTCTCCCTTGACGGGAGAGGGCAGGGGTGAGGGTGAAAAGCCTTTCTCATGACGTGGGCATGCCCTGCTGCCGAAGTTGGCGTCGGCATGGATCGACGACAAACGCGAGGATGTTTCTTTAAGGACTATAGTTAATCTGACTGCTGGTGAAGTGAGACAAGAAGGCAATCGGACGCCAATGCTTCCAGCAGGATCGGGGAAAGATAAATGGTGTAAATGTTCTGCTCGGCAAGGGCAATGACCCGTCCCGGCACACTCTCCCGAAACAGAAAGGCACTCACCAAAACGGAGGTGTCAACGACGGCGCTCTTTGGCATACTTCCGGCGCTCTTGGTTCACGACGTCCAAAATCTCCGCTTCTTGAGCCGCCGACGGTTCTCGAGCGTGGACATTAACGGGCCGCAGCAAAACACCGCCTTTGGTGAACTGGGGTGCCAAATAGTCTCCTTCTCCCAGATTCATAGCTTCCCGCACCTCACGGGGCAGCGTAATCTGCCCGGCCCGCCGGACCCTCACCAGATCCAATCCGCCTTTCCCGGATAAGCTGTCTTTACTTATTCCCATATCCAACACCTAGTTTAGGATTTTCTGATTTTCGTATTTTATTATGCCCTAATCGGAACGATAAAACAAATTCAGATGCCGGCTGGGCCGCTTGAAGCGGTTTCGGAAGATCTCCTCACCCCAGCCCTCTCCCTCAAGGGGAGAGGGTGTAAAGAGGGACATCAGCCGACGGGGTTGTCCTGGAAGCGGTCGATGTGTTCGCAGAGCATTTCCGCAACCTTGTCCAAGTCGAAGGGCCAGGCGTAGGTCAGGGTTACGTCGGGATATTTCTGACGCAGTTCGGCCATTTCCTCGGGAATTTCATATTCCGAGTGCGAGCCTCCCGGGGTGAACATGGTGGAGACGACGGTAATGTCGTTGGCTCCGTCGGCGATCTGTTGTTCAATGGCTTCGCCGAGCGTGGGCGTGCAAAACTCGTTATAGGCCGTGGAGAACCGTGCTCCGTCCAGGAGAGGTTTGAGCCGGGCGGCCAACAATTCCAGTCCGGCCTGATAGGGTTCGTTTTCCGGGGTTCGGGGCCACTGCCGGATTTTTTGGTCGAGGTCGTATTCCTCCTGGGACATCGGAACGCCCGCGGCACGTCGTTGGGCTTCCAGCCGTTTGAGTTTCGTGACCAGTTCTCCCGGGTAGTCTTTGGGAATGCCTCCATGCCCGACGAGCACCACACCTTTTGTTGAATCACTCATGGGTACCTCTCTTTTTTCTACCTCCCCTTTGCCCCTCCTTACAAAGGAGGGGAAGAGAGAAGACCCCCCTCACCCCGGCCCCCCGATTAAAAATGTCGGGGGCTTTGCCTCATTTCAGACCAGGGGCGAGGGAGTTGTGGAACGGAAACGGGGCGTCGATTCCTTCACGTGTTTCATCTCTCCAATATACCGCATTCCTTGTTGTCATTGTAGGGGACAGCCGGAGCCTGCCCTGCCTGTCCTGAGCGTAAGGCGCAACGCGCCTGAAGTCGAAGGAAGCGAAGCCGAAGGGTGCCGTCCCGAATGATCTAGACATGGTTTCGCAACATGAGTTCCTTGGGATGAGGTGCAAGATACACCTGGTCCTTCAGGTACGGAATGTCCAGCACCCGGACGTAGTGCCTGATCAAGGTGACGGGGACGCTCAGCGGGACAAACCCTAGCTGATAATCGCCAAACACCGCGTGGAGTTCGGCCCGCACCGCGGAGCTGAGGGCGTCCTTGAAATGTCCGGCCAGGTGTTGGAGCACGTTCACATGTTTACGAATGGTGGTCTTGACGGCCAGGGTCTCCATAAACAGGTGGCCGTAGGTCCTGGCCAACTCCCGGGCGGAATACTGTTTGACATCAGCGACCAATCGACCAAGCTCCCGGTAATGGCGCTGGCTGTGGGCCAACAGCAGGTACTTGTGGGCCGTATGAAACGCCACCAGCCGTCCACGGGTGAGGTGTGCGGTGAGCCCTTGCCACCGGTAGTAGCCGAACACGCGTTCGATAAAGTTTTCCCGAAGGCCCTGGTCCCGGAGTCGTCCTTCTTCCTCGATGGGAATCAAGGGAAACGCGCGTTGGAACGCATCGGCAAACAGTCCCTTCCCTGTTCCCATGAGATTGCCGTCGCGGGCATACACGCGAACGCGCCGGGTCCCGCAACTGGGGGAATCTTTTTTGAACACGTATCCGGACAGGTTCAACGTGTGCAAGTCGCGCAATCGTTGTTTGGCGTAACGGCGCATCCGGTCAGTGTAATCGTGATGAGAACGAACGGCCATCAATCGCGGTTCAGCCACGTCATCGACCAAACGCATGGATTCTCTCGGCGTGCCGAATCCGGCTTCCACTTCGGGACACACCGGCACCCACTCCACGTGTTGCCCGAGCACGTCAACCAGAAACGGATTCCGCTTATGGCCACCGTCGTACCGGACGGGTTCACCCAACAGGCAGCGGCTGATCCCCACACGCACGGGAAGATCCGACGCGGGGAGTCGTTCGGCCGAAAGCGGTGGCTTGGGCGTGACGAGGGACGGCATCAAGGGTTCCTCAGATCCGTTGTTCTTCTTCGGTCAACTGCGCCTCGCTGGCGCGGATGATTTTCACTTCCTTCACGTCGGAAAAGGTTTTGACGAGGAGCGTGACGGACGTCCCGATCTCGCCCCGAATCATGGACACGACCTCCCGGTACGTCTTGCCTTTGACGGACTGCCCGTCCACGGCCAGAATTTCCTGCCCGTGTGCGAGTCCCGCCTTCACGGCCGGTCCCAGTGGATGGGTCGCCCGGATAAACAAACCCGCGGGATCGCCGATGCGTTCGGCCGTAAGGTGCAGTGCGACTCCGACGATGCCGGGCGGGGGCAGCATGGGGTCCGACAAGTCACCGTGGGGATTGCCTTGTGGGGGAAGTCCTTGCTGCGCATGACCGTGTATCGGGATCATCAACAGGAGAGCAAACAAGGCGGCAAGCAGAATGCGGCCCTGGCAGGTTTCTTGAAGTGATAACGTCGTGGCTGGTGGTGGCATCTGTATCCTCCTTCTTGGTCAGATCAATCCGATCAAGCACAATCCCAGTATGAGCGCCACGCCGTTGAGTTGAACCGCGCGGCGATGCAGGGCATCCCGATCCTTGCGAACCGGGACAACGTTCGCCCCGTCTTGGCCGGCGTCCTTGAGTTGGTCACTCAACGCATTGATGCGTGGGGTTAATGGAGAGCGGCAGTAAGTCTCGATGGCCAGCACGCCGAGCCAGAGCGTCGCGGCGATCAAGGCCCACGGGCCGAACCCGTTGAGCAGGCCGAGACCCGTGACACTCGCCCACCCCACGGTGGCCGCGATCATGCCCAATGCGTAGTAGCGAGGAATGAGCAGGCGCACCAGGCGGGCAAAGGCGTCCGCGTTCAGGGTTTGGACGAACACCGGCGCGGCCACAAACGACATAAAGACGACCTTTCCGACCAGCACGGCGACCGCCAGCAGATAGAGATAGGTGAGAATTTCGACGATCATGTTATGAGGCACGCAGGCCCAGGCCCCGTCGAGCCTCGGTCGGAGCGGCGGTGAAATCGGGTAATTGGCTCATCGGCACCCTTTCACTATACCGCACGACGTTCCGCTCATCCACTACCATGACCGCACGTTCAGTTTGTCATCCCTGTAAATGTTCACTCATTCGCTGACAATTTCCGCCCCGCTTTTTCCCCTCCTTTGTAAGGAGGGGCGAGGGGAGGTAGAGGCATTTGCAGTCACCCGGCGTTCGGACTCTACCCCACCTGACCTCCCCTTACAAAGGGGAGGAAAACGACGGTTCTACCCCACCCGTATTCCCTCTTCGGAAATGCGCCCCCTTACAAAGGTGAGGGAAAGAACACGGCGACAGATTTTGATGTTTTCATACCCACATCGCCTACGAATGCTTTCCCAGGATCGCGGACAAGGCCGATTCCAGGTCCGGATATGTGAAGGCAAATCCCAACTGTCGCGCCCTGAAAGGATTCACCAATTGACCGCGAGTCAGGAGCGTCGACAGTTCACCCAGTCCGAGTTGAAGAGCCCACGCCGGAACGGGGAGCCAGGACGGTCTGCCCAAGGCTCGCCCCAGTTGACGGCAAAATTCCTTCATCGTGACCGGATGGGGGGAAGCCGCGTTGATCGCGCCGTTGAAAGAAGGCTGCCTGAGAATGGCCGCGATAAGCCGCCCCAGATCCTCGACGTGGATCCAACTCACGGGTTGCGTGCCCTGGCCGACGGGACCTCCCAGAAAGAGTTTGAAGGGAAGCAGCATTTTTTGCATGGCACCGCCGTCTTTCCCCAACACCATGCTGATTCGCAGACATACCGTCCGGATGCCGTAGGCCGCCGCCCGGAAGGCTTCGCGTTCCCATTCTACGCACAGGTCGGCCAAGAATCCGGTTCCGGGCCCCTGCATTTCATCGACGGCGTCAGCGGTCTCGAGTCCATAGAACCCGATACCCGACGCGTTGATGAGGATTTTTGGTCGAACGGGTGCGACGAGATGGGATAAGGCCGTCACGAGCATCCGCGTGGTCTCGATCCGGCTGACACGAAGCACGGCTTTGCGCGCCGGCGTCCACCGGCGTTCGGCAATAGACGCGCCCGCAAGGTTGATGACCGCGTCCTGTCCCTGAAAAGGGTTTCCCGAGGTCTGCCCATTCAACGGATTCCATTTTCGAACGTGAACGTCGCCCCCGACAACGGCAGAGGTCGCGCGTGGGCTACGGGTCAGAATGGTCACCGTGTTTCCGCCGCCGGCAAGAACCGGTGCAATGTTTCTTCCGATAAAACCCGTTCCTCCGACGATAACCACCTTCATCGTTCATCTCGTTTGATCGGCCGGGGCGTGACGGACACGTCCCTCGCACAACGGAAGCCGGTGCCATGGGTTTTCAGCGCAAACCCGCCTTTTCCACGGGCTGCCGCCCGAATGTCGGAAGCGAAGCTGTGCCAGGACCCGCCGCGTATGACTTTGAGCAATCCGGTTTCAGGGCCCTTGGGGTTTTGATCCGGCGCCATCCGGTAATACTCTTTCGCGTACCAGTCCTGGACCCACTCCCGGGCGTTGCCGGACATGTCGTGCACGCCGTAGGGAGAGGCCCCGTCGGGTAATGATCCGACCGGTAACAGCGTTCCCAGTTCCACCCAATCACGATTGTAATTGACGTGACGGGACGAAGGTGCTTTGTCTCCCCAAGGGTATGCCCTCCCATCGGTGCCCCTGGCGGCTTTTTCCCACTCGGCTTCAGTCGGCAGCCGTTTGCCGACCCACTGGCAATAATCCGCGGCATCATGCCACGTGACCTGCACCACGGGTACGTTCCCGATATCCTTCATGTCGAACAAGGAGCCCGTGCCGTAGACGTTGAACGGTTCCTTGTGCCCAGTGGCCGCAATGAATGTGAGGTATTGTGCATTGCTCACTTCATATTTGTCGATCATGAAGGCCTCGAGATAGATCGTTCGACGAGGTCGCTCATCGGCCCGCCCGGCTTCCATCCCGCTTCCCCGGATGAACCGTCCTTCCGGTATTGTGACCATGGCAACGGGATCCCGATCTCTCACGGGATGTTCGGCGAGAGCGGAACCGCTCCCCAACAGGATGCACAGGGTGAATGACACGATCAATGGCGTGTTCATGTTTTTTGCCTTCGACTCTTTTCCTTGATCTGCGTGGAAATGTCCTGAATCCGTGCAGTGAGTCGGGATACGACACGTTCGTCGTTATCCTGTGCGGCCTGTCGAGCATTGACCAACAGGAGCCGGGATTCGTGCAAGGCCTGTTCGATCTGCGTCTGGATGGCCGGGGAAACCAGGGTGCCTCCCAGCGCGGCCTGGTGGAAGGCTTCCCACGCCTCATCCACGTCCTTATCGGCCCGGTAGAGAGACTCTTGCATAGGGCTTTGTGCGTGAGAATGGGGCCCTGCATGACCGGCCCACTCTCTGTCGACGCCGATGACGGTCGGGCCGGAAGGAATAGACGCCATGGCCGCCGGGACCGGAGGAAGGTCCTGTGCATGGATGGTCGAAGGCGGAGGACCCCCAACGCTCAGCAAAATGGCCAGCCATACCGGCCCCATGGTTTTCAGGTAGTGTTTTGGAACGGTCTCGAATACGTCCATCGGATTCCTCGCATTTCTGGCTGGTGGGGGTACTCGCCCCACCAGCCTGCCTAGGTTACATCTTGATTTGTTTCATGATGATGTCACGCGTTTGCCGATATTCCATGTTCTCGGGATCGCGTTCGATCGCCTGGTCAATGGATTTCAACGCATCGGTCCATTGCTCCTTGCCCATGCTGATGAGGGCGTGCATGAAATCATATTTCACCACGTCGCGTCCCTTGGTATCCGCCGACAGGGCGCATCGGAACCCGAGCCCCACCCCGTAGGAATTGTTCTCCGGCTGATTCCAGAACCGGTGGCTGGTGTGCAGCGACGTTTGGGGAGCCAGCCAGGAGCCACCTTTCAGGACCTTGACGGGCCCCTGGTTGGCAAAGTCGTAGCCATCGGCAGGCCCTTTGGGATCGAAGGCGGGACTGACCCGGAAATAGTTCGGTTCGTACCAATCACTGACCCATTCAAAAACGTTTCCGGCCATGTTGTAGACTCCAAATCCACTCACACCGTCCGGGTAGGAGTTCACGGGCATGGTTTTCCCCACGTTTTGACCATAGTTCGCCTTGGTGGCGTCGATGGTGTGTCCCCATGGGAAATGGGTCCCATCAGGCCCTTTGGCCGCGTGTTCCCATTCCGCTTCCGTGGGGAGCCGTTTGTCCGTCCACTCGCAATAGGCATTGGCATCGTACCAGTTCACTCCGACGACGGGCTGGTCGGGTTTGTTCAGGCGCGGGTCATCCCAGTAGGCCGGAGCCGGATGGTCGGTGGCCTTCATGAACTTCCGATAGTGGTCGTTCGAAACCTCATAGATGTCAATGTAATACCCATCCAGCACGACTTGATGGAGCATTTCGTCACTGTGATCCTTACTGCCCATGGTGAATTCACCTTTCGGGATCAGGACCATGTCCGTGGTGTCGGCGGCCAGGGCCGTAGCCCAAGGGCTGAAAATCAAGGTCAGGGCCATGAGAACAACCGTGGCTGGCGTAAGACAAAATTTGTTCATGTCGTGTCTCCTCTTTTGAAGGTTCATTCCTCCCTCGCCCCTTGTCTGAAATGAGGCGAAGCCCCCGACATTTTTAATCGGGGGGCCGTGGTGAGGGGGTTCTTCATTTCCCCTCCTTTGTGTAGGGACAGGCCTGCGTGCCTGTCCGAGGGACCTGCGTTTTTGAAACATCGACGATCACCAGTGCGTGGACTTCTTGATCAACACGTCTATGCCCGTCCAACGTCTGGGCTTCATCGGGTTGAGAGCCGGAAGACCAACGCCCATGCGGTGTTTGAGAATGAGCGAATCCACGATATCGCCACACTGCACGCACCGTCTCGCCCATCGGCGCATGTGCCCCGTATCGTCGAACAGGTCGAACAGGCCTTCCCTGATCAACAGTCCGCCGCACCGGGTACACGTGTGCATGTCTTGATAGGCACCCAACCTCTGGTCCTGGATGTTTTTTGAAGTAGCCATATCGACGCCTCTTGGTTAAACGGTAAACATTCCGGCTGTTGTCTTCTCCGATTTTTCCGTCTCTCTCCACGTGTATCAAATTGCGTGCCAGATTCTTGAATAAAAATTTTCACTGTAATTTCATATGGTTGGAGAAATACTTGGCAAAGGAGTTTGGCTGGAGTCTTTTTTGTGAGACAGAAATATGTCTCATAATTTGAATATGAGACACTTCAAGGAGAGAGGACGGGGAACAACGAATACGTGAACCAATACAACGGGACGGCACGCAGGCCGTCCCCTGCAACGACAAGGATGTAGAGGGTACAGAAAATTTCCTCTCCCTTGATGGGAGAGGATGAAGGTGAGGGTGATGAGTCTTGTCGCGGCCGCATCCCGGCCCGTAGGGGACAGGCCCCCGTGCCGTCCCGAATGAAGGACACGGCTAAGAAGGCAATCGGCTGGTGTATGTCGAGGGAAGGTGCGCCATCTCGACCAAAAAATATTCGAGGGCTTTGACGACGTCGATAAAGGCATCGAAGTTGGCGGGCTTGGTCAAATAACAGTTGGCGTGAAGATCATACGCCTTGGCGATGTCATCCGGATTTTGTGAAGAGCTCAGGACAATCACCGGTATCCGCTTCAGCCTCTCGTCGCGTTTCACGTACTCCAACACTTCAAACCCGCTTTTTTTCGGGAGATTCAGATCAAGGACAATCAGGTGCGGCAAGCCGTTTGACGGGTCCCGCTTGCCCGTTTCCAGCAACCGGGCGGCTTCCACGCCGTCACGGGCAACATGCAGGGTGGGGTTGAGGGAGGACGTGTTGAGAGCCTCCAGGATCAGGCGCACGTCTCCCGGATTGTCTTCGACGATCAAAATAACGGGTAATTGCTTCATGGGTCAGCCACAGGGGGATTGGTTCTCCGGTAGGCGCTCTTTGCTCTTTTAACATTACAAAGGTCATGCCAAATGGCACCGTGTCGAAACCACACCCCATATCGTGTCAATTCAATGGGTTACGATTGCCTTCAAGTTGCCGGCATCCCTTGATATGTCTCACGAGTGTCTCATGAGTGTCTTGTCGAGGAGCCGAATAGAGAGCTGGCCTAGGAAAGATCGTCTTTGGAAATGTTCAGATCATCCAACCAGCGATAGAACGTGGCGCGACTGATGCCGAGCCGTTGAGCCGCCCTGGCGCGATTCCCTTTGGCTTCCTTGAGGGCGCCTAAGAGACGCTCCCGGTCCTTGACTGCTGCGGTCGTTTCCGTCACGGGACCCGCGGTTCCGGATGCTTCGAGCAGTTCCGGGGGAAAATGCCCGGGTTGGATGGTGTCGCCTTCGCATTGGAGGACGGCATATTCGATTACGCTTTTCAGTTCACGAATATTGCCCGGCCATTGATACCGGGTCAGACGTTGCATCGCCTCGGCACCGACGTCTTGCACGAACCGTTTGTCCATCGCCTTCCGGCATTGGCCGACAAAAGCCCAAATCAACAGGGGAAGATCCTCTTGTCGTTCCCGGAGCGGAGGCAAATGGATGCGTCCCACCCGAATGCGGTACAGCAGGTCGGCCCGGAAGCTCTGTTGTGCCACTTGTGCCTGTAAGTCGTGATGCGTCGCGCAGATAATGCGGACGTCCACCTTTCTCGGTTGCGATTCCCCCAGCCGGGTAATTTCTTTTTCCTGGAGCACCCTGAGCAGACTCGTCTGGACGGGCGCCGACATGTCGCCGATTTCATCCAGGAAAATCGTACCTCCTTGCGCGGATTCAAAAAATCCACGGTGGTCGCTGTTGGCTCCGGTAAAGGCGCCTTTCCTGTGACCGAATAACTGACTGCCCAGCAGGGAATCGGTCAGGCCGGCGCAATTCACCGCAAGAAAGGGTTTGTCTTTTCTCGGGCTCAAGTCGTGCAGGGCCCGGGCGACGAGTTCCTTGCCCGTCCCGGTTTCCCCTTCGATGATGACCGTCGAGTCGACCCGGGAGAGATTGCGGATTTGCCGGTACACGTCCTGCATGGGCCGGCACTTCCCGATCAAATCGTGAAATTGGGATTTGTCCTCCAGTTGTTTGCGCAGCGTGTGGATTTCAGTCTCGTCGTAAAGAAAGAACATTTTGGCCCGCGTGTCACGAGGGTCATCGTGGATATCGATCTCCAGCCAACGTGAGGAATGGCCCGGTGGCGTGAAATGGACGACGAATTTGTTCCGTTCGTCCTGCTGCATGAGCCGTTCCAGGGCATGGACGTCATGGTCGGCGAACCCCACGGCGTCCTGCCAGGGCCGGCCTTCCGGGATGGGGGGTTTTTTGCCCAATAACCGCAGGGCGGACACGCTCATGTGGAGAATCCGGCCCTCGGGATCGATCAAGATTGTGCCGATGTGCAGTTGATTCAAGATGGAATGGAGATCCTCCGCGCTCTTTTGGAGCCGGGTATTTGCGGCTTCCAGTTCGGCCTGGATGCGTTTCCTCTCGATCGCATAGTCGATGGCCCGCATGAGGATGTGCCCGTCGGCTTCGCCTTTGAGCAGATAATCCTGCGCTCCTTCTCGAACGGCTTGGATGGCGGTTTCCCGGTCATTCAAGCCCGTCAGGAGGACTTGTGGGAGCGCGGGATAGTCCCGGGCGAGTTTCCGAAACGTGTCCAATCCGTGGCTGTCGGGCAAGAAAAGGTCAACCAGGGCGAGGTCCACGGTGTGTTTTTTTAAGCGATCATGGGCTTGTCGAAAGGATTCCGCGGTGAGGATGTCGAAGGATCGCCCTTGAATGTCACGAAAAAGTTCCCGGATCAGGCGGGCGTCACCGGGGTTGTCTTACACCAAGAGAATGGTTGTCGTGTTCATGTGACTGCCCTGAGTTTGTCGAAGGGTCCGGCCGTTTACGGCATAGGCTCCATGACCTCTCGATGGGTCGTCAAGGTGAAATAAAAGGTCGATCCCTTGCCGAGTTCGGAATCCACCCTGATGTTCCCGCCGTATTTTTCCACGATTCGTTTGCAGATGGCCAGGCCGATCCCCGTGCCCCGGTAGTCACTTTGACCCTGCAATCGTTGAAAGATCGAAAAGATTCGATCGAGTTGATCGGCCGGGATCCCGACTCCGTTGTCGCGGATCGAGAATTCCCACCCGTCCGGGAGCGCCCTGGCCCCCACGTGAATTTCGGTCGGGGTGTCTCCCTGGAACTTCAGCGCGTTGCCGATCAGGTTTTGGAAGACTTGGGTCAGGTGCGTCGGGTTGGCATGGACGGTGGGCAGCGGATCATGGGTCACTTCGGCGCAACGTTCCCGGACCGAGGCGGAGAGATTATCCAGGACCTGTCGAAACACGAGTTCACAGTCGGTTTTTTCAAAAGACTTGCTCTCCGATCCGACTCGTGAGTATTCCAGCAGGTCACGAATGAGCCGTTGCATGCGGATCGCTCCGTCCACGGCGTACCCGATAAATTCATCGGCGTCTTTATCCAGCTTGCCCCGGTATCGTTTGCCCAATAACTGGGTGTAGCTCGCCACCATGCGAAGCGGTTCCTGCAGGTCGTGAGAAGCCACGTAGGCAAACTGCTGGAGTTCCGCGTTGGATTCGGCCAATTCCCGCGTTTTGTGCGCCAATTCAGTCTCCTGGTGTTTTCGTTGGGTGATGTCCGTTTGAATCCCGATGAAATGCGTGAGCTGTCCCTGTTGATCCTTCACCGGCGCGATGTAGAGTTCGTTCCAAAACAGGCTGCCGTCCTTGCGATAATTGCGGAGATCCGCTTTGGCCTCGGTGCCCTGCCGGATCGCTTGGCGGATGGCCTCGATCCCGGGTTGCTGATGGTCCGTCCCCTGGAGGAAACGGCAGTTGCGGCCAAGCACTTCCTCCGCGGCGTAGCCCGTGATTTTTTCAAAGGCGGCGTTGCAATAGACCGTGGGCATGTCGGGTTGACGGGCATCGGCAATGAGAATGCCGTTCGTCGCCGAATTGATCGAGCGATCGCGTAAGACCAACTCCTCCTCGTAGGCCTTGCGTGCATCCTCGGCTTGTTTCCGTTGCTCGATTTCCCGTTCGAGCCGGCGGCTGGCGGACACCACTTGCCGGGCCAGGACCAGGCTCAGGAGAATGACCAGGAATCCGATGACCGGCTCGCTTCTCAGGAGATTCACGATGTTCTGACGGGAACGGTCGCTGAACAATTTGAACACGGTGTCGGCGTTTCGTTGAAGTTCATCGTGGAGCTGACTGAGCAAGGAAAAGGATTCCGACGAAGGAGAGTGATCGGGATCTTCGAGCAGCAGGGTTTTGGTTTTGACGAAAAATTGTTCAAGCAGGGAACGTTGCTGGTCCAACAGTTCCCGTATCCTGGCGGTCGGGGCCTCGGGAATCGAGCGTCGTTCGTCGGTGAACGGGTTCACGACCACTTCTCCCCCATTCCGTAAGGCATCGGCAGAGTGCAATAACGCCTGTTGCGTGCGTTGAAAATCCGTCCGAATCTCATGGGACACCAACAACATTTCATTGAGGTGGCGTTGAATCATCATCCGCTGGCGGCCCGCCACGTCCATCACCACCACGTCGAGCTCGAGCGTTTTCACCGCGATGTGGGTGAAGGCCAGGATGACCCCCAACGCCAGAACAAAGATGATCACCATGGCGAGTAGGCGTTGCCCAATGGTCAATGGAAACCGTATTCCCGGTCCGGACGATGCATTCATTGTTCACTGCCCTCCATGGCCTGCTACGGCCCCTTGGTGGTAGAGGAACGTCTTACACGAAACGTGGTTGCGGCATTTGTCCTATTATGAGTCGAGACAATGCCTGACTCAACCAATGCCCCCATTGACAAACGGAGTAAAGTGCGGTTAACTACGACTTGAGAATGACAAAGTCGTCATTTCGCTGACAGAACCAGGCTGTGTGAGGACAATGAACGTCCTTCCCCAATGAAGATTGGGAAAGGGCGTTTTTTTTTGCGTTTTTGGGAGACATGAGCGGCACGATGAAACGCGATCTTTCAAAGGACGACGACAAGCTCATCACCCGACTGCGGGCTATTCTGGATGGAAGGGATGCTCCTGAAACACGGATTGGCCAAGCTCTGGCTATGCTGGAGCAGGAATCTGAAACGAAAGAGACTCCGGGCCGTTCCTCCGAGGCGTTCGGGTCGTCTCTGCGCTTTGAGCAAGCAGATGATTCACCGACCTCTGTAGGGGACGACCTGCGTGTCGTCCCTGCCGCCAGGAAAAAGAAGCAGGCGCCGGTCATCATTGGCAACAGCACGGCGATGCAAGCGGTATACGCGGCCATTCAGCGGGTCTCGAACACCTCGGCAACGGTCCTGCTCCGCGGAGAAAGTGGAACGGGCAAGGAGTTGGTCGCACAGCGCATTCATCTCTCCAGTGCGCGTGCCGGTCAACCGTTCGTGGCGGTCCATTGCGCGGCGGTTCCGGAGACCCTGATTGAAACGACCCTGTTCGGGCATGAACGGGGAGCCTTCACGGGAGCGAATCAGGCCAGAAAAGGACGACTGGAACAGGCGGCCGGCGGAACGTTGTTCCTTGATGAGGTCGGGGACATTCCCCTGTCCACCCAGGTCAAGCTCCTTCGCGTGCTGCAGGACAAAGAATTCGAACGAGTCGGGAGTGGACAGACGCTCTCCGTGGACGTCCGGTTGATTGCCGCGACGCATCGTCATCTCGAAGGCATGGTCCGCTCAGGCGAGTTTCGGGAAGATTTGTATTATCGGCTGAACGTCGTGCCGCTCACGCTTCCTCCCCTACGTGCCCGGCGGGACGACGTGCGCCCGCTCATGACGCATTTTCTGGACAAGTTCAATCGCGCCAATAGCCGGGACATTCAATTGGGGAAGGACTTGGTCGATATGATGAGCGTCTACCATTGGCCCGGCAACATTCGTGAATTGCAGAATTGCATCGAACGCCTGGTCGTCCTGGCGGAGACGTCGCTGATCGAGTTACAGTCCATTCCCGAAACACTCGCTCCCTATTTCGAGCACGTGCGAACCGTTCAATCCCGGTCCACTCCCCAGTCAAGCGGCCCGGCCTCCCACCAAACCCTTCCGGCGCGGCTGGATGCGCTCGAACGGGACCGTCTTCGAGATGCCCTCAGGAAAGCAGGATGGGTCAAGGCGAAGGCGGCCAGGCTGTTGGGCATGACGCCGCGTCAAATCGCCTATCGAATCGAAAAATACCGGCTGCTCGAAGAAGCCTGAGCGTCGAGTTACCCTTCACCAACCGACCTGCCCGGTCTGGAGATTTCTGAAAAATTCGTCTTGCCGTGTTTCTTTCGGCTCGCTCTCTCTATAGTATAGAGATGACCAGGCATGAAAATACCCAACGACATCCCGAGTCTGTCATTCCGGTTTTTCCCCTTCTGTCATTCCCGTAGGTGTTCAGTCATTCGTTGACAGAATGAGGAACTGCCCACAAAGTGGGAACCAGAAAGAAGGGCTCTTTTTTCCCTCTCGTTTGTATGGGGAGGCCAGGTGGGGTAGAGCCACGCGTCCATGGGGCATAGGGACTTATATACAATCCTAGACAAAACGGGGATTAGCGAGGCTTTTCGAGGCGGCGATCCCGTTCCTCGTCAGCGACGCGAAACACGGACCGGGCGAGGTCTTCCGGGGTCGCGTCGATCGGTTCAATGACATACTTGGTTGGCCGTCCACGTGGACGTTTCGGTTTGGACGGCTTTTTCGGTTTTGGTTTAGACTTCATTCACGCAATCAAGTCTCGATACGGCAACCGTTTCCCGACGACACCCTGAGCGAGAATGGTCATTTGCTCAATGGTGTCGAGGGTACGAATGTTATGCCGTCCCGCAAATTCCGTCACATAGCGATGGAGATGCTTCACGCTCATCTTGTGAAACGTCCCGTGATAGCCGCGCTTGAGCAACGCCCAAAACGACTCGATGCCGTTCGTATGGGCCATATCCCGCACATACTCCCCGGCTGAATGATTCACTTGCTCCAACCCATAGCCCTGCTTCCGTAAGCCCCAGTAGCCCCGGTGGGTATCGCTGTAGACTTGCGTCTTCCCCTCCGTCTTCGTCGTGACAAACCGCTGCAACGTCTTGGCACTCACAGGATCAACGGGCTGGGCGGCAACCTGATTCGTGACGCGGGATTTCATGCCGACCACAGCCTGCTTCACACCGTAGGCGTTCCCGCGCTCTCGTTTCTTCTTGGCATGTTTATTCTTATCTTTCCCGCCAATGTAGGTTTCGTCCACTTCCACCGGACCGATCATGCCGGCGTGATCCAAGTTCCAGGCTTGCCGAATCTTTTGCCCCATCATCCACGCGGTTTTTTGCGTGATCTTCAAGTCCCGATGGAGCTTCATGCTGGACACGCCCTTGAGGTTCGTGGACATGAGGTAGAAGCCGATCACCCACTTACGCAGTTTCAAGTTACTGGACGCCATGACGGTGCCGGTCTTGACGCTGAAATATTGGCGGCACGTCGTGCAATGGTACGGCATGGGATTCTCGTTCGGCACGGGCTTGGTGTCGGTGGACGCACAGTGCGGACACGTCCGGCCTTCCGGCCAACGGATCGACTCAAACCATTTCCGGGCCGCATACTCATTCGGGAAGCGATCCATCAGTTCTTCAAGACTGATGCCTTGTCTGTAGAATTTTCCAGGGGCTTTCTTTCGCATACGCCGCGCTCCTTGTGTGGTTGCCATGTGTCTAGCAAACTAACAAAAATAAGAGGGCATGTCAAGACCTAGAGGAAAGGCCACTGATATGGGATATTGACGAGGAAGGAAGGGCAGTCTTTGGATGGAAGAATAAACTTACAGCCGAATATAGTCCGTATATGGATGACCGAGATTCCGCAAGGCAGCGCTCAACCGTCGAATTTCCTCTTTTGCGTGTTGCTTCTTGTTCAAAATCGTACAGAGGGCATCTTGTGTAGGCCAGTCAATTGGATGGCCTTGAACTTCCAGTTTCCCGTCTCGGCATTGCACATAGGAGGTCTTCCCGATGTCCCGTTTCTGGTCTTCCTTTAGCGTACCGAGAACATTCTGAACCGTTTCAACCAGTTGCCGTTCTTTCTCTTCGACGCAGGCAAGACGGCGCTTAGCTTCGCCATATTCCCGAATAATCTGCCCGCAAATTTGATCTTGCTCGTCTTCGCTCATAAGGCTATCTTAGCCGCCTTCCCTTCGCTTGTCTAGAGATGTATCAGCCCCGCTTCATGGAAGCGGGGCTGCTGTAGATGATTACTCAAACCGCTCGGTCGCGCCGTAGAACGCGCCGGTCATGAGGGCTTGCGTATTGCCCGTCGTTTGAAAGAAGACGCGATGCGCCCCGGCTACCGCTCGCGGATTACCGGCGGCATCATTCACCGTCGAGAAGCGTCCTGCCCAGTCACCTTCTGACTCGGCGATATTCAGCGTCTCGCTCAGAAACACCGCGTCCTGCCGAAGCCCTTCAAATGTGCCGTCGCTCATGATCGGCGTTGGCTGGAACACCACTTGATAATCAGTCGCCACGCGACCAGGAAAGTAATTGTTTTCCAGTGTGGCCCCGCCACCAGACGGAATTCGTAGAACCTCCGAGAGGCCAACCTGATCGAGCCGGCCAGAAATGCTCATCGTGCCAAAATCCGCCGTCAACTGAACACGCCCGTCATACTCGCCTTGCTCGAAGGTGCCCGTCGGTGTTTGAGTGTCGGTGCCATGAGTGGAGAGATAGGCGCCGGTGGCGATTCCTCGATACGTGGCCGTGCCCATCACGGGCGGAGTCACCGCGTTGTCAAACTCGGGACCATCAATAAAGGCCCCGATTTCCACGCCGGGCGCCGCCAGATCAAGATGTACCCAATGCCCGATCGCGAGGTAATTCGTCACGTCGTCATTCTCCCACTCCACCAACATCGTGGAAGCGGTAAAGGTCCGCTCGTCGGCGTTGTAGACCGTCACCGATCCCGCCGGGCGATTCGTGACGGGGTTGCCTTGCGGAAGAACGTTGGTCACATCGGCGACAATATCCCGATCCGTATCGAGTGTCGTCGTCGTGCCGTTGGTCCGGGGAATGTCGAGGGTGAGCCGATCAAGCGCAAACGTCGTCTCAAGCCCAGTGGGTCGTGACGTACCCGTATCCAGGCTATACAACACACTCCCAAAGATCGGGGCATTGTTGTTGACCTCCGAAAGATTGCCAAGCAACGACGCAATGGGCGAACCAGTCCGACCGCCAGTTTCTTCGATGCTCAGGCTCGTCATGGGCGGTGGCGTCTCGATGGGTTGCCTGTCCATGACTCTGCTTCCGCTTCCACTCCCCCCGCCGCCACAAGCACTCAGTAAAATTCCCGCAAGGGCCAAGGCCCCAAGGCGCAAAACCTGCATGGCGCACTCCTTGTATTATTGAGACAGATGAATGAGCGGCGCTGACACAAAGGCCGGGCCGGCCCATCGCTGAAGGCGAGAGAATCCCTGCGTATTTACTGTGGGTGCGACAATCTGCCGAGCACGGGAGCTACCCGCGATCACCAGATTCAGTTCTTGTATTTCACAGGCGACCCGACAAGGGGCAACCTTCAGCGATGAACGGGGAGAGCGTAGCAGAAGGAACGGTGGGCGTCAAAACGAATGGAAGGCCTCAAGGCCCCTGTCTAGGATTGTATATAAGTCCC
>MPMZ01000038.1 GCA_002238765.1 Nitrospira sp. bin75
TGGCGTTGAGACATGGGCGACACCTCTTTCCAAGGCATGGCGCTCCTCCTTTTGGGGTGAAGCCCTGCAGCTTAAAGTGTTCACCATGTCTCCGAACAGGTGTAAACCATGTCCCCGGTCTATACACCCTTGTCAGGGGGGTGAGATGGGTGTGAGATAGATGCGAAAAATAGCGTTGTGGCTCATCGTCGTCTACCAGAAAATCGTGTCTCCGTATTTGGGGCCTCAGTGCCGCTTTGCCCCAACCTGCTCACGCTATACCAGTGAAGCGATAACCCGTCACGGCCTGCTGCGAGGAGTGTTGTTGGGGGGTTGCCGGCTTCTGAAGTGCCATCCCTTCCATCCGGGTGGAATCGACCCAGTTCCCTGATCGGCCGGTATGGAAAAACGCATCCTCATCTTCCTTCTTATTTCGTTCGCCATCATTTTCAGCTTCGACTATGTTCTGAAAGAACTGGGGCTGATGCCCGAACCCCCACCCATTGAGGAGGGGCAGGAGGCCTTTCTCACGGAGAACGGGTCCATCCCACCACCCGGCGGTATCCAGGACCCGTCCTCCGAGGTGCGGCCTCATGGCGATGAACCGAATGCAACATCCCTCGAGACCCGCGTGGAAGAAGTGGAGACGCCGCTGTACCGGGTCGCGTTCACCAACCGCGGCGCGCAGATTCAAAGCTGGAAACTGAAGCAGTATCTGACCCAAGACGAAGACGACCCCGAACCCATCGAGTTCGTGTACCCGGAAGGCCATTTTGCCGGACCGTTGGCCCTGCAGGTTGAAGATTCGGACGTCAACGCCATGCTCAACGACGGCCTGTTTGAAGTCAGCCGGGATTTTGACACGCTCGATGATGTCCATCCCACGGGCCATCTGACCTTGTCCTACCGGAACGACGAAAACAACATTCTGGTGGAAAAGGAATTCACCTTTACCCATGACTCCTATCTGGTGGACGTGGCTATTCGCGTCGCAGGTCTGGATGATGCTGTCGGGGTGTTGTTGGGCACCAATTTCGGGATGGTGGAATGGGGGCAAGGGTTAATCGGGGCCCTGGGGCCGGCGTGGATGATCGACGGCGAGTTGGAAAAGGAAACCCCGGACCCTGAAATCCGGCGTTCCGGGGACATTCGCTGGGCAGCCCTCCAGGACAAATATTTTATCAGCGTCATGATCCCGCAAGGGGCCCAAGGGGTCTTTGCGAAAGCAGAAACCGACTACGTGGTGACCTCGGGTGTGGAGTTCCCGGTCGAAGCGGAAGGCAGCCGGCTGCGGTTTCAACTCTATGCCGGCCCCAAACAATTCGATCTCATGCGATCGTTGGGCCACAGCCTGGAGGATACGATCGATTTCGGCTGGTTCATTTACGGGAGTTGGAGCGTGGTGAAAGCGGTGGCCAAGCCGCTGTTCTACGTGCTTCGATTTTTGTATGAGTACACCCAGAATTACGGCGTGGCGATTATTCTCTTAACGTGCGGCATCAAACTGTTGTTCGTGCCCCTGCAATACAAGAGCTACAAATCCATGCAGGGCATGCAAAAGATTCAACCCAAGATCCAGGCCGTGCAGGCCAAGTTCAAAGAGGATCGGGAACGCCTCAACCGGGAGCTGATGAAGTTATACAAAGAGCACAAGGTGAATCCGGTCGGCGGGTGTTTGCCGATGGTGTTACAGATGCCCGTCTTCATCTCGCTGTTCAATATTCTGTATATGACCGTGGATCTCCGGAATGCACCATTCGCGCTGTGGATCACGGATTTGTCGATCCCGGATCCGTTTTACGTGTTTCCGATTCTGATGGGAGCGTCGATGGTGCTCCAGCAGAAAATCATGCCCACCACCATGGATCCCACACAAGCCAAAATGATGCTGTTGTTGCCGGTTTTTCTGACGTTTCTCTTTTTGAACTTTCCCGCCGGTCTGGTGATCTATTGGTTGACGAATAACGTCTTGACCATCGGGCAGCAAGTGGTGACGGATCGCTTCTTTTTAAAAGCCGCGCCTGCCGCTCAACCGGCGCCGGCCGGCGACGAACCCTCGACGAACCCCGATAATGGAGAGCCGTCCAAAAAGAAAAAGGGAAAAGCCAAGCAGGCTCAACAAGAAGAGAGTGAATAAGCCCGCGATCCGTCGACTACGCTCAGGGCAAGGTGTTCTCCGATGGAAAACTCCGTTGACGATACCATCTGCGCGATCGCCACTCCCGTGGGGGAAGGGGGAATCGGCATCGTCCGGGTTAGTGGTGCGCAGGCCATCGAAGTCGCCGCTCACGTCGTTCGTCCCCGCAACCGGCAGTCCCTGCAAGAACTGGAAAATCATCGCCTGTATTTGAGCGACGTCCTGTATCCGGAATCCCCTCTCCCCCCGGGAGAGGGCCAGGGTGAGGGTCCGAGTCAGGCTGTGGAGCAAGGCACGGCCATCGACGAAGCCCTGGTCGTCATCATGCGCAAGCCGCGTTCGTATACGGGCGAAGACGTGGTGGAAATTCAGACCCACGGCGGGGCCTGGATCCTTCAGGCCACCTGCCACGGCCTGATCCGGCATGGCGCCAGGCTGGCGCACCCCGGCGAGTTTACCAAGCGAGCGTTTCTCAACGGCCGGTTGGACCTCACCCAGGCCGAAGCGGTGCTCGATACGATTCAAGCAACGACCTCACGAAGCCTGCAAGCTGCGCAATCCTTGTTGCGCGGGTCCCTCTCAAAAGAAATCGAAACATTCCGGGAAAGACTCATTCGGGTCTTGGCGCACGTGGAAGCCGGGATGGATTTTGCCGAAGAGGACATTACCTTTATCCAAGCGGCTGAAGTGCAACAAGCCTTAACGGACACGCAACGGGTCGTGGAGCAATTGATCAAGTCCTATGAGGAAGGCCGCCTGATTCGGGAAGGTATCAAGGTCGCCATCATCGGCCGGCCCAACGTGGGCAAATCGAGCCTGCTGAATGCGCTGCTGAAACTGGATCGCGCAATAGTATCGGATCAACCCGGGACGACCCGCGACGTCATCGACGAGTCGTTGAACGTCAGGGGGATCCCCCTGCGCTTACTGGATACGGCAGGACTGCGACAAACGCAGGACACGATCGAAGGAGAAGGTATCCGTCGAACCGAAGACGCGATTGCGGAAGCCGACGTGTTGCTGCTCGTGCTGGACGGCGCCGAAGGCGTGACCGACGAAGACCGCGCCGTGTTCGATACGTACGGCTCGCAAAGACATCTGCTCGTGATGAATAAAATGGACCTCCCCGAATCCCAGGCATTTGACGCGACCCTGTTACCTGTGAAAGACGGGACCGCGTTCGTGAAAGTGTCGGCCAAAACAGGCGAAGGTCTTGATCATTTGACGTCGGTCATTCAAAGTGTTTGCCTCAAGGAAGGCTTGGAAGCGACTCCGTCCGTTCTCGTGACGCGGCTGCGCCACAAGGCCAGCCTGGAGCAGGCGCATTGCTCCATCGAAGAGGCCATGCGTTCGCTTGAACGAAAAGAATCCGGAGAATGCGTGGCCTTGGATATCCGAGCCGCGCTCGATGCATTGGGAGAAATCACCGGCGCGGTCAGCACCGAAGACATTCTGGACCGGATATTTCAGGATTTCTGCATAGGGAAGTAGTGCGTAGTTACCGGAAAGCATTCAACCGACATTATATTGTTAACAATGGGACGGAAGCTAAAAGAAAATGCAGAAGACCTGCCGATGACAGTGGTGTTTCTCGTTTGGCTGATGGCATCAGTCATGTTAGGTGTGATGTTCATCTGGTACCCTGGAAATTTGATTCTTGCAGTCGGAGCATGGATTGGATGGAGTGTAATACTCGGATGGTCTATTTACAACCGGTTCTCCGAATGGAAAACGAAAATGGAGAAGACCGTTGATGACATGTCGAAGAAACTCGATGCGATATTAGAGAGGCTCGATTGAATGCACTATAGATGCAGACTTCATCTTGACGGAGTCGTCAAATAGAGTAAATGTGATGCGTTTCTAGAAAGACTAAGGGAGAAGAGAAACAATGGGGAAGTATCTCCCTTTTCAAGACTTGAAAGATAAGGCTGTGGACGGAGTAGTCCATCGACCGTCTACCCGTCAGCAAACAAAAAATTATAAGTGCTGTCGATGCGACAAGATCAAAGAGAAATGGTTCTTTGCGGGGGTCGCTCTTATTAGGCGTCCAACGGGGGATGAGCCATACCGGTCGTTCGGTGTGTGTTGGGTGTGTACGACACTGGAGGAACGGCATGAAGCGGAACGATTGCCCTCAACCAGCATCGCGAGAAGTTAGTTATGGCGTAGCCAAAAATAAGTAGGCAATAATATCTATGCCAATTCAACGCGACATCATCGTCATCGGAGGCGGGCACGCGGGGTGCGAGGCCGCGCTAGCCGCGGCCAGGATGGGGTGCCGGGTCCTTTTGCTGACCATCGATCAGGACATGATCGCGCACATGCCGTGTAATCCAGCGGTGGGTGGAATCGGCAAGGGGCATCTGGTCAAGGAAATCGATGCGCTGGGCGGGGAGATCGGCCGTAACACGGATAAGGCGGGCATTCAATTCCGCATGCTGAATACGAGAAAAGGGCCGGCGGTCCGGGCTACGCGCGTCCAGTGCGATAAGGCTTTGTATCGCAAGGCCATGCAGGACACGCTGGCGCATCAGCCGAACCTTGAGATCGTGTCGGGTACGGCCAATCGCCTGTTGACCAAAGGCGGCACGATCCGCGGAGTGGTGACTGATTCCGGGGAGACGGTCCATGCGGAGGCGGTCATCATTACGTCGGGCACGTTTTTGAAAGGGTTGATCCATATCGGCATGAGCCATATGCCCGGCGGCAGGGCCGGAGAGGCGCCCGCCGAGCATCTTTCGGATTGCATGCGGGATTTCGGGTTTGAAGTCGGGCGTTTGAAAACGGGTACGCCTCCGCGATTGGACCGGGATACGATTGATTTCAGCGTCATGGGCGAGCAGCCCGGCGACGTGCCGCCACGCCCGTTTTCATTCCGGACGACGCGCATCACGAACCCGCAAATCTGCTGTCATCTCACCTATACCAATGAACGGACGCATGACATCATCCGCAACAACCTGGACCGGTCCCCGATGTACATGGGGGTGATCGATTCCACGGGGCCGCGGTATTGCCCGTCGATCGAGGATAAGGTCGTCCGGTTTGAGGATAAGACCCAACATCAGATCTTTGTGGAACCCGAGGAACTGGATTCCCCGTCTTTTTATCCGAACGGCATCTCGACCAGCCTGCCGGTGGATGTGCAGGCCGCCCTCCTGAAGACCATCCCCGGACTCGACCGCGCCACCATGCTGAAGCCCGGCTATGCGATCGAATACGACTATTTTCCGCCGTACCAGCTCCATCAGACGCTCGAAACCAAGAACGTAAAGGGGTTGTACCATGCGGGCCAGATCAACGGGACCTCCGGGTATGAAGAGGCCGCGGCCCAGGGCATCATGGCCGGGATCAATGCGGCCCTCCAGGTCAAGGGGGAACCGCCGTTGATCCTGGATCGATCGCAGGCCTATATCGGCGTGCTGATCGACGATCTCATTACGAAGGATGCCCGGGAGCCGTACCGGATGTTTACCTCGCGGGCGGAATACCGGCTCCTCTTGCGCGAAGACAATGCGGATCAGCGGCTCATGGACACGGGGCACCGGCTTGGCCTGGTGTCTGATGATCTGCATGCAAAATTTGAAGAAAAACAACGAGTTGTGGAAAATGAAAAGCTTCGTCTGTCGCAGACGCGGCTCCCATGGACACCGGAACAGGCAGAGCGATGGACCCGAATTGAGCCCAAAATGCCAGATCCCGGAGCCACCATGGCGCAATTACTCAAGCGTCCGGAAGTGAGCTACACCAGGTTGATGGACATAGCCGGGGAAGCCAACCCGGCAAACACGAAAATCGGCGAAGCCGTTGAAATTGCAATAAAATACGACGGGTATATCAAACGGCAACTGGATCAGATTGAAAAATTTCAGAAACTGGAAGGGAAAAGCATTCCCTCGAATTTCCGGTATGACCGGGTGACCGGGTTTTCAAACGAGGTTGCCGAAAAATTGTCAAAAATCAGACCCGCCACGGTGGGACAGGCTTCAAGAATTTCCGGCATGACCCCGGCAGCCATATCGTTATTGCTTGTGGCCTTGGAACGATTCCAGCGAACGGCGAACGTCGCGTAGAAGCCCGGATTTCCCCCCGCTCCTTGCCGAATGTTCCACGTGGAACAATGATGCAAACCCAACAGCTTGAAGAACTCTTTCGGCAAGGTCTTGCGGCCATAGAGATGGCCTATTACCAGGCAACAGTCGAAAAATTTGTATTTTATTTACAAGAACTTATGAAATGGAATGAGAAAACGAACCTCACCGGCCATAAGCAGGAAGAAGAGATAATCGGGAACCTCTTTATCGACTCCCTGGCGTGCACCATGGTTTTTTCGTCGGACACGGCCTGTTCGATTCTGGATATCGGAAGCGGCGCCGGGTTTCCCGGGATTCCCATGGCCCTCGTTTCCCCTCAACAGGATGTCACCCTACTCGAACCGAATTTAAAGAAAGTGGCGTTTCTTCATCACGTAATCGGTTCGCTCGGCTTGAAAAACGTTCGGGTGGAAGCGTGCCGGATCGAGGAGTGTTCAAAGAAACCGGAATATGATAAAAAATTCGACTGGGTGTTCATGAAGGCATTGAGATTCGACGTTGGTTTGGCCTATGTTACCCCAATACTGTCCGAATCTGGGAAATGTGTGTTTTGCCGGGCCGAACCCCTACCCCCAGCCCTCGTGCTGCAAGGGTTTTCCGTGATGAAGGAAATGCATTATGAATTGCCGTTTGGTTTGGGGAAAAGGATCCTCAGCATTGTAGGCCCTGTTGTAAAGAGTGTTTAGAAACTCTTTGCGTTTTTCAAAAGAGAGAACGTCACGCTGAACGATGGAGACCATATAAGGGGTCGGCGGAGTTCCCCTCCTTTGTAAGGAGGGGCGAAGGGGAGGTAGAGGCGGCGCAGGACCGGCGAAGCCTCGTGCCCCATGGTCGAATTCCTCTACCCCACCCGCATTCCCTCTTCGGAAATGCGCCCACTTACAAAGGGGAGGCAAAAAACGCGGTTACTCTCATCAGATCAGGCTGCCCCCGGCAGAGCCGCAAAGGAAGTTTTCACGCAGCTTGATAAGCCGGTCTCCGGGAAATTGTTCCACGTGGAACATCTTGGCGGAAGAACATCGCTCGATGGATAAAATCGTCGCAATAGCGAATCAAAAAGGCGGGGTCGGAAAAACGACGACCTCCGTCAACCTGGCGGCCGCGCTGGCGTTGTGCGAGCAGAAGGTCCTGCTGGTCGATATCGACCCGCAGGCCAATGCCACCAGCGGGGTGGGTATCGAAGCGCCGGCACGCACGCTGTATGATTGTCTGTTCAAGAGCATTCCGGCCGCTGATTCGATTGTGGCCACGGCCGTCTCGCAGTTGGACCTTTTGCCGTCCGGGCCTGATCTTGCCGGAGCGGAAGTCGAATTGGCCGGGGTCGCGCAACGGGAGGAACGCTTGAAGCGGGTGCTCACGACCATGACCGATCAGTATCATTTCATCATTCTGGATTGTCCGCCGGCCTTGGGGCTCCTGACGGTGAATGCGCTGACCGCGGCTCAATCGGTGCTGGTCCCGGTCCAATGCGAATATTTTGCCATGGAGGGTTTGGGACGGCTGATGTCGACGATCGAGCGGGTGCGCCGCAGCTTCAACCAGGACTTGGCGATCGAAGGGATCCTCTTGACAATGTGTGATGCCAGGCTCACCCTTTCCAGGCAGGTCTCGGAGGAAGTCAGAAAATTTTCCCCTGATAAAGTGTATCAGTCGGTCATCCCAAGAAACGTGGCATTGGCCGAGGCCCCGAGTTATGGACGGCCCGGGTTGCTCTACAATTCGGCGTCGATCGGCGCCAAGGCCTATATGGATTTTGCAAAGGAGTTTTTGGGAAATGGAAAAGAAAGCACTGGGTAAAGGCCTGGCAGCCCTGTTGCCGGAGAGCGAAACGAAGGAGACCGGGCACGTGATTCACATGATTCCCGTGGCCAAAATTGTGCCGAACAGGCATCAGCCGAGAAAAACATTTGTCGAAGAAGAACTCCGGGAATTGGTGGAATCCGTCAAGCGACACGGGATTCTTCAGCCTGTCCTGGTGCGGCGAAAGAGTGAAGATCGCTATGAACTCATTGCAGGAGAGCGACGATTCCGGGCGGCCACATTGGCGCAGTTACCGGCAGTCCCCGCGGTAATCCGAAAATCAAGTGACGAGGAATCTACGATATTATCCCTAATTGAAAATATTCAAAGAAGTAATTTGAATCCGGTTGAAGAAGCCCAGGCCTATCGCCAACTGATCGACGAATTGGGGGTGACCCAGGAAGCGGTAGCCGAACGGGTCGGGCGCGACAGGGCTTCAGTCGCCAATATCTGCAGGATGCTCTCCCTGCCCACTGAGGTACAGGGCATGGTGGCCTCCGGGCAATTGACACTGGGGCATGCAAAGGTCATTCTAGGGATAAAGAATGCGGAAGACCAATTGACTCTGGCCAAGCGAATTCTTCGCGACCGGCTGTCCGTCAGGCAGGTCGAGCAATTGGTCAAGAAAGGGTCCAGGAAGACGCGGCCCCGCCAATCGGCAGGGAATCCCCTCCACGCCGACGTGGAAGATCGCCTCCGAAAACATTTGGGCACGAAAGTCGTGGTTCGCTCGAAACGGCAAAAGGGTGAATTGGTTCTCGCATATTATTCCCAGGAGGATTTGACACGCATTGTCGACGTGATTTTATCATAACAATCCAACGGGGCCGTCAGGATCAGTGCGGTGAGGTCGTAGGGGGTGTCCCCCCGTGTCTCTCCTGAGCCAAGGTCCCGGTACAAAGAGGGTCGTCTCATGTGGGGTACAACATCAGAGCAAAAAGACAAGAAATGGGAATCGATGTTTGAAGAAGGCGCCTACACGTTTCTCGGAAAAGGTGTGGACTTCAAAGGAAAAGCCAAATTCGACAGCAGTGTCCGAATCGACGGGCATTTTGACGGTCAAATCGCTTCGCAGGACACCCTCATTGTTGGTGAGAGTGGGGTCATCAAGGGCGAAATCACCTGTGAAACCATTATCTGCAGCGGCAAAATCGAAGGCAATGTTGTTGCCTCCCAGAAGGTCCAATTGCTGAAACCGGCTGTGCTGATCGGCGGTGTTCGAGCTCCCTCTTTTTCCGTGGAAGAGGGCGTGTTGTTCCATGGCACGTGCGATATGGGCGCCAGCGGGCTTGATGACATCTCCTCGCAATCCGGCGAAGGAGAAAAGGTCCACCGTGGCCTTTCGACCGCCTGAAGCCAACGCTAAGAGGCCGACTACGTGATGTCCAAACCAACGGTTCTTCTCGGGATGAGCGGAGGCGTCGACAGTTCAGTCGCAGCGTTACTGCTGACGGAACAGGGCTATGACGTGCAAGGGGTGACGCTACAAGTATGGGAACCTGAAGATGACAACGCGGCGGTAACAAAAAAGTGGGAAGAACGTGGCTGTTGCAAAGTCGGCCTGGCCCGGCACGTCGCCGGGCGATTGGGCATTCCGCATGAAGTGGTCGATACCCGGGAGACCTTTCGCAAGAACGTAATCGATGATTTTGTTGCCGGTTATTTGGGTGGGACCACTCCGAATCCGTGCGTGCGATGCAATGAGTGGGTGAAGTTCGGGGGGTTATACGAACTGGCGAAAGACCGGGGGATCGACTTTGTCGCCACCGGGCATTATGCCCGGGTGGTACCGGTCGATGAAGGAGTTGGCTTGTTTCGAGGCGCCGACGGCAAGAAAGACCAATCCTATTTTTTGTACAGGCTCCCTGCGGCTTGGCTTCCCCATATCCTCTTTCCCGTCGGCCATCTTCAGAAAACGGAAGTGTGGGCGCGTGCGGAAGAGTTGGACTTGCCGGCCGATGAAATGAAAGAAAGCCAGGAAATCTGTTTTGTCACCCAGGGCGATTATCGCACGTTTTTAACCGAGGAAGCGCCGCAAGCGCTCCGGCCCGGCCCTTTCCTTGATCCTGAGGGCAGGAAAATCGGAGAACATCGCGGCATTGCCTTTTATACACCAGGCCAACGAAAAGGGTTGGGGATTGCACGCGGCGAACGCCTCTACGTCAAGGAAGTGAACCCCGAAACCAACGCAGTCGTCCTGGGACGGGCAGAAGACCTGTCCCGGCAAACGTGCACGGTGCAGGATGTGAATTGGTTGGCTGACACCTTGCCCGAGACCCTGGATCACGTGGCCATCAAATACCGGTATGCCTCGCCGGCAGTCTCCGGGCAGGTTCAGCCTCACACTGCAGGAACCCTCTCCATAGAATTCAAGGAACCGCAACAAGCTCTCAGTCCCGGCCAGTCGCTGGTCCTCTATCAAGCCGACCGCGTCCTGGGCGGCGGAATCATCCAGCCGTTCGAGCGTCACCGGAATTCGGCGGCATTAAGCGAAACTCCAAGAAGTTCCAAGCCCACCTGCGCTTGAAAGCCACTTCTCCAGACCGCTCTGCTCATCGGTGTTAGGAACAAATATAGAGGTCCACATCCTGTTACTGTGCTAAAGATCGAACACCAGTTCCGGGACCACCACCTCCCAAGTGTCGCATTGCATGCAGTCCTTGTACTGCGGCGCCGATGCTTCGCGGCTCCAGACCATGACGGCAAGAACCGTCGCGGAGCTGCAACGCGTCCCGTGTGGAGGCTTGAAGTTGTTGGCAAGCCTCCACACCACCGTCCCCGATCGATTCAGCAATTCCCACCGTTCCCGTTCGTTCACCCGCGCCTCCAGAAGATCGCCGGGCAACAGCGTAGCGATAGCGCGATGCACCGGATCGTCGGCGCGGTGACGTCCCGCGAAGCCCAGATCGACCTCGCGCAGAGCGGGCCGTCGATATTGGCGGGCGAGTTCCGGTGTTGCCGGTGGGAGTTCAGGGGCCTGCCGACATAGAACCTCGGGGAGGCCCCGCAAGGTATCGTGGAGCGAGTGAGACCCTGGAAAGCTTGCGAGGGCGAGGGTTTGCCGGGCCCGGGTCATGGCTACGTAATAGAGCCGTCGCGGGGCGTCCGGGTCCTCGCCACTGCCAATTTTGTCCCAGCCTCCGTCGAGCACGGCCACATGGTCGAACTCCAACCCCTTGGCGCGGTGCGCGGTCAACAACAGCAGCCCGTGCTGGCGGCGGCGAACATCCCGCCCCCACTCGGCCAGCCACTCGATGAAGTGGTCCACCGGTATTTCCGCACCGCCGGTTTCCAATGCATGTTCGTCCAAGGCTTCCCGCAGCAACTCGATCCAGGGATTCGGCGGACGCCCATCCACCCATGCGTGGAGGTCTGCGCCGTCCACCAACCGGATCTCACGTCCGCGCAGCCATTCAACAAGCGCCTGGGTCTCCCGCAGGCGCCAGAATCTCGGGATTTCTTCGTTCCCCATCTGCGCCGGGATGCGGTGGATTTCGCAGAACGCACGCACCGGGTCCAGGTACTTCCATTCGCGGGCGATCACCGCGCACGTGGACCAATCCCAATTCGGCGAAAGGGCGGCGAGGCGTAGCAACTCCGTCATCGCGACCTGCGCTTGCGAGATCGGCGAGCGCTGGGCCGGAAGAATCTGCACCCGGCCTTGAGCGACCGAATCCAATGCCTTCCACTCGCCGCCAAGCGGATCTTTCGCGCGCGTCCGGTCGATATGGATGGGATGTCCGGTTTTCATCCGGTGCTGCGCCGGTTCGATCAATGCATTGGCTGCCGCGATGATGTGGCCGGTGGAACGATAGTTGTCGGTCAGGAAGGCGGGCTTCGGCCCGTAGTCCGTTTCGAAGCGACGGATGAACTCCACCGATGCGCCGTTGAAGGCGTAGATGTTCTGGTCGTCATCGCCCACCGCAAAGAGCGTGAGCTTGCGGTCCTCATCCTCCAGGGTTCGTCCGGCCAAGGCCGATATCAACTCGTACTGGTCCGCGTCGACGTCCTGATACTCGTCCACCAGGATCCAGCGAAAGCCCGCGAGGAGCCGCTCGCGTTGCTCGTCGGCTTCTTCCGGTGGCAGGCCTTCTCCGCGAAGCAGGGCCACCGCCTGCAGCATCACCTCCTGAAAGCCCTCGTTGTCCGGACGTTCCGCTCTTCCGCTGAAGCTGGCGCCGGCCAGCCGCATGGCGAGACCGTGGCAGGTGAGAACGGTCACCCCTCGGGCGTCGTCGCCGATCAAATCCCCGAGGCGACGCCGGATCTCGACCGCCGAATGCCGGTTGTAGGCCAAGGCCAGGATGCCGCGGGGATTTTCACGTCTTGCACGCACCAGATAGGCGATGCGATGCACCAGCACCCGGGTTTTGCCGGAGCCGGGACCGGCGAGCACCAGCACGTTCGTCTGCTCCCGATCAACCGCGACGATACGCTGCTGGGAGGGATTCTTCAGACTCTCGACGATGGCCCGCCACGAGTCGGGTGTGGTCTCCCGCGCGATCTCCTTGTCCCGATCCGGCAGCCAGCGGCGAAGGAAATTTTCCTCCCTCAGGCTGAAATAGTCCATGGCCAGACGCAGGGCGTCGGTCATGGCGTCGAGGCCTCGCCGCGCGAATTCCACCATCACGTGGATCTGCCGCACCTGTCCCTGGTAGTGGAGCTTGAGCGGCTCGAAGTCAACGGCGGCGAAACCGCGTCCTGGCGTCTCCTGCACGAGACGGATGGTCATGGCCGGGCGGAATACGGCCAGCCCCTTGTGGAGGCGAATGACCTCCTGATCGTGCAGCCACAGGAGGGCGTGGTTCACCAGTTTCTCCGGATTCTGGACGCTGCTCCTCAGAATGATGTCGGACGTGAGCGCGTCCAAGAGCTTGCCCAGGGTGGTCTCGGCCAGCAGATCCGTGCCCCGTGTCTTGGGCGGCAGGCAAGCGAGCCAGTGATCCAGGAGGAGCTTCGCCCCATCACGTCGGCGGGACGCGAGTTCCTCCAACGCTGACCATTCGCGCCGTAGCGTCACCCGCACCGTTTCCGCATCCCGTTGTCGCACCTCAAGGCTACCGGTGCCGCCCCCCTCGCCGCGACCGTCGCGGGTGATGCTGCGGAGAATGCGCCAGAGCTTTTCCGGCAGCGGATCGGGCACCCCCGCATCTCGCAGGGTTTGCGCGGCGACCCGCAAATGGAGGGTGGACGTTTCTCCCCTGTTCATGTCAGTCGCCGCTTGGCGAAGGTGTTCGATCAGGGCGATCTCCAACTCCACTGCCTCATTAAAGCGTTTCTGCGAATTGCGCTCTACTCCCTCATGGACAAAGGCGGTCAGCGCCGTATCGTTGCTGGCGATGCCCAGTTGCTCCAGATCATGGAGGGCGCCGCGTACTTCTTCAGGGCTCAGGCCTGAGACGCCCATCAACTCGTCGGTGGAGATGCCTTCGTCCGGGTCCGCGTCGAGCAGGGTCTCGGCGATGGTCAGCAACTTGCGGCGATAGACGTCCGCCATGTCTTTTCTATCCAGCCTGGCGCGCGCCTCCTCTACCGAGTTCACCTTCAAGGACGAAGGAAACACCTGCACCTGGTTTTCATGCCGGTTCAGTAGCCCCGCCGCCTCCAGCCAAGCGATCGCAGTTCGCACGCGAGTATCGTCGGTGGCCGAGTCCCGCTCGAATACCTTCTCGTCGTCCTCTACGAGGATCTCGCCCGGAGTGGCCACGACCTCACCGTCCAGACGCCTCTTCCGGTCCAGGTTGCGCAGTGCTTTCAGCACGCCTTGGATCTCCCGCCGGGTAAGACGCGAGCGGGCCGCCGTGCCGAACTGTCTTTCTACGTCGTCCGGCTCGTAGAGCAGCACACAACGCGCCGTCTGTCGGTCCCGCCCGGCGCGGCCTGCCTCCTGCAGGTAGTTCTCCAACGATCCCGGGATGTCGGCGTGGATCACAAGCCGCACATCCGGCTTGTCGATGCCCATGCCGAAGGCATTAGTGGCGGCGATCACCCGAAGCTCGCCATTGATAAAGCGCTGCTGGACGCTCTTCTTGGTCTCCGGCGGCAGCCCGGCGTGGAAGTAGTCCGCCGTGTCCTCTTTCATCTGCAGGAACTCCGCCACCTCTTCGGTCCGCCGCCGGCTCGCGCAGTAGACGATGGCTCCTCCTGGCGTGTCCGGCGGCAAGTCCTCCATCAGGATCTGGTGGATGTGCGGAAACTTCTCGCCGCCGGTGGTCGGCACCACCACGAACTCGATGTTCGTGCGTTGGGCCCCGCCGTCGAAAACCTTCAGTTCGATACCGAGTTCATCCCGGAAGTGCCGCTTGATATCCTCCTTGACATCGGGCTTGGCAGTCGCGGTCAGGCACAGGACCGGCTGGATCGGATCGGGCTCCGCCTTTTTGCGAATGAAGCGTCCCACGTAGCGATAGTCGGGCCGAAAGTCGTGTCCCCATTTCGAGAGGCAGTGGGCCTCGTCCATCACCCAGGCGCCGATCTCGCGCTGATTCAGCACCCGGCACAGGGACCGGCTGCGGAGTTGCTCCGGCGATACGATGAGGATGCCCGCGTCCCCGAGCCTGACCCGGTCCAGTGCATCGGCTCGCTCGGGCATGGACAATAGCCCGTTGATGGCTACACACGACCAGATACCGTGCGCTTCCAGACCCACTATTTGATCTGCCATGAGTGCGACCAGGGGGGAGATCACCACCGTCAGCGCGCCGGTCTTGTCGTAGCGGGACAAGGCCGGGATCTGGTAGCAGAGCGACTTGCCGGTGCCGGTGGGCAGAATCCCCAATACGTGTTCCCCGGCCATTGCCGCCTCGACAATGGCCTGCTGCATGGGACGGCCGTCCTCGTCCGCCGGTTCCAGGCGGAAGTCGGCAAAACCAAACCAACGCTTAAGCTCCTTGCGAGCATTATGTCTCTCTTGGCACCAATCACATGAAGGATCTCCGCAGGCGGTGTCCCGTAGCCGGCGAACCAGTTGTCCCGCCTCCGGGAATTGGTGGCGTACCCAAGGTGGCATGACCGAGTTGCCCCCGGATACCGATAGCCATGCCAGCGCATAGGCCAGCGCCCAACCGTGGCGGGCCGTGTCTGCCAAGATTTCGCGGCCGCGTGTCAGACAGGCGTTGCCCGCAAGCTGGCTCCGTATCGTCGTGCGCGCCTCGGCGTCCGACGGCCGTTGTGACTGCCGCAGGGTAGAGAAAAAGGTGTTGAAGCCAGCCCTTTCATTCTCTGAGAAGGCGTTGACGTTACTCTCTGCCGTGGTGAGCCAGTGCCAGGCCAGCAAAAGCTCCGGTGCGTCCCGCGTAACGCCTTGCAAGGCGCGCCATTGGTCATGGAAGAGGCCCAGCGCAAGCCGGGCATCGAGCTCCGGGTCGTTCAATCGCCCTCGCTTGAGTTGTCCGTCCTGGTAGTGTTTGACGAGGTGGTGATAAGGATTGCGAGGAAAGGCGAGGGGGTTCAGTTGCAACGTATCCACCGCCGGCAGCTTCAACAGCCGGAGGTCCGATTTCGCTGCAGTCAGATGGGGCAGATCAAAGGCGATCAGGTTATGGCCGAGCAGGAAGTCCGCGTCAGCAGCGAAGTCGTCTAGTATCGCTAATGCTGCCGTCAGGCCATCGCGGTGAAAATCCTCGCCGGGAAAGACCATGGTTCGCCCGCTATCCGGGCGCACAGCGGCGAAGGCATGGATACGGCGATTATGTTTGCCGACTTCAAGGTCCAGCGAGAGGCAGCGGGGAGAAAAACTTTCAATTGGCGTCAGGGTCACGCTGCCCTCTTGTATCAGACGGACATCATTTGCTGCGCAAGTACAAGTATTCTTGATAAAATAGGCAAAAGGTAACTGGCTGAAAAGGCTGTCATCTTGTGAGTGTCATTGTCAAAGAAGTGTACGATGCCTTCAGAGAAGCTGGCGTGAGTGAGGAAAAATCCACCGAGGCTGCCAAAGCTATTGCTGATTTTGATACACGCTTCGCTAAACTCGAGGCTGATCTCCTGGTTTTAAAATGGATGGTTGGACTGGTTATCGCCGCCGAGGTATTGCCCCTTCTGAAAACGCTTTTCACGTAGTCGCCGGAACCATTCACCCAGGCGGGTAGGTCGGGTTAGCCTCCGGCGTAACCCGACAGCCTTGCTGCCCGGCTCCATCCCTGCCCAAGCACCGTCTGGTGCCGGAAGCCCTGTTGCAAAAAGTGCTATCCTTGCAAGAATAACAACTTGTTGTTATTCTTGTCCGCATGGAACTAACTCCGCATTATCACAGGGAAATTGAGGTTCCTCAAAAGGGCACGATCCTTCTCTTGGGTCCTCGGATGGTGGGCAAGACCACCCTTCTCGCGGGGTTGCCCCACTCCCTGCGCTACAACCTGCTGGAGCCCCAACCGAGCTGGGAGTGGCTCCGCCGCCTCTAATCCGTCTTCAGGCAGGTACAAACCGGACACTCGGTTGACACCCTGATTTTCCACGTGATAGCGTGACTCGTTTTTTGCGCAAGCAGCGCAAACACCGGAATTTTGTCTTTTTCTTCACAACTGATTCATCATGAAAAATGCCATAGCACGGCGGTATGCCCAGGCGTTTTTTCGCTTGGTACGCCAAGAAGACCAGACGGCTGCTCAAGACGGGCTGCAGGCCCTGTCTCAGGCGCTGAAGGACTCTTCGGCGTTCAAGCACGTGCTGGCCTCGCCGGTGTTTACCCTGGACGAAAAGCTCCAGGTTCTCACCACGTTGTGTGAAAGGACGGGCTGCCCGCCGATCATGGGACGATTCTGCGAACAGTTGTTGAAAAAAAACCGGATCGGGTTCCTGCCGGAAATCACCGAGGCCTTCAAGGCGTTGATGATCCGGCAAAGCGGGAAGCAACAGATCGTCGTCGTCTCGGCGCAACCGGTTGACGACGCCATGAAGCAGGACATTCTTGCAGAGTTGAGCGCCACAGCGAAGAGAGAGGTGGAGATCGACTTTCAATCCGACCCTTCCCTGCTGTCAGGCGTCCAAATAAAAATCGGGAGTAAAGTCTATGACAGCACGGTCAAGGGCAGGCTCCACAAGATGCGGGCTCAATTGGTAAAGGGGTAAGGCATGCAGATCAAGGCGGAAGAAATCAGTTCAATTATTCAGGATAAAATCAAGGGCTTCGATCAGCGTGTCGATGTGACGGAGACCGGCTACGTCATTCAGGTCGGAGACGGCATTGCCAAAGTCTATGGCCTCGAAGGCGCCATGGCCGGGGAATTGCTGGAGTTTCCCGGTGACGTGTTCGGGGTGGCGCTGAATCTTGAAGAAGACAGCGTCGGGGCGGTGCTGATGGGATCGGACACCGGTATTAAGGAAGGCGACTCGGTCAAACGGACGGGCCGGATTGCCGAAGTACCCGTGGGCGAGGCGCTCGTCGGACGGGTGGTCGATGCGATGGGGCAACCCATCGACGGAAAAGGCCCGATTGAAACGACTGAGACCCGGTTGATTGAAGTCCGTGCCCCCGGCGTGGTGGAACGTCAATCCGTCAACGAGCCGTTGCAGACCGGGTTGAAAGCGATCGACGCCATGATTCCCATTGGCCGCGGGCAACGGGAGTTGATCATCGGCGATCGACAAACCGGCAAGACGGCGATTGCCGTGGATACCATCATCAACCAAAAGGGACTCGACGTCTTTTGCATCTACGTCGCGATCGGCCAGAAGCGGTCAACGGTGGCCCGTGTCGTGAAGACGCTGGAGGACCATGGCGCCATGGATTTCACCACCGTGGTGTCGGCCACGGCCAGTGACGCGGCGCCGCTCCAGTTCTTTGCGCCCTACGCCGGGGTGTCGATGGGTGAATATTTCCGTGACAACGGGAAACATGCCCTCATTATCTATGACGATCTGTCCAAACACGCCGTGGCCTATCGACAATTGTCCCTGTTGCTCCGCCGGCCGCCGGGTCGCGAGGCGTTTCCGGGTGACGTGTTCTTCCTGCACTCCCGGTTGTTGGAGCGTGCCGCCAAATTGAGTGACGAGAAAGGCGGAGGAAGTCTGACCGCGCTGCCCATCATCGAAACACAGGCGGGTGACGTGTCGGCCTATATTCCCACCAACGTGATTTCGATTACCGACGGGCAGATTTATTTGGCCGGTGACTTGTTTTATTCGGGCATTCGTCCGGCCATCAACGTGGGGTTGTCGGTGTCCCGCGTGGGTGGAGCGGCCCAAATCAAAACCATGAAACAGGTGGCCGGCACCCTTCGGCTCGATTTGGCCCAATATCGGGAAATGGCCGCGTTCGCGCAATTCGGCAGTGAATTGGATAAAGCCACGCAGGCCCAGTTGGCTCGAGGCGCGCGCATGGTCGAAATGCTCAAGCAGGAACAGTACAAACCCATGCCGGTCGCGGATCAGGTGTTGTCGATTTTTGCCGGGGTCAACGGGTTTGTCGATGACGTGCCCGTGAACAAGGTGCGTGAATTTGAAGAAGGCCTGCTGGCATATATCAAGGACCGGCATCCGCAACTGCGGGAAGACGTCGTCGCCAAAAAGAAGATCGACGACGAATTCGGCGGGCAACTCAAACAGGTCATTTCCGACTATAAACAGACGAAACAATTCTGATCCATTCGCCGCGATAACGCCCCATGCCGAGTTTACAAAGCCTGAGACGGAAGATCGCTTCCGTAAAAAATACCCAGAAGATCACCAAAGCGATGAAAATGGTCGCAGCGGCCAAGCTCAAGCGGGCCCAGGACCGCATTCTCTCGTCCCGGCCGTACGCGCATCAGCTTCGGGACGTGGTGCGGCATCTTGCGGAACGGGCGAGCCGGCTCTCACATCCCCTGTTGCACAAACGCGAGGGACACAAAACCGAATTGCTCGTGATCACGAGTGACCGGGGACTGTGCGGGGCGTTTAACGCCAATATTCTCCGGCAGGCCGCGGAGTTTCTGAAGGAGCACGCGGAGCAGGGCCAGGAGGTGAGCGTGTCCGTAGCCGGGAGAAAAGGCTGTGATTTTTTCCGGAGGCGCACGTGGACGATCCGGCAGGAATGGCCGGGCATCTTCGATCGCTTGAGTTTCGAACATGCCTTGGACATGGGGCAGGATATCATTCAACACTACAACGACGGCACGTTCGATCAACTGTACGTGGTCTACAACGAATTCAAATCCGTGATGCAACAACGCGTGGTGGTAGAAAAACTGTTGCCGATCGAATCCCTGGATGAAGAAGCCGGCCAAGAGCCGGCCAAGGCCGTGGGCGCCTATTTATTCGAGCCGGACGAGCACGAGTTGCTCCAAACCCTGCTCCCGAAACATTTTCAGGTCCAGGCGTTTCGCGTGTTGTTGGAATCGGCCGCTGCCGAACAGGCCGCGCGGATGACCGCGATGGATGGGGCGACCCGGAACGCGGGCGAACTGATTCAGAAAGTCACGTTGTTTTACAATAAAACCCGGCAGGCCGCGATTACGAAAGAATTGATGGACATCGTCGGCGGAGCCGAGGCGTTGAAATAGACGGCGTCAGTCAGGAAGGGAGTCATCAGGTGAGCACGGAAACAGGAAGAGTCATTCAGGTCATCGGACCCGTGGTGGACGTGGAGTTTCCCCCCGGTCATCTGCCCAATATTTATAACGCGCTCAAGATTACGCGCGACGGCGAGGGCGGTGGCGCGGAATTGACCATGGAGGTCGCCCAGCATTTGGGCGAAAACCGGGTGCGTGCCGTGGCAATGTCCTCCACGGACGGATTGGTGCGCGGCCTGGAAGTCCGGGATACGGGTGGTCCCATCTCGGTACCCGTGGGCCGTGAGACGCTGGGTCGGGTGGTGAACGTCCTGGGCGATCCGGTCGATGGGTTCGGTCCGGTTTCCGCCAAGAAAACGTATTCCATTCACCGGTCGGCTCCACCCCTCGAAGAGCAGGAAACCAAGACAGAAGTGCTGGAAACCGGCATTAAGGTCGTTGACCTGTTGGAGCCGTATGCCAAGGGCGGAAAGGTGGGCCTGTTCGGCGGCGCCGGCGTAGGCAAGACCGTGATTATCATGGAGCTGATCAACAACATCGCCTTGCATCACGGGGGCTTTTCCGTGTTTGCGGGCGTCGGTGAGCGGACGCGTGAGGGAAATGACCTGTGGCATGAAATGCAGGATTCCAAAGTCATCGATCCCAACGACTACACCAAGTCGAAAGCGGCGTTGGTGTATGGACAAATGAACGAACCGCCGGGCGCACGTCTCCGGGTCGGGCTCACCGGGTTGACCATTGCCGAATATTTTCGTGATGAAGAAAACCAGGACGTGCTCCTGTTTATCGACAACATTTTCCGGTTCACGCAAGCCGGCTCTGAAGTGTCGGCCCTCTTGGGTCGCATGCCTTCGGCCGTAGGGTATCAGCCGACCCTTGGGACGGAGATGGGGGTGCTGCAAGAACGGATTACGTCCACGAAGAAAGGGTCGATCACCTCGGTGCAGGCGATTTACGTGCCGGCCGACGATCTCACGGACCCTGCGCCTGCCACGACGTTCGCCCACCTGGATGCCACGACCGTGTTGTCCAGGCAATTGGCGGAGCTGGGCATTTACCCGGCGGTGGACCCGCTCGATTCCACGTCGAGAATTCTGGATCCGCACATCCTTGGGGAAGAGCACTACAACGTCGTGCAGCAAGTCCAAGGAACCTTACAGCGGTATAAGGATTTGCAGGACATCATTGCCATCCTGGGTATGGACGAGTTGTCCGAAGAAGACAAACAGACCGTCACACGCGCGCGGAAGCTGCAACGTTTCCTTTCCCAGCCGTTCCACGTGGCCGAAGCCTTCACGGGCACGCCGGGGAAATACGTGAAACTCAAGGACACCGTCCGCAGCTTCAAGGAAATCGTCGACGGCAAGCATGATGATTTGCCGGAGCAGGCGTTCTACATGGTCGGGGCGATTGAAGAAGCCATCGAGAAGGCGGAGAAACTGGGATACAAACGATAATGGCGGATACAGGCAACACCGTTCCTACGGGGAAACTCCTGTTGGAAGTGGTGACTCCGGACAAGCTCCTGGTGAGTGAGTACGTGGACCAGATCTCCGCGCCCGGAACCGACGGCGACTTCGGCGTGTTGCCGGGCCATTGTCATTTTCTGACGACGCTTCGGATCGGCGAACTGCACTACAGGATCGGCGAAGCGGAGCATTACATGTCGGTGTTGTGGGGATTCGCCGACGTGACGCCACAAAAAGTCACGGTCCTGGCGGAGATCTCCGAGAAAGCCGAAGATATCGACGTTGACCGGGCCCACGAGGCCGTGGCCCGGGCCGAAGAACGGCTTGAGCGCGGCGGGCTGCCGTCGGAAGTCGAAGAGGCCAGGGTGAGTTTGGAAAAAGCGCGCCTTCGACAAAAAGTGGCCGAGCGGCTCAAGAAACAAGGACACGCGTAACCCAACCTTCCCGTATGCGTCCATGCCGTATGTCGAAACGCGGACGGAGATTGTCGTTTCACCGGGAGAAAGCCCCAAACGCCTGGACCACTTTCTGGCCAACCGCGACCCGGATTTCTCCCGAACGATCCTCCAGCGATTGATCCTCGACGGCCACATTACCGTCGACGGGCAGGCCACCAAGCCCAGTCACAAGATCAAACCCGGCGACGTCATCGTGCTCAGGGTCCCCAGGGCCGAGCCGTTGGCCATCGCGCCCGAACCCATTCCTCTTGAAATTCTCTATGAAGATGACGCACTGTTGGTATTAAATAAACAAGCCGGTTTGGTGGTCCATCCGGCCCCCGGCAATTGGTCGGGCACCCTGGTCAATGCCCTGTTGCATCATTTCAAGACCGGGACGGGGTCGTTCTCCAGTATTGGCGGAAAGGAACGGCCGGGGATGGTGCACCGGTTGGACAAGAACACCACGGGCGTCATGGTCGTGGCCAAACAGGATCAGGCCCATGCGGCCTTGGTCAACCAGTTCAAGCGGCATACCATTGACCGGGTCTATGAAGCGTTGATCTGGGGGGTTCCGAAAAAGGCCCAAGGGATCATTGAGGTCGCCATCGGGCGGGATACCAAGGACCGGAAAAAATTTTCCGCGCGCACGGCCCGCCCCAAGGCGTCGGCCACGAAATACCGGGTGACAGAACGGTTTGCAAAACTGGCAGCCCATGTTGAGCTCTTTCCCCAAACCGGCCGGACCCATCAACTGCGCGTACATTTATCCACGATCGGGTGTCCGATCCTGGGAGATCCGACGTATGGGGGCAAGAAAGTGGGCGCGGTCTGCGATGTCGTCATCCCGCGCGTCATGCTTCACGCGAAGGTGCTCGGCTTCGTCCACCCGGTCTCGCAACAGGCCATGAACTTTATCGCGCCCATGCCGGCTGATATGGCAGAGGTGGTGCACCACTTGCGAGGGCGGAGCGCGCGCGGCACTGCCGACGTGGAAGAAGGACGAGAGCGATGACCGAGAAAAAAGAAATGGACACGGCGCAAGTGCTTGATGCCCTCGGAGAACTCATCGCGGCATTGGCCGCGTTGGCCGTGAAAGTGCCGGCCAAGTCGTTCATGGCGATTCCCGGCGGGATTCGCCCCACCGAAGAAGCCATCGACAACTATGAAACGGTCGTCTACCGGTTTCGGGATCAAGCGGGACCGACGTATCGGGTCCTCTACCGCTTCTTCGTGGATTCGCTCGAGGCCTTTGAAGCCGGCCGGATCTTCGATGCCGTGCCGCCGCTGCTCCAGGGGATCGAGCGGTTGGTGGATCTGCACAAAGAAGAAAAGGTCAGTTTCAATTCCGCCGAACAGGGCCGCATTCGCGAATTTCAGCAACGCCTGGAAAACATTCTCCCGGAAGCCAGCAAGCCGGAAGTGGACCTTCCCACACCGGAGACCTACTGACCTGCTCCACGAATTCTTGCATTCCCCTTCTGTCATCCTCGACATTTTTAATCGAGGATCCAGTGTCTTTCTCTTCCTTCTCTTTTGTAACCGGAGTAGGTCGGGTTAGCCCTTCGACTACGCTCAGGACAGGCGTAGCGTAACCCGACAGTCTAACTACAAACCTGCAAGAGGGCTTCCCGTGACGGCGCAAACCAATATGAACTCGTGACCGGTTTCGAATAGCGGATAAGCTGGTCGGACACCCCGTCTTCCGAAGCGCCGAACATACGCTCCAGCAGGACCTGAAACCGGTAAAGCTCACACGCAAAGGCGAGGAAATACAAGCCATGCTCTCTGACCGTTCCGTAGGGCGCACTCCGTCGGAGAATCTTGAAGGCCTTTCCGTTCTCTTTGTAATCGGTCCGGCTCACGTGTGAAGTCGGTGGCATGGCCTCGCCTTCGAGTTCGATGCTGTCCGGCTTGGTCCGGCCCACGACCTGTTCCTGTTCGGATTGGGAAAGGGTATTGAAGGCGGGGAGGTCATGCACCCACTGCTGGGACAACACAAAACTGCCTCCCGCGCCCGTCTGCCCTTCAGGGATCAGCGCCGCATCCAGAGCCTTCTCTTCTTTGGGGTTCGCGGTTCCGTCAATGAACCCGATGAGGTCCCGGGAATCCAGGTATTGAAACCCGGCCAGGTCCAGCTTGAGCACTCCCACGGTTTGCATGAACGAATGGATGGCCAGCACGACCTGCATATTCACGTCACGGCGATGGCTCTGGATCCAAAAGAGGAGATCCCGTTGCGTCGAAGGAACGGAATAACCATCGACTCCAGAAAGAGATGAAGAGTCTCGCAGGCCCTCAGGGCGCCATGCGGGGTTCAACCGGTCCCACGCGTCCTTGCCGAAGGCGATGACTGTCTCAGATGGTTCCCCTCCTTTGACAGCCAAGGCCGACCGGACAGCCCTTCGGATGTCTGGGGTCGCGGCATCAGGCTGGAGTTGGTATTCCAGATAATAAAACTGCGTGTTGCCTTCGGAAAAAATCCCTGCCTGTGGTAACGACGACATGTTCGATTCCTTCCTCTCTTTGATCATCAATAATTCATTTTATCAGTTTTATTCTGTATGCGTCGTCCGCGGCGTCCCGGGTTGACAGACCACTGGAAATAGGTGAAAAAGAAGGCCGGACGCGCCCGTAGCTCAATGGATAGAGCATCAGACTTCGGATCTGAGGGTTGGGGGTTCGACTCCCTCCGGGCGCGCCATCCAATTTGATAATCGGGTCAAGATCGAGTGCAGGCGTCGGGCCCTGAGGAACCGTCTCCTACAGGTAAACTCCTGCCCTTTGATCTGGGCAATCGAGAATCGGCATATAAATTCACTCGATACTCATTGAAGAGGCAGCAAAGTATCTGGTAAATTCTCCAATAAGTGTAAGTAATACCTTCCAACCTTAAAGCCCTATATGGCATCACAGCCAAAAGTCCCTTCCTATTCTCGCCCCCCAGTTCGAGAAGCCATCATTGATATTCAAATAGATGCGCTTCCTGAAGAGGTCCTTCCCAAACTGAAAGAATGCGGCACTGAGTTCGAATCTCTCTACCCTAAGACAGAAACTCAGTATCTAGGTATGATCTCTATGAAGTTTTCCGATGCTGACATGACATCGGAACAAAACAAACAAATCCGTGGCTATATCTTCAAGTCCTCAGATGAAAACAGATGGGTTCAATTGAGACGCGATGGTTTTACGTTCAATCTCCTAAAGCAAGACCCTATGGCAGAATGGCCTGGTTGGCAAGTTCTACGGGAGGAAGCTGAAAGGGTATGGGACAAATACGTCAGGGCAACGGGTACGGTGGAAATCAAACGCCTTGCAGTTCGTTACATCAATCAGCTTGTCATTCCTGAAGGTGAAATAGAACTCCCTGATTATTTTACTGAACCACCGAGAATTCCAGACGGGCTTCCCCAACGTCTAAATCATTATTTTAGTCGTATAGAGGTCAATAATCCTGACCCGAACGCCCTTGTTATTATTACCCAAGCCCCGGCACCTAATCGATACCAAAGTCAACCAACTTTCACCCTTGATATCGACGTCATAAGAGAACGACGTATGCCACTAGACAGTTTTGATTTATGGCGTACCCTTGATCGCTTCCGTGGGTTAAAGAATACTGTCTTTGAGGCAAGTTTACATCCAAAAGCCAAAACACTTTTTGGACCGGAGGGAAACGTTTAATGAGTTTTTCAACGCTGTTAGAAATAAAACCCGCTTCCAACACCTTAGAAAAAGGCGTCGGTGAGGATTCAAGGCAGTTGAGGAAAACAGAGGAAGAAGTGTTTCATCATGCCACTCAACCGATCACATCAGGTGGTTGGAAACGTCTACTCGCGGACGAAGTCTTTGAAATTTATAGCGAATGTTCAGAGTCTGGTTGGGATGGGTATGATGCTTCGCCACTTTCCGAAGATTCTGTTTTACACGCGAGGAGCTTTATCGACCTGATTCCGGTCTGGATACCACGACCCGATCTTACCCCCTCTCCGGATGGGTGGCTCTCTTTTGAATGGCGGTTGTTCCCGAATAGAATTCTTTCGGTTACTCCGGAAAACGGAGTCGTGATTTATGCGGCAGTGCTGGGTCCCCAAAACCTGCATTATGGGAGGATCTCTTTGGAAGAATATCGAGAAAGACTACCACCTCAAATAGCTGAATTGTTGTCTGAGTATTTTTGAAATGAAAGAGCTTTCTACTGCTGAGGTCAGTCCCGAGGAACGCATTACCCGATATATCCTCAATAGAAGGCACATCAAGCCTGAAAAGGGAGAAATAAAAGTTGATGCCTTTCTGCCAACTAACCCTAAACCGGAACTACCGGAACGGCAAACTTCCGTGTACCGTACTATAAATTGTGAAGAAACTGAGATCTGGGCAATCGGTGCCCAACATGTCGAAAATCCTGAGAAAAAACGTCTTGTCCTTGCAAGAGGTGATCTCTTGGCACAAACGATATCCAGCCAGGATTTGCGTATAGTTCCACATCCTTTTCCTCACCCGTATCACGCCAATATTGTCAATTGGCCAAATGAAGAGAGTCCTGAACATCGAAAAGCGAAAGCCTTATTGTTAGCGCAAGCAGCGATACTTATTGTTAGGCCTTCGACATGAAGTCACTCACTTTGTTGATCATTGCCAACTAATTCATTTTCATATCCTAAAGCCATGCATCAAGGAGACAAATGTCTTAGGGTTGCGGGAAGGCGGGTGTGCCATGTGTGTGATAGCGAAATGAAGACCCTAGTCGCTCATAGAGGAAGATGACATGAGTGACCTGCTGATCTGGCTGCCGGTCGTGCTGTCGGGTTTGGTCATTGTTCTGCTGGGCGTCGTCGCCCTTAGAATATCAACCCTGCGCACGGAGGTGGGAAAAATCATACGTGAAGAATTCCGGGCTGACAGAGAAGAGGCAAAGCAAAGTGCCCGCAGTCTTCGCGAAGAAGTAACCGCCGCGCAGAAAAACGCAAATGACACCCTCATGAAGGTCATTGGCGAGATGAACACGTCGCAAAAGGACAGCCTTGCCGCGATCGAGCGAAGGCTCATGGGGCTCAGCGAGACGAACGAAACAAGACTCGGAGGACTTCGTGACACGCTGGACTCGAAAATGAAAGCGCTGCAGGACAGTAATGACAGAAAACTCGACCAGATGCGGCAAACGGTGGATGAAAAATTGCAGAGCACGTTGGAGAAACGATTGGGTGAATCATTCAAGATCGTCAGCGAGCGATTGGAAGCGGTCCAACGCGGCCTCGGTGAAATGCAAAATCTTGCGACCGGCGTGGGCGACCTCAAGCGTGTCTTGACGAACGTCAAGGCGCGAGGGACCTGGGGGGAAGTCCAACTCGGAGCCATTTTGGAACAAATGCTGACCCCCGACCAATATGAGAAGAACGTCAAGGTCCGTCCCTCGTCCGCTGAAGTCGTCGAGTTTGCCATCCGTCTTCCCGGGACCGGCAATGAGGCAAACACGAACGTCTGGTTGCCCATTGATGCGAAATTTCCGCAGGAAAACTATCAACGCCTCATCGAGGCGACTGAAAGAGTCGATACGGAGACCGTTGAACAATCGCTGAAAGCCTTGACCCGTGATATCGAAAATTCAGCCAAGGACATATCGAAAAAATACATCGAGCCACCGGCAACGACTGACTTTGCCATCCTGTTTTTACCCACTGAAGGTCTGTATGCGGAAGTGCTCAGGCAACCGGGTTTGCTTGAAAAGCTGCAACACGCCCATCGGGTCGTCGTCGCCGGCCCGACGACCTTATCCGCTATCCTGAACAGTTTGCGCATGGGCTTCCGGACATTGGCCATCGAAAAAAGATCCAGCGAAGCCTGGCAGGTCCTGGCCGCGGTCAAGACGGAATTCGGCAAATTCGGGGACGTCTTGGACAAGGTCAAGAGACAATTGGAAACGGCGTCCGGCACCATTGACGAAACCGGAGTCCGCACCAGAGCCATGGAAAGAAAACTTCGTGACGTCGAAGCCCTGCCCGAGGAAGAATCGAGCGAACTCCTGAAACTGGAGTGAAAACTTTGAGGGGTGGAGGTTCGACTCCCTCCGGGCGCGCCAGAGCATACTGGAGGATTAATCAACAGAAAGAGAACATCACATGATGGGCCATAATTACATTAAACCAGAGCGATTATCCATTGAGAACCACCCAAACCTGAACGAAAAATGGGTTCAAGATCTTATTGCAGATGATCCTTCCATCCTTGGCCTCGGAGATTTGGTGTTGAGGGATAAGGAAAGACCACAGCCACGAGCAGGCCGCCTCGATCTTCTTCTCCAGGATTCGGATTCGCAACGACGATATGAGGTGGAAATTCAGCTTGGCCCAACGGATGAATCGCACATTATCCGCACAATCGAGTATTGGGACATCGAGAAGAAGCGGTATCCGCAGTATGACCATTGTGCCGTCCTTGTGGCAGAAGACGTGACCAGTCGCTTCCTGAACGTTATTTCTCTCTTCAACGGCACCATGCCATTTATTGCCATTCAAATGCAGGCTCTTCAGGTTGGCGAAAACCTGACGTTGGTCTTTACAAAGGTCATGGACGAATTTTCGCGTGGTCCCGTTGACGAAGATGAAGAGGCTGAGGCCTTACCGACCGATCGAGTATACTGGGAACAACGTGCGACTAAGGAAACCGTGGCTCTGGCCGACGAACTCCTTGATTTGCTCCATAGAATCGATTCAGGTCTAACCCTGAAATACAACAAAGTCTATATCGGACTCGCAAAAGATGGCCAAGCATTCAACTTTGTATCTTTCAAGCCGAAGAAGAACCATATCATTTTTGAGCTTCGGCTTTCTCGAACCGATGAACTTGACAGCAAGATATATGAAGCTGGGTTTGATACTCTTGAATACGTCAAGAATTGGGGGCTCTATCGACTTCGCTTAAGAGAAGAGGACATCAAGTCAAAATCGGAGGTCCTTGAGGAGTTGTCAAAACTGGCTTATAAACGGAGAGTAAAGTCATAAGGCCATGATTTCATGAAAGCCGAATTGTAATCATTCCGAAATTTTCGTTTGCCCTTCCGCTCTATAAGTGACTCAACAGAATTTGCATCTCCAGCGCTCAATGATCCATAGACCTGCCTCAAGTTTCGTGGCTTTTGTCCACTATAAGAAGGGCCTCGTACTGGCTCGAAAGATTTTCCAGGGAACTCCACCAAGGAGGGGGTTCCGTTGGATGCGGAGGGCACCATTCCGTGTTGTCCCCTGTGTCTGAGGGATGAAATTTAGTGCGCACCAGTAGAGACCTCGGGTTGAAATCCACCCCTCTCAAATCCTGGCATAACGACCTGATTTCGTTAATCATGTCAACCAATTCTTCCGTGGGATCGCATTCACCAATGTAGAACTCTCCTTTGACGACTTTGGTAATAACGAAGGCGGCTATCGGATTTGGGGTTGCACACCCAATCCAGCGAACACTCGAAAAATGCTCGGCAAAATTTGCAACCAATTTCGTGCCGACCCCCTTCCGTCGATGTGGCGGCAAAACCGCTAACGAATCGATCCAACCAACAGAGCCACCTGAAGACGCAATCTCTGTCGCGAAAAGATAGCCAACGAAATGATCCGCTTCGTCTGAAGCAAGAAACAGACGATGGGCTAACGCTAACCGCTTTTTGGTTGTTTTCGGGCCGAGTCTGTAGGGCTGTTGGGTCTTGGGGTTTATGCCAAAGCTGTTGCTGAAAATTGAAGAAACAGCGTGTACTAAGGAAGCGGATTCAGAGGCAGTGGAACCGGAATGGCTTTGAAATTGATAAGCTTGGTTCATGCCTTTGTTTGAGGGGCTTCATTGGCATGCTCTACAGAATGTAATGACGTTGAAGGGTTGTCCGTCCTCTCAATGACGAGAAGGGCCTCATAGGCATTTGGTAAATGCTCAAGCTCACGCCACCAAAAAGGTGGATCAGAAGGCGTTCGGGGATTCCATTTCCGTTCGTCGGAGCGGGAAAGCGGGCTGAACCCGGTTTTTATTCGTAACGGTTTTTCCTGGATGGCACATCCGCGAAGGTCAAAACAGTGCTGTCGGATTTCGCGGAGCATGTGCAGCACCGCGGCCGGCGGATAGCAGTTTCCGATATACAGGGTTCCGGGTACGGTCCTGGTCACCACCAAAGCCGCAATAGGATTCGGGGTCGCGCATCCGATTTTTGATGATCCCTTGGTTGCGAGGCGAAACTTGTGTATCAAGGCAGTGGCAATGCCTTGTCTCCGGTAAAGTGGTAAGACCGCCATTGACTCGATCCAGGCGATTCTTCCGCCCATGGCATGGATCTCTTTACCAAATAGATACCCGATTCCCGATTGTTCATCACCGGCGATGAAGAGAAAATCCGTGGAGGCTAACCTTTCGGCGATGGACTTTGGGCCCAGACGATACGGTTTTCCGTCCGGTCTATGGCCAAAGCTCTCGTTAAAAATCTTGGAAACAAGCCCGGTTAGGACTTCATTTCTAGCAGCTTCCTGACCTGAAAACCTTGCAATCTTTTGAGAAATTGGCGGTGTCGGGCAATCGGATTCTCTTTCCCAAAGGGCTTGGGTTTGCCCATGTACTGAAGGAAGGGGAGACATGTTGTCTGTAGGCAATGACAGAAGACTGGTGTAAATTTA
>MPMZ01000039.1 GCA_002238765.1 Nitrospira sp. bin75
CCTGCTCGCAGAGTAACTGGCTGGTAAAGGCTCGCAAACCCATGATGTGAGTCACGGTCTTTGCGTCCCAACCCTCGGACAACATCCCCACGGAAATTACCTTCTGTATCTGCTGGCCGGACTTCCCAGCCTGGCCGACGGTGTCCACTTGTAAGCGCAGTCGCTCGGCTTGCTGTTTCTTGGTCAAATTCGGTTTTTTGCCGTCGTCGGCGTCTTCCTCGCTTTCGTCGACGGCGACCTTTGCAATCGGTTCCTCCGCGGCCTCGGCTTGCCCCAGTACCTTGGAGTCGATGTGCAAGGTGCGTTCCGGATCGCAAAGCTCGTCGATGCGGACCTTACGGTGATCCAACGCATACTTGATTCGAGCCGCAGTCTCGGTTCGGTTGGCGACCGTAATCATGACCGGCGGCGTCTTGAATCCGGCAGTGTCCCAATCCTTAGCGGTTTCGCGCCAATCGTACCCCAGCAGGTAATAACCATTCATGACCAAGTCCGGCAGCGGTTCTTCGGGCTTGGCTTTCCTGGTCAAGTCGTCTTTGACATCCGGGTCGTTGTAGATATGGTACAGGCGGGATTTGTAGGTCCTGGCATCAGGCACCGCGTCGTCGCGAATCACGACGCGCGGGGTCTTGACCAATCCGGACTCGATGGCGTCGTTCAAGCCGAAGTCACTCACGATCCAGTCGAACAACGCCTCCTCGGAACTTCGTTTACCTGATGGCGCAAAGGGCGTGGCGGAGAAGTCGTAGCAGGTGAGAATGCCGCGTGCCTTGTTGATCCGGTCGAGGCCGCCCACCCACTTGGTCGCTTCCTCGATGTCCTCCTTGGCAACGCCCTTGACTTTGGATTCGGCGGGAACCCGCCAAGCGTGATGCGCCTCGTCATTGATGACCAGGATGTTCCGGGCACTCGCCATGTCGCCTAGAACCTCACGGACGTAGGCTTCATCGCTCTTGGCTCCGCGCTTATCAACGCTACGTTTTCCGGCAATTTTCTCCTCGGTTTCCCAGTTGAGCGCGTGCCAGTTGCGGACCACGACCTTGCCTTGGCGCAGTTTGTCGAGCAGGGAAGACGGCACGATGCTAAAGGCTTCATAATAGTTCTCCGGGTTGGACGGTTCGAGCACTGCAAGACGATTTTTGACCGTCAGGCCGGGGGCGATGATCAGAACGTTCCGGGCAAATCGCAGGTCCTGGGGATAGGTCACCTTGTTCAGGATATGCCAGGCGATGACCATGGCCATGACGACGGTCTTGCCCGAACCGGTCGCCATCTTCGCGCACAAACGCTGGAACGGCCCACCGTCAGACTGAGGCTCCACGCCGACCTTATCGGCGGCGGGCGCTTCCGCAAGCCAGATCAGCGTCTCGGCAGCCTCAAGCTGACAAAAGAATAACCGACGGTTATCGAACTCTTCAGGATTCGTCCAGTGTTCCAGCAGCCGCTTCGTGATGCCCGTGACGCCCGGATACCCGGCTTCGCGCCACGCCCGCACGCGCGCCCGGATCAGGTTGACGAGGGGAATTTCAACGAAATGGCCCGGGTCATCGAACGACCGGGAACTCTCAGAGGCGATGACGTATCCGGCCGGCCGCCGGCCTTCCACGAGAGAGAAAGTGCGTCGCTCGCGGTCATAGCTCCAGTACTTTGTCGGCTCACCATAGGGGGAGTTGATAATCAGCCGGTCGATGGTAGCCCGTTCCATGATGGCTCTCAGGCAGCGATCTCGTCTCGCGATATGTCGATATGCACGTTCATGCTTTTCCTGGGATGATTTGATAAAAAGCTCTTGGTGGCTGACGAGCTTATAGCCTTAGACGCTGATGTTGCATCGCCCCAGTAAATCAACAAAACTGATACATTCAACATTTTCTATCTGACAAATCAAAGGAATCTTGTAGTTCGACTTCTTGGCCGGTGGCTGTTTTTGTTTCTCTTCGAGCGTAACGACTGTGTGATTGCCCAAAAGAGCAAAGGCTATCAATGTAACGTCTTTTTCATCCGCTCCTTTGGAATATTCGTCTGTTTCATATTTCGCCATCAATTCCAATGCCTTCTGCCTTACTTTATCGTCAATAGGTGTTTCATGGATGCTTATCTCTTCTTTCAGCCACAGACGAACAGGGTGTTCCTGCTTTAGTTTCTGTACGTCTTTTCGCCCTGAAACAGGTTCTATCTGATCAAAAATAGGTTTGATGAGAATAATGTCGCCGGGCAATTTATTTTCCATCGCTCGGTAGAGTGTAGGAAATATTTTGCGGGGGTAGGTTACGTGCCAGACAGTAATAAAGACGTTAGCGTCGATACAATAACTCATAGAAAGCTTTGCAATTTCAAGGCATGAGAAGCTCTTTTAATGCCCAGCAACTTGCAGAGTTTATGCAAGCCGATATCCCGATTCTGGTATGCCTGGATGACGACTCTGGAATAAATGCCGCCGTACTGGTTCAAGACTTCTTTCGCGATATTTCTACTCATTGGAGCGTCACTGTTTCTTTGCACTTCTTTTGATTGCTTGTATTCTTCTCTCAGCAGACTTGTGATTGCCTCGTATCGTTGCCGATCGACAATGTTCAAATGTCGCATCCTCACTGCACAAGCGTAGGGGCTTACGGAGAATTTTCCGGATATCTTTTTGATTTGCCGGAGTTGCTCCGGCACGGTTTCCGTGAGCGAGAAGGCTTTTGCCGCCTGCCTGAAGATCGTTTGGGGCATCAACACCTCACCGGCAAATGTATCGCACCATCTCTCTGACTGCGATTGTGCGAAGGAGCCTCCCACGTCAAAGACGCTTTGTTGTTTCAGCAAATGTCCCAGTTCGTGGAAGAGCGTAAATGACTGCGCTCCGAGCGCGTCGGAGTTGTTGATGACGATGATGGGAAGTCTGCTCTTGTAGATAGAAATGCCGCGAAACAGATCCGGATCGACTTTTGCCCAACCCTGAAACTTGCTGGTCATAAAAACAAATACGCCTTTATCTTCAAGCGCGTGTTTCCATTGTTCAAATGTGCAAGATTCGATGTTGGTACGCCCCAGCCACTTCCGTACCGACAGGGCGAGTTTTGGAATATCGGAGGTGACGGCCGGCGGAGAAAATGGCGGGATTGGTTCTTCCATGTCCTTTCTCAATTCAAGGATCAACTCTCTGAAACGCGCAACATTAGCCGTCACCACTCTCACGCTGTGGTCGTCGAAGTCATGACTTGAGTCGGCAAACTGTCTAAAAGCGGGGATAGACTCCGTAAATCTATAGCGGTTGGGCAATTCTTCTTTCAGGAACACCCATTGGGGCACATAGTAGAGACCAGCCAGTTTGGCAAGTTGATTGAACGTGGGTCGAACCTCGCCTTTCTCAATCTTCTCGAGATTCGGCTCTTTTTTCTGTGCCTGTTCAAGGCTCAAACCAATCTGTTCCCGACATTCGCGTAAAATAGCCGGGTTGATCTGTTCGACTCTCAGTCTGGCCACGTCAGTTCTCTGTCCTTCTGATCTCCTCGATCTTCAAACTCTCGATGCCCTATTGTCGTATGGAGTTCCAGGTCGCTTTCACCACCGCGTGTTCGACCCTGCCGGTCTGTTGAACAAGCATCACGCTCAACTCGTCTTGCGGTATGTCGATATGCGCGTTCATGGCGAAATTGCTTTGTTTGCGTCAACTTCGAATCCGGCGCTCTTCAACTCCTTGATAAGCCTCATCTTCCAACCATCGGAATTGTCCAATAGAATGTACACAACCCCCGCATAATCAGATGGGATCTCCACGTCTCCCTTGGTCAGGGCGCAGACGCCCTCTCGGCCAAGCCGTCCGATGAAAAACCCCAACTCGAAAATCACGTTCTGTCGTGCACGCGGGCTGAGGTTGTTCTTGTCGCCCTGAAGCGAACCGGCATCGTCAGGTGTCAGCAAAGCTACGGCGAACTGTGCATCCGCATGATATTCGAACTTCTCGATGATTGTGCGGCCTTGATTCGCCTGCTCGTGCAATATCACCGGCTCAAGACCCAGCCTTTCAAGGAATCTCGCTACAGTCTGCTTAGCACCCTCGTCTCTGCCGTGAATGACAAAGACTTGATTCGAACTAGGTCGGTCGTTCCTTTGGACGCCAGAAGATTTCAGTGCCTGCTCTCCGTCTTGCTGTTTTTCCCATCGGGTACTAGCAGACGTTGTCCGCTTATCATCTTCCCAAAAGTCTTCGATCTCTTGAATCATGGATTCCAGCAATGATGACGCAGAGTCCAATCCTTTCACGTAAGCGTCGTCGTCCTCTAGATCAGGATACGAGCCCCCCAAGTCATAAGAGAATATCTCTGATGGCGTAAAACGGATGTTGTCGAATTCGGTCACGTGGCTTGACACATTACCAAACGTGTGGCTGATGGCGACCCGTGTATCTCTTTGCCATTTGTCAAACTTCGGCGAGTCATATGTTTGTTGCTTCAGTTCCGGTATTGCATCCAATGCTTTGCGCAGATGCTCTATGGCTTTGGATTTGGGTGGTCTCGTCATCACACCAACTCCATGATCTTCAAACTCTCGATCCCACGATCATCGATGATCTTGACGGCGATGCGCTTGTTCTCACCTGCCGCAAAGGGAAGGGAGGTTGTGCCGCGATAGGTTTCGATCAGGTCCGTGTCGATTTCGGCTTTGAGGTTCTTGGCAAGTTTCGCCCAGCCGTCTTCGTCACCGGCCATGGGGAAGAATACTTGGCGGGGGAACAGGCTGCGCCCGTCATAGTCGTGGTCCAGCATCCACATGGCAATCCTGTCCTTACCGCCGGATTCCACGTTGCCGGTCTTGGTGTTGTAGTAATCGAAGCCGTGGATAGTGACTTGTGAATAGTGGATAGTGGAGAGCGGATCGGTCAGCGACGGAGCGATTTCACGAGCCCGGTCAGTAATTTCCCGACTTCCTCGCAATCGGTCAACGCGCTGTTTGCGTTCTTTCTTGGTAAAAGCTCCAAGTTCTCGCACAAAATCAGCAGCGTCTCTAATTCTGCCGGGGAACCCCGCGCCACGCCCAGGAAGTGCAGAAACTCTCCCGTTCCGTGCCGCGCTTGGCCTTCGGCGACGTTGGCCGGTATCGACACTGCCGCCCGCGTCAGTTGCGACCGCATCCCATAGGTCTCTTCTTTCGGCAATTGCGACGAACAACGATAAATTGTCTCGGCCAAGGCTACGGATTTCTTCCAGACTACCAACTCCCGATAACTTTGCAATGACTTCATACGGCGCTACAGCCTCCTTCATACTATCCACTAACCACTCTTCACTAACCACGACCACGTCCGGCTGGCCGATCAGCCAGAAGCTTTCGTTGCTGGCGCGCTTCTTCTTGAGGTCGTCGGTCAGCAGGTCGGCGTTCATCTGAGCCTTCAACAGTGTGACGCCGGGCCAGTTGGTTTCGTCGATGTCCTTGGACGCCTCGGGGTCGAACTGGAAGGCCGCAAAAATAATTATCGTGGGCTTGGGGACGAGATTCTGGGCTTCCTCGATAGCGAGGGCTATCTGCCGCTGTTCCATTGGCGCGTGATCCGGTCCGAACGAGATCACCACGCGCTCGGGATTGTCGGCGGTTCCTCCATCCCGGACGCGATCCGCACCGGCGCTGTCCGGCCTTGTCTCGCCCTCGGCGTGCAGCCACCTCGTGCCGGGCATCGGCTCCAGCCGCGCGAACGAGATACGCTGCCCTGCCTTTCCGCGTATGCCCGTTCTGAACAACTCATCGCGCCAATCAGCCTGCCGCATCGTCTGACCCGTGCGCGCCACGGACTGGTCCGCAGGCTGTTCATCGACGACTTCGTCCAGTGGCTTCACTGCCGGCGCGGGGACCGCTTCCGCGGTGAACGGTCCCGTGACACGGGTCTTGCCCCGGTCGATCCGGGGCAGGTCGTAAAGCGTTTCCTGTGGCGCGTAGCGGGCGATGGCGGCATTGATTTCTGCTCGGCCCATGCCTTCCCGCATATCCGGGTTGTTGGCTATGGATTTGAGCGTGATGTGCGGCACGGTCCTGTACTTGAATCCGCTACCGACGCCCTCTTGGGGATGAGCAAGATCGTAGTAGTCGAAGCTCGCTGTCATTAAGCGTTGCTTAGCGAGAGTGACCGCCACGCGGGATGTGTCACAGGTAATCCAGCGGCGGCCCCACTGTTCGGCAGTATACGCTGTCGTACCGCTACCGCAGGTTGGGTCGAAAACCAAGTCCCCGGGGTCAGTAGTCATCAGAATGCACCGCTGGATGGCTTTCACTGATGTTTGAACAGCATACAGTTTATCTTCCATGAAAGGTGAAAAAATCACATCGTCCCAGATATTACCAACCAGTAGACATGGCCAATCGTTTTTGAATCTCTTGTATCTGAGAGTAGAACCCGATACTACAAGTCTTCCTGCTCGTTTAAGGTTAGTGAGTCCTTCAATACTTGTAGACCAATATCTGTTACCAGGATTGAACTTCTGTCCTTCAAACTCAAAAGGAGTTCGATGATACTCGTGCGAAGAAGTCAAGTCGCTGGTAACAAAGTCTTCATTATTCCTTTCACCATCCATGAACTGATAGAGTTGATTATACTTAGCTCTATCCCTTTCCTTAGAGAACCAAATAAGGTAATCAGCTATTCCAGAGAGGAATTTATCGGGCTGCGGTGACCTCTTTTGTATCGCTATGATTCTCTGAAAATTCTTTACTCCAAAAACTTCATCCATCAGTTCCTTCACGTGATGCAGATTCTCATCTGAGATCTGCACAAAGCACGAACCACTGTCTCCTAACAAGTCTCTTGCCAGCAGTAGGCGGTCTCGCAGATAAGCCAGGTAGGAATGAATGCCGAGTTCCCAGGTGTCGCGGAACGCGCGGATCGTTTCCGGCTCTTGGGTCAGATCTTCGTCTCTGCCGTCGGTCACGTCTCGTTTGTTGACGAACGGCTGGAAATTCGAGCCGTAACGGATGCCATAGGGCGGGTCGATGTAAACCATCTGAACTTGGCCACCGAGCCCTTCCTTTTCCACCAGGCTGTTCATGACCAGCAGGCTGTCGCCCGCGATCAGGCGGTTGGTCCAGTTGTGCCGGTGTTTGTAGAACTCGATGGCTTGACGGATCGGCGGGTTTTCTTCGGGCGCGGCGAACAGCGACATCTGCGGTTTCGCGCCGTTGCGTTTCCTTACGGCTTCGACAATGGTGCGCGGGTCGATGCGTTCGTGAACGTGGAGCGAAACGGTCGGCACTTCGAATGACGTGTGCTCCGCCTTGCCGGCCCATTGCAGTTGCGGGTCAAGATGAGGGTCGTAGGCGTAGGTCTTCTTGCCCGCGTCCTTGTCCGTATCCGGCGTCACTAGGCCGACCGGAGGGTTGTTCACGCGCTCCTTGTCGGTGTGCGCGTAAGTCTCGATGCTCTTCTTTAGGCTCGTCTTCGGGCTTTTCTTGGGCTTCGCCATGGTTTTGGATATAGGGATAGTGAATAGGGAATAGGGAATAGCGGTGCACAAGGCTTTCGGCTACTTTCTCCCTCACTTCCTTTCCCTCTTGGAGAGGGTTGGGGTGGGGGCAGCAACCCTGATCGCCCTCATTGCATTGAAATCTATCCACTAGCCACTATTCACTACCCACTACCCTCATTCGTCATCATCGTCGTCATCGTCTTCCTCTGCGGCTTCGATCGCGGCTTGCCGTTGCTGCTCTTCCATGGCGTTGTGAATCAACAGCCGTAGGAACATCGAAATTACGGAACCTTTTTCCAGCGTCCCGCCGGGTGGGACCGCGATCCGGCCTTCTTCCACCATTTTCTCCAACCACTTTTTTTGGTCTGGAGTGACGTGGACCGGAATTTCAATGAGCGGAATCTTTCCAAACATATCCATGACACAACCCTCCTTCTTCAAGAAAAATTATAAATGTATGTGTTACCGGGATAATCCTAGCACGTCGGCCATGCCGTACAGGCCAGGGGGCTGATTGACGACCCATTCCGCGGCGCGCAAGGCTCCGTGGGCAAACGGGTCACGATTGTGGGCGCGGTGCGTGATCTCGATGCGTTCTCCGGGGCCGGCATAGAGCACGGTATGGTCGCCCACGATGTCACCGGCTCTCACGCTTTGGACGCCGATTTCATTGTTCGTGCGTTCCCCGACGAGGCCGTGCCGCGCGTAGATCCCCGCTTCTTCCAAGTCCCAGTCCTTGGCCGCGGCCAGGACTTCGGCGAGTTTCAGCGCGGTACCGCTCGGCGCGTCCTTCTTCTTGTTGTGGTGCACGTCGATGATTTCGAGGTCGTAGTCATCACCGAGCGCCTGGGCCACCTTTCCGATCATCTGGAGCAGGACCGTAATCCCTACACTCATGTTGGGCGCTTGAACGCATGGGATCGACGCCGCGTGTTGGCGAAGCTGATCCATTTCATCGGAAGACAGCCCCGTGGTGCCGATCACCATGGCACGTTTGTGTTGGACGGCTTGTGAAAGATGGCGCAACGTGGCGGCCGGTGCGGTGAAATCGATGACCACGTCGCTCAGAGGCAGGGCCTGCGCCAAGTCGTCCGTCAACGAGACACCGAGCGGTCCGCAGCCGGCCACGTCCCCGGCATCTTTGCCAAGGGCCGGGTGTCCTTGCGTTTCCGTGGCGCCGGCCAGTTGCAGGCGCGATGATTCGTTGACCAGGGAAACCAGGCGTTTTCCCATTCGGCCGGCAGCACCGGTGATCGTGACGTGTATCGGGGAACTCATAACCTCATTGTGTGCTAAGGCCCGGGCAGCCGTCATGGTGTCAGATCAACCCGGTATCTTTCATGACCAGCCGAAGTCGTTCACGGTTGTCCGACGACATCGGTGTGAGCGGGAGACGGAATTCCGGTTCGATTTTGTTCATCATGGCCAGGGCTTCTTTGACCGGAATGGGGTTGGTCTCATAGAACAAGGCATTGAACAACGACGCGAGTTTGAAATGAGCGGCACGCGCGCCGGCCACGTTCCCGGCCAGGGCGGCATTCACCAGGTCGGCCATCTCTTTCGGCGCCACGTTGGCGGTCACCGTAATCACACCCTTGGCCCCCAGCGCCATCATCGGCAGGGTCAGGGAGTCATCGCCGGAGAGCACGGTGAAATCGTCGCCGCATTGATGAATGATGTCGGAGACCTGCCCCAACGACCCGCTGCCTTCCTTGATCCCCGCCACGGTGTCGAGTTTGGCGAGACGCGCAATAGTGGCCGGCGTCATGTTCACGCTGGTGCGGCCCGGAATATTGTAGAGGATCAAGGGCAGATCCACGGCTTGGGCCACGGCCGCATAGTGTTGATACAGGCCTTCCTGCGTGGGCTTGTTGTAATAGGGCGTAATGAGGAGCGCGCCGTCCGCGCCGGCGCGTTTGGCGTGGGAGGTAAAGGCAATCGCCTCGTCCGTGGCATTCGAGCCGGTGCCGGCAATCACCGGGACCCGCCGGTTCACGACTTCCACGGTAAACGCGACCACGCGCTCGTGTTCTTCGTGCGAGAGCGTGGCGGATTCCCCCGTGGTCCCGCAGGGCACGATGCCGTGCGTGCCGTTGGCAATTTGAAACTCGATCAACTCGCGATACGCGGTCTCATCGAATGCGCCGTTCTTGAACGGGGTGACGATAGCGACAAGGGATCCTGAAAACATCGTGCGACCTTTGGTAAACAATACGTGTGACGCAGTATGACGAACGGAACGCTGTCCGTCGAATCCGCAGTTACGCCTTTGCCTCAAGAAACGCGGGAATCCGTTCCCCGCGCACGAGATCGTCGAACGTCTCGCGGTCCCGGATCACGAAACTTTCCCCGCCCTTCACCAGGATCTCCGAAGTCCGGGGTCTCGAATTGTAATTGGACGCCATGGTGAACCCATAGGCTCCCGCGGACATCACCGCCAGAAGATCCCCGGCCTTCACCACGGGCAGGGTCCGGTTTTGTGCCAGAAAATCCCCGGATTCGCACACGGGTCCCACCACGTCGAACACCGCTGTCGAGGCATTCGGGACCTGGCGAACCGGCAGGATGTCGTGGTGGGCCTCGTACAGGCTGGGTCGCAGCAGATCGTTCATCGCCGCATCCACGATGGCGAACGTTTTGGTGCCGGTCTCCTTGATGTAGAGGACGCGCGTCAACATCACGCCGGCATTCCCCGCGATCACGCGGCCGGGTTCCATGATGATTTCACATTGCGACGCTTGCAGGAGCGGCGTGATGGCATCGGCGTACTCCGTGGGATGCGGCGGTGTTTCGTCCGAATACGTAATGCCGAGCCCTCCCCCGATGTTCAAATACCGGATGGGAATGCCCTGCTCTTTCAACGTCCCGATCAGCCCCACCACTTTTTTCAGGGAGTCGACAAAGGGACTGACCTGCGTCAGTTGAGAGCCGATGTGCGCATGCACCCCGATGATCTCGACGTTGGAGAGCGCCGCCGCCTTGGAGAATTCCTCCAACGCCCGGTCCGCGCCGATGCCGAATTTGCTCTTTTTCAACCCCGTCGTGATATAGGGATGGGTCATGGGGTCGATGTCCGGGTTGACCCGCAACGCCACGCGCGCCCGCGCGCCTTTTCCCCTTGCCACGTCGTTGATGGCTTGAAGTTCCGCGGGCGATTCCACGTTGAACAACAGGATATCCGAGTCCAGGGCATAGGCGATTTCCTCGGGACTCTTGCCGACCCCGGCGAACACGATCTTGTCAGGGGGGATGCAGGCTTGCAACGCGCGAAACAATTCGCCGCCCGACACGATGTCGGCCCCGCTGCCGAGCGATGCCATGAGCCGGAGTATGGCCAGGTTCGAATTGGCCTTCATGGCAAACGCGATGAGATGGGGAACCGGAGCGAAAGCCTGGTCAAAGGCCTGGAAGTGCCGGGTCAGCGTCGCGTGACTGTAGAGGTAGCAGGGTGTGCCCTGTTCCTTGGCCAGTCGTTCGAGCGGGACGTCTTCACAAAAGAGCGCATCATTGTGATAGTGAAAATCATGCATCTTGTGGCAGCTCGTCAAACAGTTCGGGGTCGAACAGCGTCAACCCTTCCAAGGCCGAATGAAAGGCGTCTTGCAATTTACGATAGCGCAGCTTCGCGTAGGGGGTCACCGTCTTGAGCACGTCCTGGTCCAGGAGCATCCGGATCGCCCCTGGGGTGGCCTGGCGGAGATGTTCGAAGTTGACGACGATGTCCATCCTGGCTTTTTGCGCCGCGTCCTTGATGCGATCCAGGAGTTCCCGGGCGTTCAAATGATCCAAGGTTCCCTCCAGGTCGATAAAGAGCGCGACGGACGCATCGTGGCGCCGGCCCTTGATACTCAGGAACAACTCGTGCGGCTTCGTCGGGACCTTCATCTTATGCAGGGCGTTGGGAATGAGCGAAGCGGTGTCCATCGAGGGAAGTTTCGCCTGCAGATCCTTGAGCACGGCCGCAATGGGAGAGAGCGTCCCCTGGGGACAGGATCGCTTGATCAGCTTTCGAAATTCGTAATTCATTTCGATGCGGGGGACCAGGCGTTGGCTGGTATGCCGGAGCCGGTGCCAAATGGAGCGCAACGAATAGAACTCATGATTGGCCCAGAAGAAACCTTCCTGCAGTTGTTCCGGCGTCATCCGTTTGGGGCGGAACACCACGTGCTTCCCGTCGTATTTCGCCCAGTCCCGATCGAAAATCCGGCCTTCGCGGGTGTACCTGTCATACAAGGCGGTCCCGGGCAGGGGCGTCAGGACGTTGAAATACGCCAGTTCCACGCGATTGCGGACGAGAAAATTCAGCGTCGATTCGAACACGGATTCGTCGTCGTTATCGAACCCGAACACCATGCCCGGGTTCACCATGATGCCGTGGTCGTGAAACATTTTGATCTGGTCTTCGAATTTTCTGACCTGGTTGAAGCCCTTGTTGGTTTCGGCCAGGGAATTCTCGGAGATCGACTCCATGCCCACGAAGACCGAGATACAGCCGCTCTCGGCCGCCAATTTGACCATCTCCGGATCGTCTCCCAGAAACAGGGTGGATTGGCACCCCCATTTGATGTTCAGGGATTTCATGGCCTGCCACAACTCCCGGCAATACGCCCGGTGACTGTTGTGCAGGTCGTCCACGAAGGCCACGATCGACCCTTCTTCGAGGCCCACCCAGATTTTTGACGCGATGGTCACGGCTTCCCACAACGAGCCCTTGGTCATGCGCTCGACTACTTCGGCCCGTATCCATTCCTTGACGCGTTTCATTTCTTCGATCACTTCCGGCACGGGCCGCCGCCTGGTGGTTTTCCCGTTGAAGGGCGACACGCTGCAAAACTCGCAATCGAAATGGCAGCCGCGCGTGGTGAACGTACAATGCCGGGTCATGTAGGAATCCGGGCTGAGGAGTTGAATCCGCGGGGCGCGATAGTCGTCCAGCGCGGGGAAGTGCTCCATCCGGTAGATGCGTTTCATATGCCCGGCTTCGAAATCCGCCATGGCTTGGGGCCACAGGTCTTCGGCCTCCCCGCACACGATGGTGTCGCAATATTGCAGGGCTTCCTCGGGACAATAAGTCGGATGGACGCCGCCGAGCACCACGGTCTTCCCGCGTTTGCGAAATTCCGTGGCGAGCTCGTACGCCCGCGGGGCATAGCAGGTCATCACGGAGATACCGACCATGTCGCAAGGTTCATCGAAGTCGATGGTCTGGACCGCCTCATCGACCAGCTTCACGTCCCAGTCGGGCGGCGTGTACGCGGCGATGACCGGCAAACTGAGCTTGGGGAACCAGATGGAGCGCCGCTCGCTCGGCGTCATGCGATAGGGATTGTTCCTGGGGTAGGGATCGAGGAGAAGTAACGTCCGGGTTTTCTCGCGTACTGCGTTCGCGTCCATACAACAATCTCCCTTACGATAGCGTCGAGCCCACAGGTTGAGGAGTGTCGAAATTTATCCGAATCACGTGGCTCCCCTCAAGGCCGGTTATTGGGTCCCGACGGGTTGAAGAGGGGGCAGCACGACCTCCGGCTCCTCCGGTGTCGAGCGTTTCTCTTCGGCTTGTCGTTGGGCCCGGATCTTGGCTTCAATCCCGATGTCTTCCGGGGCGATCGGGCCCCCCTTCACCCCGCAGCCCGCCGCAACCGAACACAGGACCGTCAACACGAGGATCCGTCGGAGAGCGGGACGTCGGGAATCGTACAACATTTTTTTCAGTTCTTCGGTTTCTTGGCGAGACGCGCTTCCCATGCGTTCATCTGACGGGTCACCTGCTTCCGGGACGTGCCCCCGGTTTGGGCCTTCCGGTCAACGGCCCCTTCGAGGCTCAGGCACGACAGCGCGCCCCTGGAAAAATGCGGGGACGCGGCCTTCAGATCGGCCAACGAGAGATCCTGCCATTCCATCCGGCGTTCAAGACAGTATCGCACCAATCGACCGACGATGCCATGGGCCTCTCGAAAGGGGACGCCCTTGTTCACCAGGTAGTCGGCCAACTCGGTGGCCAGCAGAAACCCGGATCCCACGGCTCCCGAGAGCACGTCCCGGCGGATGCGAAGACGCCGGATCAACTCGGCATAGATTGTGAGGGACTCTAGCACAGTTCCTATGGCGTCAAAAAGAGGTTCCTTATCCTCTTGCAGGTCTCGATTGTAACTCAGCGGGAGTCCCTTGAGGGTCGTCATGATCGAGAGAAAATGCCCGTAGACCCGCCCGGTCTTGCCGCGGATCAGTTCCGGCACGTCCGGGTTCTTTTTCTGCGGCAGCATACTGCTGCCGGTACAAAAGCCGTCCGGGAGTTCGACGAAGGAGAATTCATATGACGCCCACAAGACGAGTTCTTCGCTCAACCGCGACAGGTGCATCATGATGATGGCCAATACCCCGAGCGTTTCCGCCACGTAATCCCGGTCCGAGACCCCGTCCAGACTGTTGCGGGTCAGCGCGGGAAACTCCAGCAGCTTTGCGGTGAAGGCCCGGTCGATCGGATAATTGTTGCCGGCCAGGGCGCCCGAACCGAGAGGCATCACGTTTACGCGTTTATAGGCGTCCCGCACGCGTGCGTTGTCGCGTTCCAGCATTTCGACGTACGCGAGGAAATGATGGGCCAGCGAGACGGGCTGGGCACGCTGCAAATGGGTATACCCGGGAATGATCACGTCGAGGTGTTCCCGGGCCTGTCCGAGGAACGCCCGCTGCAGGTCTTGCAGCCGCGCCTCCAACGTCCGGAGGTGGTCTCGCAGGTACAGCCGGAGATCCAGCGTGACTTGATCGTTCCGGCTCCGGCCGGTATGGAGTTTCCCCCCTACCGGGCCCACGATTTCCGTCAGCCGCCGCTCCACCGCCATATGAATGTCTTCATCCGCAGCCTTGAAGCGGAAACGGTTTTCACGAAGCTCGTCCCGAACCTGTTCGAGCCCGCGCGTCAGGGCGCGACGTTCCGAACGGGTCAGGATCCCGGCCTTTTCCAGGGCCTGGCAGTGGGCCAGACTGCCCAGGATATCGTATTCGAACAAGTGTCGATCGAAAGGCAGGGAGGATGTAAAGCGTTCGACCAATTCATGCGTCGGCTCGGCGATTCGCCCGGTCCAGGCTTTTGAAGGAGCGCCCTTCTTGGCCGGGGACGCGGTCCGGTCGGAACGAGCGGCCGGACGTAAGCGACGTGGTGTACGCTTGCCGGAGTTCATGGCGACCGCTTGGTTTTTCGACTGGTGGCACCCCGGGAACGCGACGTTTTCCGGGCTTTGATGATCGCCAGGCGCAAGGCATTGAGCCGGATAAATCCTTCGGCATCCTGCTGGCGATACCCCTGGTCCTCTTCGAAGGTCGCGAGATCTTCCCGGTAAAGCGACGAATCGGATCGCCGGCCTGTGACCGTGCAGTTCCCCTTGTATAACTTCAGCCGGACCGTCCCGTTCACCCCGCGTTGGGCTTCATCCATGAGCTTCTGCAGCATCTCGCGTTCCGGAGCGAACCAATAGCCGTAATACACGAGTTCCGCGTACCGGGAAATCAAGCTGTCGCGCAGGTGCAGCACCTCCCGGTCCATGGTGAGTGATTCGATGCCGCGGTGCGCCGCGTGCAGGATCGTGCCGCCGGGTGTTTCATACACCCCGCGCGACTTGATGCCCACGTACCGGTTTTCCACCAGGTCCACCCGCCCGATACCGTGTTGTCCCCCGAGCCGGTTGAGGAGATCGAGGAGATTGGCCGGGGACAGGCGCCGGCCGTTCACCGCGACCGGGTCGCCGCGCTCGAACGTGATTTCAATCTGTCTCGACTTGTCCGGCGCGCGCTCCGGCGAGACCGTCATCTGGAAGATGGATTCGGGCGGGGCTTTCCAGGGGTCTTCGAGGATCCCGCCTTCGTAACTCACGTGAAACAGGTTCAGGTCCATGCTGTAAGGTTTGGCCTTGGTGGCGGTCACGGGGATCCCGTGTTTGCGGGCGTACCGAATCAACTCACCGCGGGACTGAAACGACCATTCCCGCCACGGCGCGATGATCGCGATATCGGGGTTGACGGCCGTATACGTGAGCTCGAACCGGACCTGGTCATTCCCTTTGCCGGTGGAGCCATGACTTACCGCCTGGGCTTTTTCCTGTTGGGCGATCTCGATCTGGCGCCGGGCGATCAGCGGCCGCGCGATCGAGGTGCCCAACAAATAACAGCCTTCGTACACGGCATTGGCCCGGAGCATGGGAAAGACGTAATCCTTCACGAACGTCTCTCGGAGATCCTCCACGTAGACCTTCGCCGCGCCCACGGCCACGGCCTTGTTCTTGATGGCGGCGAGGTCTTCGCCCTGGCCGAGGTCCGCGCAAAAGGCGATGACGTCGGCCTGGTATTCCGTCCGGAGCCATTGCAGAATCACCGAGGTGTCGAGGCCGCCGGAATAGGCCAGCACGACTTTCTTGATCGTATGCGAAGAGCGTGTCGACATCGTCGTGGGGGCCTCAGGGCCAGGGCCGGCCGAGCCATTCCGTTAAGATCGCTTTTTGAACGTGGAGGCGGTTTTCCGCCTGCTGCAGGACCACGGATTGCGGCCCGTCCAGGACCGTTGCGGTAATTTCCTCACCCCGGTGGGCCGGCAGGCAATGCAACACGACTGCCGACGGTTTCGCCCGGCGGAGCAGTTGTTCGTTTAATTGGTACGGAGCCAGGACCTTCACGCGTTCGGCCTGTTCGTGCTCCTGTCCCATACTCGTCCAGACGTCCGTATAGAGGGCATCGGCGTTCTCCGCGGCCACGGCGGGATTGTGGACGATTTCGATGGTCGCGCCCGTGCGGCCGGCTTCGTCGCGGCTTCGTGCGACGATACCGGGATCGGGTTGGTATTGGGACGGACATCCGATCACGACGTGCATCCCCACTTTCGCTCCGGCCTCGATCAACGAATTCGCAATATTGTTCCCATCACCCACGTACGCAAGTTTGAAGCCTTCGAACGCGTCCTCGGCAAAAGATTCCTTGACTTCCATGATCGTGAACAGGTCGGCCAGGATCTGGCAGGGATGACACAGGTCCGTCAATCCGTTGATGACCGGGACGGTGGCATGGCGGGCCCACTCCTCCAACGTGGTCTGCTCGAACGTGCGGATCACGAGCCCGTCCAGATACCGGGAAAGCACCAGGGCGGTATCACCGAGACTTTCCCCACGGCTGAGTTGGATGGTATCCGACGGCAGGAACAAGGCCTGTCCCCCCAATTGATGCATACCTGCTTCAAAGGAAACCCGCGTGCGGGTCGAGGGCTTCTCGAACAGGAGTCCCAGGGTCAATCCCGACAGCCATTGAGAAGCCGGTCCGGTCCGCGGGGCGGCCTTGAGTTCGCGCGCAACGCGGAACAAGCGAAAGAGCTGGCTGCCGGATACGTCGGAGACCGCCAGCAGGTCTTTCGTCCGGCCCGCCGCCGTTGCGGGCGGGGCCGTCAAAACGCCGGGGTCCGGGATGGAATGTCCCAACAAGGTCATACGTCAGGTCCCAATCGGTGTGCGTGCAACATCAATGCTCCCCGTCTTCATGGATGATGCGGAAGCGACTCGAGCCGTTTCTGCAACACGCCGGCCAACACGTCCAACAAACGATTGATCTCACTGTTGGTTACGACCAACGGCGGCACGAAGCGGAGCACGTTTCCCATCGTGCAGTTGATCAACATGCGCCGGGCCAGACAGTCCTGGACGACCGCTTGCCCGTCTATGGAAAGTTCCATGCCTTGCAGGAGCCCCAGGCCGCGAACCGCCGTGACCATGGAAAACCGGTTCTGCAAGGAGTGGAGCCCTTTGTGCAAATAGGCCCCCGCGGCCTGGCTGCGTTCGAGCAGACGGTCGTCCAGCAAGGCGTTGAGCACGGCGAGGGCACCGGCACAGGCCAGGGGATTTCCGCCGAACGTGGACGCATGGGACCCCGGCCCGAACGCGTGCGCCACCTCGTCGGTGGCGAGACAGGCCCCGATGGGGAGCCCGCCGCCCAACCCCTTCGCCAGGGTCATGACATCCGGCCGGACGTTGTACTGTTCATACGCAAACAGGGTGCCGGTTCTTCCCATGCCGGTCTGCACCTCGTCGAAAATCAACAGCACGTCGCGGTCGCGACAGAGCGCGTGCAGGTGTTCCAGGAACGCCCCATCGGCCACCACCACGCCCCCCTCGCCCTGTATGGGTTCAAGCATCACCGCGGCGGTGCGCTGATCCATTTGGCGTTCAATCGAGGCGACGTCGTTGAAGTCGGCGTACTTGAACCCCTGCGGGAGCGGTGCGAATCCCTGCTGCACCTTGGCCTGTCCCGTAGCGGTCAGAGTTGCCAGGGTCCGGCCATGAAACGAATTCTGCATGGTGATGATCTCGTGGCGGTCCGGGCCGTATTTGTCAAAAGAATATTTGCGGGCGAGCTTGATGGCGGCTTCGTTGGCCTCCGCCCCGCTGTTGCAAAAGAACACTTTGTCGGCAAAGGAATGCGCCACCAATCGCTCGGCGAGCAGCACCTGCGGTTCGGAATAATACAGGTTCGACGTATGCAGGAGGTGACGCGCTTGTCGTTCGATGGCCGTGACCAGGTCCGGATGGCCGTGACCCAGCGCATTGACCGCGATGCCGGCAACAAAGTCCAGGTATTCCCGGTCCTCGGCGTCATAGACCTTACACCCTTTACCCCGAACCAGACTGATGGGGAACCGGGCATAGGTATTCATGATCGTCCGGGCTGAACGCTGTTGCAGATCTTCAGTCAGCATGACGGCGAAACCTCGCATGGGAAAAGGCGAATCTAGCACAGGGCTTCTCAGTGGTGCAATGGAATGGGGCCTGCAGCTTCCCGCGTGGGCAAGGCGTGCACCTACTCATTGCGCTTTCCTCCCTCTCCCTGAATCGGGAGAGGGTTGAGGTGAGTGAGCGACAGAAAATTATGAACGAATGAGTCGATACATACACGGAGGACAGCAGCCCCCAAGGAGGCTGGGTGAGGTATACGGAATCGACTGAAAGCCAAGCAGATGCGCCGTTCTATTCAGTCAAGAAAGCGTAATTTCCGTTGAGAGACATTTAATCTTCAACACGCGCCCGCGTTCGGGTAGGTCTGCGTAGTTCGGATGCTGGGTTCAAGGCGCGGCCTGATTTGCAGATAGTTTACCTTCCAAATAGTTAGCAGGAAAAACCTCAACTTTATCCATCACCTCCGGCGATAAAGCCCCGCCCAATGCACCCGTTAAATGGTCTTTCAAGTTATCAATGTATCTCTTGTCTTCTGCAGTGGATAGGCCGCTTACAACAAGCCAGAAACAATATTTCTTTTCACCAACAAGGTTTCTTACCTCGGCATATCTATTTGTCAGGCGGGCTAGGACCAGTAAGGCCCCATAAACCTTTAAGCGATTTTCCGTTTTTACTTTTTCATCAACAAAATTTTTCTGGTCATTTTTGTTTAAGTATTCAACCTTCTTTTTCCACCCCTTTATGCTTTTCAGTAGTTCCGTCTCCTCAATAAGAAAAATTGAGTCGGTGTTTGTCACAAAATAGTCGCAGCAAGCACATGTGCCCAAACCCGCACCTTTCCTCATATCTGGTTGCCCATCCATGCGATATGCCCGGTGGTTTTCAAGGGGGCTGCCTGCGATCTGAATCGGTTCCAGGAATTTTTCAAGGGCAATCATAGCCCCTCCAAGTACAGATCGGAGAAGGGCTTGGTTAATTCCTGCTTGATCTCTGCTATCCTGGTTTCAAAGTCTTCATCGACCGCACAGCCATTGGCAGAAAATCGGTTGAGGGCAACGAGTTGCTCGTCATCGGGATTTTTCTTTACGTGAACTTCCAGCCATTTGAGGATATCCGCACTATGCGTGGCAATCACGACGCTCACGCCTTGACGGGACAATTCGAAAAGGGTTTCCGCCATGAAGACCTGCCAGGCCGGATGCAGATGTGCTTCCGGCTCGTCAATGAAAAGAAACGATCCTTCATCCAGCACCTTGCGCTCGATCAACAACGCCAGGATGCCGAGGTTGGCAATTCCCATGGCCGTGACAGGCAATGAGAAACTGAGACCGTTTTCATGAAACGACAAATCGCCGGTTTCGGAAATCGCAAGCTTTCCGCCAATGACATTGCTGCCGGTCAACCGTTCATACACATCCGGGAACGCCATGTCTCCGGTGTATTGGAACTTCAATGCTCTGGCAAGGTCATAGAAATATCCTGGGACGCCCGTGAGGCGCGCTCTCCCCCTTCTGCCGAAAAATTCGAGGGAAGGATTGAGGTCTTCCAATGCGTTTTTCAATTTCCAGTAAACCGGTGATTCCAGGTAGATGACGTTGGAGTACTGCTGCAACTGTTTTATCCCCGAGACATCGGTGTCGAATCTGGTTTCTCCATTTGAAAATTCAAAACTTCCGATGTTTTCGACATCGACTTTCGATGAGACATTTTCGTCACGGCTCAGATCTGAAAGGCTTGGCACTTGAAAATTTTGAATCAGGTTTTGCCGGATTTTGTTCCGCATACCTGAACGAACAATGGCTTTGCCCAACGCTTGATCAGGTGTCGTTTTAAATTCATCCAAGGTCTCTTGCATCATATTCAGAGAGTCATGGAAATCTTGATATTCCTTCCAGAATATCTCGCTCGAAGTCGGCGAAACCTCAATGCCTGTCTGCCGCATGTTTTCTGTCCGATTCCTGAGACTTAAACAAACTTCGTTCAATCTTTCAAAGTTGTCAGCCTTACGAGCAAGAGATTCCAGTTCTTTAATCTCATTAAGCAGAAGTAATAACTTGGATTCCTTGTCATCAGGTAGTTCGCGTTGCATCAGCTTTATCAAATTGTCTCTAACTGGCTGGAGTAATTTGTTTATATACGTTTCTGCATAGTTTTCATTCATTGACTCAAAAAGCGAATAGAGAAGCTTGGAGACAAAGCTCTTCCCTGTATTGTTAGGCCCCGCAAACACGGTGAACCTTCCCATACGTAATTCCGCATCAGTGAGTTTGCCGATATTCTTAATTTCGACTTTGAAGCTCATATATGATGAAGCATAAACGCCCCGTTTGCTCCAGACAAGCCTCACTCGCCTTTCTTTTAGCTGTCATTCTCGACGCTTGTCCCCGACGTTCTTAATCGGGGATCCAGTCGATCTACGGGAATCCAGTGTCTTTACGGCCTTTGCATTCCCGTCTTCCCCCTCCCGTCAGCGTCGCAGTTATTAGCCACGTCCTCGCCCGGTGGCCTTCCGCAACAGTCGCATGGTATAACGAAAACCATGAGAGCCTGCGATTCCTGCGAACAACAGAATCCCGATGATGCCCAGTTTTGCCTGCGATGCGGAAAGGAATTTTCCCCTCAGGCGGAGGCGGCGGCCTCCGAGGCCGATCAGGAGGAGCAGAATTGGCGCACGTTGATCGGTCCCGGAAATTGTCTCCAATTCTCGTTGAGAGGTGGCTGGTCGTGGAAACCCGCGTGGGACTATTACCGGCACGCGTTTCGACGCTTTCACTCCGCACAAGGTCCCCGCTTTTCGCTCACGTGGAACTGGGCTCCGTTTTTAGTCGAGCCCTTTCTCTGGTTTCTGTATCGCAAAATGTACCTGTTTGCGTTCGTCTATTTTATCGGCCCCATCGTGTCCGTGTTTATCACCAGCGACATCACGGTGCCGATCGTGTGGTCGATCATCGCAAGCGGGAGCGCCAATTACGTGTATTACTGGCACCTGCGGGACCTGTTGCTGAAGGCCAAAGCCGGGACCGGTCTGGACCCCGTGGCCCGCATGCGGCAGCTCACGGATGAAGGGGGCGTTCAACCCTACGTGTTCTGGTTGGTGGCGGCGTCATTCCTGTTGAAGATTGGCGTCTTTCTTGCCGTGCTCGGGGACGCGCCGCCCGAAGACGAGTTCCCATTGCCTGACGGCGAACCCGGCGGGGAAGAGATGGAGGGCCGCAGGATGATTCTATGACGACCGGCCCGTGAACGGACCGGGGATCAGCGACCGGGGCCGGCCGGTTGTGACAACTCCCACATGAACCATGACTGAAACCATTCATAGTCGCTCTGGTAAGCCGTATGCACGGTGGGCAGCCCGTCGTCGCTTTTTTCCTTCAACAGGGTGTAGGTTCGGGGCCAGTTCTTGGTCCACCAGGATTTGAGTTCGCCCGGGGTAAACGGATAGTCATTCGGTTGACGAATGCCGGCGGCGGTCACCACGTCCGTGAGAAGCGGCCAATAGCGGTCTTTCCCCAGATTCAGGGTGCGGAAATGCTCACGGAGCAGAAAGACGACCCACAACTCGGCGCTGTGTTTCTTGTTGTGCTTAAAGGGTTGAGTTTGTCGCAAGGGAATGGGATCGAAATTCTTGATGATCGACGTATAATCCGGCCCGCCGTAGCTGCCCGCGACCTTGGCGATGTCCTGCAACATGTTGGCCAACTCGACCTCGACGACCGGGGAAGCGGACGGCGCCGGCTTGGGCTCAAAGGGGTTGACCGTGGTCAGGAGGTCGATCAGGGGTTTTAATTCACGCAAGCGCGTCACTGCGGCCTCGAGGATGTGCGCCGATTCCAGCCAGTAATCCTGATCGTGTTTGGCCACGCGTTCGCGGCCCGGCGGGGGCAACACGACGGGGATCCAATGGCGCACCAGGACAAACAGGATATACGGCATGTCTCCATCGACTTCCGCCACGCGGTCCAGCACGTTGTGGGGCGTCGTCGCGTCGCGAAAGAACTGCTCGACCTTCTCCTGGATGTCGAGTCGCTGCGCCAGCGTGATCCACCACTGTGCATCGAGCTGCGGTCGATCTGGTTGAGCCATACGCGCCATATTGGTTGTCATCGGAGGCTTGTCCCCGACGTCTGTCCCCGCGGGTGTTAGCGGGGAGCTGGCGGGGAAATGAACGTGCTTGGCATGGTACGAGGTGTGGAAAAGCAAAGCAAGGGGAACGAAACGGGTGCCCTGTAGGGGCGAACCGGAGCCTGCCCTGAGCGAAGCGAATGGGTGTTCGCCCGGTTCGCACATGAGGAGGACGCATGAAACAACTTGTCTTGATTCGCCACGGTGAATCACAATGGAATCTCGAAAACCGGTTTACCGGGTGGGTGGACGTCCCCCTCAGCCCCAAGGGTGAACAGGAAGCGCGGGAAGCCGGAGAGAAACTCCGCGCCTATCGGTTCGACTATGCCTTTACCTCCGTGTTGACGCGGGCCATCAGGACGTTGGAGATCGTGTTGGACGTCATCGGCCAACCCGGGCTGCCGGTTGAACGGGATCAGGCGTTGAACGAACGCATGTACGGCGAACTGCAAGGCCTCAACAAAACCGAGACCGCGGAACAATACGGCGAAGCCCAGGTCAAACTGTGGAGGAGAAGTTACGACGTGCGGCCGCCGGGCGGAGAAAGTTTGCAGGACACGGCCGAACGCGTGCTGCCCTACTACCGGGAGCGGATCTGGCCGCGCCTCGCCAACGGCGAGACGCTCTTGGTCGCGGCGCATGGGAACAGCCTGCGCGCCCTCGTCATGCACCTCGACCGGCTCTCCCGCGAAGACGTGCTCGAACTGAACGTCCCCACCGGCGCCCCGTTGCTCTACGAACTGGACGACCAGGGGCACGCCGTCACCCACCGGTATTTATAACCCCCTTTTTTCGCCGTCTGTCATCCCCGATGAGCATGCTGTGTAATACGCATTGACAAATAGATTGATCTGCGTATATTGCAAGATAGTTGTTCCGCGAAGTGAATTCCAGGCGAGCCCGGCAGGCATGCAACAGCGGCCTGAGGTCCTAGGCGTCCGGCAACCGGGCCATCTGGGGATTCTGAAAGCTTCCCTCCCGGTCGGGAAGTCCGATGCAAGCGCCGGCAGAGGGAAACGCCAGCCTCGGTAAGCACAAACAAGCGAAGTTGGAGGAGGATCGCTCACTCCGCGGCGTGGCCCGTCAGCATCAGGTCCGCGTCACCTTTTACACAGACGTAGCACGAATTTAGCACAAAGAAGAGAACTCACCGGTTACAACCAGAACGAAGGAACGAAGAAAGAAACATGATGCAAGACCCGAAGTTTACCATTGCCCGCATTGTCATTGACGGAAACACCCGACAAATCACCGCGGAGTGCGAACTGGATCATCCCGAGCACTCCATGAAACAAGCGATCATCACACTCCCCCACACGGACGCGCTCGCCTCGTGCAGGGAGTACGTCTTCAAGCACGTCTATCAGACGCTGTTTGAAGTGATCCGGTTTGACGCTCAAATTCCGAAAGTGCCCGAAGGACATGATCATGAACCGTCGTAGGCCATAACGGTTCGGTCTTCTTCGCAAAATCCAGAAACATCTCCAGCATCGCCCGAAAGTTCTCGCGCTGAATCTCCTCGGCGCGAGACAACGGCTCCTGATGAGCGACCGGTTCCATAGCGGACGTCCTTTCTCGGTACGGGTCAGAAAGCAGTGCGGCTCTGCAGCCGCAGCCCGGAATCCCGGACAAACAACGAGCCATTGTAGAACATACTGAACATTCTGCAACCCCCCGTCCGGGCCGTTGTCATGGCGTACGATACGTGTTTATGGTACGGTCCGTATCTTCAAGAGAGCTCTGAGATGAAGAGGAAACTTCACCCCGTTGCCGGCGTTCTGGCGATTCTGATTATCGCGGCGTTCTGGGTCTCGACTCTGGGCTCGGAATTCTTCGGTACGGAGGACGACATCAGGACCATCAAGCTCCTGATTCCCTGGGGCTTCCTGGTGCTCATTCCGTCCCTCGCCCTGGCAGGGGGTACTGGCCATATGCTCGGCCGCGGGCGAACAGACCGATTGGTCGCCCGCAAGAGCAAGCGGATGCCGTTCATCGCCGCCAACGGCATCGTCATCCTGATTCCGGCCGCGCTGTTTCTGGCCTACAAGGCCGATGCCTATGCATTCGACGCAACCTTCTATGCGGTACAGGTCCTGGAACTCGTCATGGGAGCGCTGAACATCGCGCTTCTGGGCCTGAACCTGGTCGATGGCCTTCGGCTGACGGGCCGGCGTGCACACACGGGCCTCTAATAGCCGAACGCCCGATAGCCTCGATGGACCCATGAAGGGCCGGGCTGTTGGTTGCAGTGGCGAACACGCCTTCAACGTCCGGAGAAGGATCGTCGCTTGACCGGAAGCGACTCGGCAAACTTCGCGGCCCGGCGCACCCACGTTTTCAAATCATGGTCCGATTCGATACCTGCCGGCTCAACCAGCGCCCATCCTTTCATGATGCGTCCCGTGATATTGGCGGGTTTCGTGTGCGATTGCGCCAGCGTCTCGTCGTGACGTTCTTTGTCGAGCCGCACGATGAGCGATCCCTTCCATGTGCCGACGCACATGTTCCCGTTGATCATGAAACAGACGCCGCCGAACATCTTCTTCTCAGAGAATCCCTTCCGCCGCGAGAGTATCGGACGTATCCGTTCAACCAGCACATCCTTGTTCGTCATCTCTGCTCTCCCGTACCTATCTGAGGGTTTCCTCCAGTTCGGCGACGAGTTCCCCGATCTCGTCGATCGGCACCAGATCGAGCAGCACCGCCAGCACGTTTTGCCGGTCGTGGGCGGCGGTCACGTTGTCGTCCTCCAGCGCTTCAGCCGCCGTGCTCAGGACCGCAATGGGTTCCCCGCCTTGTTGGGTGATGTCCTCCCACGTCCGGTGCTTGCGTTCCATCTCGGCATAAAACTGATCGATGGGCACGTGGACCAGGCCGAACCGGCTGCCCCATTTTTCACGGACCTGCTCACGGATGGATTCGTGGAGTTGGCTGCACGCGGGTTCCGGGATACTCACGCGCACGGCGCAGGTCATCCAATACAGGCTCAGGGCGAGCAACTCCTTGGTCACGGCCTGCGCCTGTTGGCTGGTCAGGGTCAGCCCGTATTCTTCGAGGAAATCGGGGGCCACGGACGGCGGGATGAGTTGAACGAGAGCCTTGGCGGTCTGTAGGGCTTGGTCGGTCATGGCGCGTTCGGAGTTGGTGGGAATGAAGACAGGCACATGATGATCGCTTGCGCAGCATACGCAGCCGGGCATGGTCGCGGCAAGCGCTTCGCTTGACACTCAAACCCGGTGAATGCCACGCTTGCCGTAGCGGTTTCTCTCATACCATCCTGATACAGACAAGCCGGGGCGGGCTAAGCGATGTCCTATCTCCTGATGGCCATTGCAGGGTTATGGATGGCCGACGGGCTGGCCTTGTTGGTAGCGCCCGTGTGGACCGTCGCCCTCGTCCGGCAGGCCCTCGCGGCCTCCCAGTCACACGCGACGTGGTCAGGGGTCACCATGGCGGCGGGCCTGGTCCTGCTCCTGGAGGCGTCCGAGTTGTCCTATCAGGGCTTATGGGTGGTCGCGGGGCTTGCCATGCTGGCGAAGGGTGGGTTCTTTCTGTTGTCGGGCGACGACACGCGCCATGCCGTGTTGAGGTGGTGTTTGAGCCGGGACGCCGTGGACTATCGCTTTTTGGGGCTGGGGTTGTGTACGCTCTCGCTGTTGTTGATCCATGCGAGCGGGTGGCTGTAGGGGCGGTGTCCGCCCTATCAAGGAAAGGCGTTGAAGAGTTGATGGCAGACCTCTTCATGGCGTTGACGAGTCTGGCCTGGGGGTTGGCAGGATTGACGGTGGCCGTCGTGCCGGCGATGGGGCCCGTCTGGGCCAAACGGATTCTCCTGGATCCCTGGCCGCGGTTCTGGTTCGGGCAGGTGATCCTGCTCATCGGGTTGCTGTTGATGATCGGCACCACGGATCTCACGGCGTTCTGGGTCTGGGCGGTGTGCGGCGCGCTGGCCGCGATCAAGGCCTGCCTGTTGCTCGGGGCCCCGGTATCATGGCGGGAGCGTGTGCGGCAATGGCTCGGCACGTGGCCGCCGTGGCTGTACCGCGCCGGTGGGACGATCGACCTGGCCCTCGCGGTATGCCTGGCCGCGGACCTCATTCTCCATGGTTGAGACGGACGCCATGATCCAAGGGAACAGCCAGGATCTGACCCGGTTGTGGGAGGTCCACCAGGCGGCGGAATGGCCGGCCGAAGTGGGCTCCCGTGAAGGCGAACTCATGACCCTGGACACGGTCGTCTGCGGGTGCGTCGCCTATTTCTTCGAGGAGCACGAACTCGACCCGCAACGAGTGACGATCCTCGAAGATTGCCTGTCCGATTTGGAAGCCGTGCTTCCGGAATTGAGCGAGGACCCCCTGGACTATTTCCGGCGGGTCAAGCAGTTGGGCGCATTGCTTTTGGAAGCGGGTCGCCGGTAACACAATGAAAAGCCGGTTCGCAGCGGCACTCGTCGGTGCGTGCCTCGCTCTCACGACCGGGGCAACGGCCGCGGAGTTCACGTTCGTGGCCTTGGGCGACATGCCCTACGGCCCTCGCGAGCAAGCCTACCCCGCGTTCAAGTCGTTGATTGCGGAGATCAACCACCGCGCTCCCGTCTTCACCTTCCACCTCGGCGACACCAAGTCGGGCCTGGACCCCTGCTCCGACCAACTGCTGCTGGAGCAGCGGGATTTCATGAACAGCTTCGCGTCGGCCCTCGTCTACACCCCCGGAGACAACGAGTGGACGGACTGTCACCGTCTGCTGGCCGGCGCGTATGACCCGCTCGACCGGCTGCGCTTCATCCGTGCACATTATTTCCCGACGGCCGGGAGCCTCGGCGGGCAGCCGATCAGTCTCGAACGCCAGGCGGACGTCATGCCCGGATTCGAGCCGTTCGTGGAAAACAGCCGGTTCAATTGGGGAGACGTGTGGTTCGTGACCGCGCACGTGGTCGGCTCCAACAACAACTTCGACGCCTCCGATGCGACCGGGGAATTCCTGGCCCGTGACGAGGCGGACCGGGTATGGCTGGCGGACTCCTTCGACAAAGCCGGGGCTGCGGACGCCAAGGCCGTGGTGGTCGCCATTCATGCCGACATGTTCGGGTCCGGCTTCGATCCGCAACAGGAAACTTTTGCCCCCGCCTCCGGATTCAAGGGATTCGCCGAGACCCTTGTCCGGAAGGCAAAGTTCTTCCGGAAACCGGTCTTGCTGCTCTTCGGGGACAGTCACGTGTTCCGGGTCTTTCACCCTTTTCCTCACTCAGCCGGCAATTTGACCGCCATGGAAGTGTACGGCGCTGAACTCATGCACGCCGTCGCGATCACGCTCCGCCTGGACCCGGCCCCCATGTTCACCTTCTCCCCCCTGCCGAACCCCGCCCTGCCCGCACCGCCCCGGCCCAGGACACATGTCATCGGTGACTTGTTGCACTACCCCGGCCTTGCCGCGCCCCCTTGATTGACTGGTCAAAACCCCTATGCTACCTTTTTCGTTTGAGCCGAATCCTTTAGCCAACGAGGCCCCATGGAAAAAGACCTGAAAAGCATTCTGGGCAAACTGCAATACACCGACGACGCCAAGGTCGTGCAGCAGATCACCAGCCAGACCCGGCAGGTCCAGGACCGCATGTCCGGGATCAAGCACAAGATCGTGGTGATGAGCGGCAAGGGCGGCGTTGGCAAGAGCATGACTACGGTCAATTTGGCCTTGGCCCTGGCACGGCAAGGCCACAAGGTCGGGATCATCGACGTGGATCTCAACGGGCCCTGCGTGCCGCGCATGATGGGGATTCAGGGCAAGGGGCTCGAGGTGACGCCGGACGGGGCGCGACCGCCGGAAGGGCCCTATGGCATCAAAGTGGCCTCCATGGATTTCCTGCTCAATGAGACGGCTACCGTCCGGTGGAAAGGCCCGATGGATTTGAGTCCCGTCTGGCTGGGGCTGATGGAAATGAACGTGATCCGCGAATTCCTTGCCGATATTCTCTGGGGAGACTTGGACTATCTGTTGGCCGATCTTCCTCCGGGCGCCGCGGCGGACAAACCGCCGGTTATCGCCGGCTTCCTCCCGGACTTGGCCGGTGCGGTGGTGGTCACGACGCCGTCCGAAGTGGCCTCGAACGTCGTGCAGAAGTCCATCGGCTATGCCACGGAACTGGGGATCACCGTGTTGGGCGTCGTGGAAAACATGAGCCAATACCGGTGCCCGTCTTGTGGCGCTGAGAATGAACTGTTCGATGGCAACACGGAGGGCATGTGTGAAGCTCTCAATCTGCCGTTGCTCGGCCGCATCCCGTTTGACCGGAACTTTGCGAAGACGTTTGATAAAGGGACCCCGCTGCTGGATGGGGAGTATCCCACGAACCGGCGCTTTACGGATATCGCCGGGCGCATTCAATCGATGTTGGATTACAAGAAAGTGCTGGCTGAAAAACTGTAACGAACGATGGGACTCGTCCCTTTTACCTTCAAATTTCCCGCGTGAGGCTGTCATGAAATTTGTCTGCTTGAACTGTGAAACCTATATGAGTTTTGAAAAGGTGGAGAAACCCGCCGAAGGCTCGCTTGGGGTGTTTTTCGCCTGCCCTTCCTGTGACGCGAAGGTTTCCATGGTGACGAATCCGGGCGAAACGCAAATGGTCAGTTCCCTGGGCGTTCAGCTTGGCGGGCGGACAGTGGCCCCTTCCCCATTGGAAATGACGAAGGGTACGTTAAAAGAAGAAGTCGGCGCCCCGGCCGCGTCGGGGTCCATGGCGGACTATCTGAACGACAAGATCAACGCCGGGCAGACTGCAAGCCCCGCGGCGGGTGCCGCCGCCAAAGAAGGCGAGGCCGGCGGGTGTCCGTTTTCCTCGATGGTCGCGCAGATGGGATTGACCGGAAGCGAGGCCTCCACCGGCACGCAACCGGCCGCACTCCAATGGAGCCCCGATGCGCAAGAACGGTTGGATAAATTGCCGTCGTTTGTGCAGCCGATGGTCAAGGGCAGCGTGGAAACCTATGCGCGGAAGCACGGCTATGCGACCGTCACGCTGCAGGTCATGGATGATTCCAAGAATTCATCGAACGGCATGTCCTGGTCGCCCGAAGCTGAAGAGCGACTGCGCAACATCCCGGACTTCATTCAACCCATGGCCCGCAAGGAAATCGAACGGTTGGCCCAGGAACGCGGCGCGACCACGGTCTCCGCCGAACTCATGGACGAAGCCAAGGAAAAGTTCATGAAGTTCATGTGAAGTAAAGCCGGGAATTGATTCAAGAAAGGCGGCTCTTCCTACAAGGGCCGCCTTTTCTTTTTCCGTCATCCCTGTATGTGTTCAGTCATTCGTTGACAATTTCCGCCGTCTCCTTTTGTGCCTCAGTTCCCCCCCCTTTGTAAGGACGGGAACTTTTTCCGAAGAGGGAAAAGTTGGGAGGTAGAAGCATCTATTCCCCCTCCTTTGTAAGGAGGGGCAAGGGGAGGTAGAGGCATTTGCAGTCACCCGGCGTTAGGGTTCTACCCCACCCCCGCTTTCGTGTACTGTCCCGTGTGATTCTGGAGGAGTTGCAAGGGCGTCTGATAGTTGAGGCACTTTAACCGCGTCCGATTATAATTGTCCACGAACCGCGTGAGAAACGCGTTCCGCTCGGTATGACTCCGAAACCGATTACGGCAATGGGGCCGAAGCGGTGGCTGACTCTGGAAGGCCTCGCTCAACCGCCGGTTAAAGCGTTCGACCATCCCATTCGTCTGCGGATGATAGGGCCGGATCAGCCGATGCTT